>JAISZH010000078.1 GCA_031269345.1 Desulfovibrio sp. | reverse complement strand
GGCGCAAGTCAGCCGGAAACCACGCTTTGCGGCGTGATCCTGGTCTTCTGTCCTCTTATCGGCTGGAGCGGATAAAATATTACGGAGTTCCGCGCAGAAATTGCATGCCCGCCGCTTATTCGGTGTTCCCGTAACATGCTCGCCGGCCCATGCGCCGCTACATCTCGACGGCCACGGCGTCAGCTACCCTCTGCGCCTTGGCCAGGGCTTCTTCGATCCCTTCTCCGAGGGCCAGGGCCACGCCCATGCGCCGGTGCCCGGATATTTCCGGTTTGCCGAAAAGCATGATTTGCGTATCGGGCTCACGCAAGGCTTTTTCCAGGTTGTGGAATACAGGTTGGCGACTGTGCCCTTCCGGGCGGATGGCGACTGAAGCCGCGGCCCCAAGGCGGCGCACGGCCGGGATGGGCAGGCCGATCAAGGCGCGCGCGTGCAGGGCGAATTCGGAAAGGTTCTGGGATATGCAGGTGACGAGGCCGGTGTCGTGCGGCCGGGGCGAAACCTCGCTGAAATAGACCTTGTCTTCTCCCCGGTGTTGCCCGACGAAAAGCTCGACGCCAAAGATGCCCCGTCCGCCAAGAGCGCCGGTGATTTTTTCCGCGATGCTCCTGGCCTCGGCCAGGGCTTTGGGGCTCATCGGCTGCGGCTGCCAGGAGCGCCGGTAGTCTCCGTCTTTCTGAAAATGCCCTATGGGGTCGCAAAAGGTCAGGCCGTCGATATGGCGCACGGTCAACAGAGTAATCTCATAGTCAAAGTCAACGAAACCCTCGACTATGACCCGCCCCCGTCCCCCGCGCGCCCCTTCCTGGGCGCAGTTCCAGGCGGCGTCAAGCTCGGCCTTCGAGCGCGGCGTGCTTTGTCCCTTGCCGGAGGAACTCATCACGGGTTTCACGACGCAGGGAAAGCCGATTTCTTCGGCGGCCGCGCAAAATTCAGCGTAGTCGCCGGCAAAGCGGTAGGGCGAGGTTAAAAGACCGAGCTCTTCGGCAGCCAGCCTGCGGATGCCTTCCCGGTTCATGGTCAGGCGCACGGCCCTGGCTGTGGGAGTGATCTGAAAACCTTCCTTTTCCATTTCCTCCAGGGTCTGCGTGGCTATGGCCTCGATCTCCGGGACGATGAAGTCCGGTTTTTCTTTTTCAATCAGAGCGCGCAGGGCAGCCCCGTCCAGCATGGAGACGACCCTGCTCTGCCTCGCCGCCTGCATGGCCGGGGCGTTTGCGTACCGGTCAACGGCGATTACTTCCACCCCCAGGCGTAAAGCCTCAATGGCGACTTCCCGCCCCAGTTCCCCGGAACCCAGAAGCATGAGTTTGGTGGCGGTAGGGCTGCCCGGCGTGCCTATGCTGACCATATGCGGACCCTCTTGTTATAGCATTTCAACTTTGAGATTATGCGCCTGATCCTCTCCGGTCTGCGCCCGCTTCGGCGTTTAACAGCGCAAATAAATTGCGCTTACGCCTTCGCGGCGGGCGCCCGCTCTTGCGGCCGCCAGAGCAATTTCAAAGTGAAATTGCTCTGAAGTGCAGTGTCGCTTCAAGCGACAATAGAAGAGCAATTAACGCTTGAAACAGTTCGTTTACGGCGGGCAAAGCCCGCCTGCTCCTGTTTCGCGGAAAGGATTTGCCCGCAAATCTTTGCAGAGCGGTTCACTCGTTTCATTAGTGAACCGCTCTGGCCGTAATCCCGCAAGGGATACGCGCCGCCGAAGGCGGCGGAGCGAGCTTGAAACGACGCCTTCCGGCGAAGATATCTTCGCTCTTGTTGCGAAAGCGCAGGCGTGACATGACAATAACGCCTTTTTGTTTTTATTGATACCCGCATTGAAAAGTAAACTTTTTCCTGCGGAGGATCGTCAGCCGAAAACGCTGCTTTCGGCTGACTTGCGCCGCTTCGCGGCGACAGCATCATGCCAGCCTCTTGCCGATATGGCAAAAAAGGAATATGGCTGTTGTCAATGTGTCCGCCGGCGCGTGAACCTCCCTATAGCGGATATGGTTTTCAGGGAACGAGGGATGTTGCAAGAAAAATCAGGAGGAGATTTATGAAAATCAAGCTGATGGTAATCGTTGCGTTTGCCATGCTCGCCGGGGCCTGCCTGCCCTTCATGCCGCAACAGAAACATTGGGCGGCCACAGGCGGCAGCCGTTCCGACGCTGTTGTACGCATGTCCTACGAGTTTGCCTCATATGAAATTCCGGAAGTCAACCCGCAGGAAGCGGTGGAGCTTGCGTCCCAGCGCTGCAAAAGCTGGGGATACAGCGAGGCGGAGGCCTTCGGCGGCGAAACCAGGGCCTGCAATCAATACAGCGGAAGCGGCTGCGCAAGCTGGCTGGTTACAAAGGAATTCCAGTGCATAGGCCGGGGTGACGCGAGGGTGAGAAAATAAAGAGTCTGCTTACAGGCGCGGCCACTGACGATAGGCAGGTAAAAACCACCTTTCCCGGCGTGGATGCGAGGCGTTTCGCAGTTGTGGCCGCGCGCGTAAAAATATGCGACTGAACACCATAATTCACGGCGACTGCCTCGAGGAACTGAAAAAATTTCCCGAAGCTTGCGCGGATCTGATTTTTGCCGACCCGCCCTATAACCTGCAGTTGAAAAGCGAACTTTACCGGCCCAACAATACAAAAGTCGAGGGTGTGGACGAGGCCTGGGACAAGTTCGCCTCTTTCGCGGACTACGATGCCTTCTGCGCGGCCTGGCTCGGCGAATGCCGGCGCGTTCTCAAGGATACGGGCACAATCTGGGTTATCGGGTCCTATCACAACATCTTTCGCATCGGGGCCGTCATGCTCGACCTGGGTTACTGGATTCTGAACGACGTGGTTTGGCGCAAGACCAATCCCATGCCCAATTTTCTCGGGACAAGGTTCACCAACGCCACGGAAACCCTGCTCTGGTGTGCCAGAGGTGAACATTGCCGCAAATATGTCTTTAACCACAAGCTCATGAAAAGATACAACGGAGGAAAGCAGATGACCTCCGTATGGGACATGGCCCTGTGTACCGGCGCTGAACGGATTAAGGGGGCGGACGGGAAAAAGGCCCACTCCGCCCAGAAACCGGAAGAACTTTTAAAGCGCGTCATTCTCTCTTCCAGCAACAGGGGGGGTCTGGTTCTGGACCCTTTTTTCGGCAGCGGCACGACAGGGGCTGTGGCTGTCAGGCTCGGACGGAATTTTATCGGCATTGAACGGGAAGAAGAGTATATAAAGATCGCGCAAAAGCGGCTTGAAGGGCTGGGACCGCTGTTTTCAGAGGCAGGATGGGCGCAGGACAAGGATCAAAGGCGCACGCGTGTGCCTTTTGAACAACTGCTCAAGGAAAAGCTTGTCCGCAGCGGCGACCTGCTCTATACCCCCGGGCGTTACAACAAGACCGCCGTGGTGCTTGGCGACGGCAAGCTGCTCTACGGCGAAAACACGGGTTCCATTCATCACATCGGGGCGCTGATTCAGGGAAGCCCCTCCTGCAACGGCTGGAGATTCTGGCATACAAGGGAAAACGGCGCGCATCTGCCCCTGTGTGAACTCAGAAACGAATACCTGAGAAGGCGCGGCCTGTAACCATGTCCGAGGGCGCGAAACCCATTCCGGAAAAACGGCTCTTTGTCTCCGACCTGAAGCTCGGCATGGAAGTGGCGGATACCTTTCTCCTCTCCGCCGCCAGGCAGAATCAGTCCGCCAACGGGCCGTATTGGCGGCTTGAATTCATGGACGCCAGCGGCAGCATGCCGGGAAAGATATGGAGTCCGTTAAGCCGTGCCTATACTGACTTGACGCCCGGCATGGCCGTCCATCTGAGGGGACGGGTGGGGAGCTACCGGGAGCGCCTGGAGTTGTCCATTGAAGCCATGCGCGTACTCGGCGAAGAAGAGAAGGCCGCCCTTGACCTCAGCCTTTTTTTGCCTTCCGCCCCGCGCGATCCGGATGAGATGTTTTCCGAACTGCGCGATTTGGCCGAAACCGTCCTGCGCCATGAGCCTTGGCGCAATCTGGCCCGGAAGCTGCTGGATGACCCGGAGACGGGCGTCCTGCTGCGTAGGGCTCCGGCGGCCAAGGCCCTGCATCACGCCTATGCCGGGGGGCTTCTGGAACACACGCTCTCGGTCGTCCGTCTCTGTCTGCTCCTGGCCGATCATTATCCCGGCCTGGATCGCCAGGTTCTCTTTATGGGCGCGCTCTGCCATGATTTGGGAAAAATTTGGGAACTCAGGCAGGACGTGGCCATAAATTACACCACTCAGGGACGGTTGATCGGACACATCAACATTTTCGCCGGCAAACTTGGGCTCTTCGCGGAAAAAACGGGGTTGGAAAATGAGCTTGCCGAACACCTTCTGCACTTGGTTTTGAGCCATCACGGCACGCACGAATTCGGTTCGCCCCGCCTGCCGGCCACCCCTGAGGCCCTGGCCCTGCATTACGCGGATATTCTGGACGCCCAGCTGAAACAGGCGGACGACGCTTTGACGGGGCTGGACCCGGGGGACTGGTCGGAATACAATACGGCCATGGAGCGGTTTTTCTATTGTCCCCCGAAAAGCCCTCCGGGGATGGGGCCGGAGGAGGAGCGCGGAGACGGGACGCAAACGGCGGGAGACGACGCCCGGATTGAGCCGGTGTTTCAGGAAGATGCCAGCCGGCGGGACCGGATCGCGCAAGAGCGGGTTTCGGAGGAACGGATGCCGGACGGTCAGGTTCCGCGTAAGCCGGTTTCAGGCGGGCAAGCTCCGCAAGAATGGGCTTCGGGTGAACGGACGCAGGCCGGGCAGGCTCCGCAAGAAGGGGCTTCTGGCGAACGGACGCAGGACGGGCAGGTTCCGCGGGAGCGGGTTTCGGGCGAAGACGGCGTGACAAAGGCGCAAGGCCCGGGCAAAAAAGAGGAGAGAGAGGGTAGGGCGGTCCAGGGCTATCTTTCCCTGCTCACCAGAACTTTTTTTATGGCCTGAAGCCTCTCCCTTCAGGGAGGGGCAATCCGCCCGGCTTATGTCCGCCGGGCGGCGGACGGATATGACTGTGGATTGAAACACCGTGCAACCGGCACAGGGGAGCTTATGTTCATCAGCTTTGAAGGAATAGAAGGGTCGGGCAAAAGTACGACCTTGAACAGTCTGTGTGCGGCTCTCGCGGATGAGGGCATTTCATTTGTCCGCACCAACGAACCGGGCGGAAGCGCGATTGGCCGGGCCTTGCGCCCTCTGCTTCTGGACCGGGACCAGCAGCTTGCGCAGTTGGCCGAGCTTTTCGGTTTTCTCGCGGATCGCGCCCAGCATGTGAGCGCGGTCATCCGGCCGGCTCTGGAGATTGGTGATGTTGTCATCTCGGATCGCTACGCGGATTCCACAATCGCCTACCAAGGTTACGGTTGGGGCATGGACATCAACATGCTGAACTGGCTCAATCAGACGGTTACGGGCGGCCTTGCGCCGGATCTGACCATACTGTTCGATCTGGAGGTGGAGGATGGTTTGCGCCGCGTTTTTTCCCGCAATGCCGACCGGGCGGGGCAGACGACCGAGGAGCGTTTTGAAGCCGAGCCCATTGATTTTCACCGCCGCGTCCGGGAGGGCTACCTGAAGCTCGCCGAGATGCACCCGCAACGCTTCCGCCTGGTGGACGCCTCCCTTCCCCAGGAAATGGTCTACGGGCAGATTACGGACATATTGGCCGAGCGCTGTTCCATCTATCTGTCGTAAGGCAATGCCTGGAGAGCTTGACGCGGGGCTTGTCCTTTTTCTGCTTGCGGTTTTCTTCGCCGGGGGGTTTCTGGACAGCATAAGCGGCGGTGGGGGTCTGCTGACCATCCCGGCCCTGCTTCTGACAGGATTGCCTGCGGAAGTGGTCGTGGGCACTAACAAAACCGCCTCGCTTCCCGGCATATTTTCAGCCCTGGCCGCCTATATCCGGGGTGGTTTTGTGGACAGGGGCGCGGCCCTGCGCGGCCTGCCCTTTGCCCTGCTTGGCGGACTCGTCGGCTCTCGCGCTCTGCTTTTCTTTGACAGCCGCGCCATTGGTCTGATTCTGGTTTTTATGCTGCCTCTGGGCATTGCCGTTACCTTTTTCCCCAAGAAAGAAAACGCCCAACGCCGGGTGTCAGGCCCGCGCGCCCGGCATTTGCGCATCGCCCTTGTCTGTCTGGTTGTGGGCTTCTACGACGGTTTTTTCGGGCCTGGTTCGGGCAGTTTCTATATCATGGGTTTTCATTTTTTTCTCGGCATGGGGCTGGTGCAGGCTTCGGCCACCATCAAGATATTCAACCTTGCCGCCTCGGCAAGCGCATCCTTCATGTTCGCGCTGCACGGGCACGTCTTGTATCTCCTGGTGTTGCCGTTGTGTTTGACCAATATCGCGGGAAATCTGGTCGGGGCGCGCATGACCATGCGTATTGGGCCGTCCTTTGTGCGGCGCGTGCTTGGCGTGAGTTTGCTGCTTCTTCTCGGCTCCTTGCTTTGGAAGATATTTTTATCCGGATTTT
>JAISZH010000008.1 GCA_031269345.1 Desulfovibrio sp. | reverse complement strand
TCCCGCACCAGCATCGCCACCGGGCCTTGCGCGCGCGCCCACGCAAGCCAGTCCGCAAACCCGACCGCGCTTACCGAACGCTCCTTTCCGTCCGCATAGCTCAGGCCGTAAGCCAGTTCGCCCTGCTCGTTGTAGAGCCTGACATCGCTTCTTTTGAGCATGAAAGCCAGCCCCGCGCCCAACCCGACCGTTCCGGCCAGCACCTGCTTACAGCCGGAAAGTTCCGCCAGATGCGGGGCGATGAGGTGCTCAGGCTCACGTTGATCCGTGATCCGCCAGGGGAGAAGAAAAGCGCCGAGCAGGCTGATCAGCAGGGGAGAAGCCGCCGCGAGCGGCCAGTACTTTCCCTTCCGGACCAGGGCGGCGAAGGCGCACAAACCCCACCAGACCAACGCAAGGGCGCAAAGCCAGAGCTTGTATTTTTCCTCCGGGACATAAATCGGAGGGCCGGGCGGCAAATCGAAATAAAGGACCGGAAAAGCCGCAAGTCCCGCCAGACTCAGGCCGAGGTTAATGCAAGCGTTCACCTTGAACGGGTTTTTCCCGGGCTTGTTCACGCTTGCCGCGTCACATCCGCCCTGCCCGTTCGCGGAAGACCCTCCCTCCGCCAAACCGCCGGCGCGACGCCAATTTGCTCTCGATAGAAAGCGAATTGGGATGGCGGAGGCGAAGTCCGCAACTTTTTGAAAAATCAGGTTTCTCCTGTTTTCTAAAAACTTTGGCGTCCCGCATTCAAACGAGTTCGCATGCAACCCGGTGTAAAAGGCAAAAAGCAAGGCCAGAGGCGCCATGCAGGGCAGAAGGTAGGTGGGGAGCTTGCCCGCCGCGACGCTGAAAAGCAAAAGCGGCATAAGAGCCCAGCTTGCCAGGAAAAAAAGGCCGGGGTCCTTTCGGCGTCCGGCCAGGCCAAGCCTGAGCGCCCCGGGCAAAAATCCGATCCAGGGAGCGGTCCCGGCGACAAACCAAGGCAGGTAAAACCAGAAAGGCTCGCGATGCTGGGCCTTTTCTCCCGCAAAGCGCTGAATGTGCTCCACCCAGAAAAAATAATTCCAGAAATCAGGCTCGCGCGCGGCAATGGCCAAAGACCAGGGCAGGGCGACCGCAACGGCGCAGAGTATCGCTATCGGGCCGTATAAAAAAAGCCTCCGGATCTCCCCGCGCAGGACCGCGACAGGCAGGCAGGCGCAGACCGCCACGGCCGGACCCGGAAGCCCTTTGGTCAGAAAGGCCAGACCGCAGGCCACACCCAGGGCGGCGTAAGCCAAAACGCGCCCGCGCGCCGTTTCGGCTCTGAAGCAGAACCATGAACAGCACATGGCCGCGTTTGTCCACATGCTGAAGATGGCGTCCAGCACATTATAAGTGCCTATGCCCAAAACCATAAGCATGGAGAGATGGATCAGGACGGCATGGAACGCGGTTTCACGCCGCCGCCAAAGGACAAAAGCCAGGAAACCGACCATCAGGGCGCTTGCTCCGGTACACAGAGCCGGGCCCAGACGCGCGGCGAAAGTCGTCTCCCCGAGCAGTTTCTGGCTTAAGCCGTTCACCCAGTAGCCGGCGACGGGTTTTTCAAAGTAGCGCAGACCGAGCAGACGCGGCGTAACCCAATCGCCGCTTTCCAGCATTTCCCGGCTGATCTCCGCATAGCGCGTCTCGTCCGGCTGGCGCAGGGGGGCGTTGCCCAACGGCAACAGGTAAAGCAGAACAAAAAAAAGGACGAGCGTTACGACCCTCACGCCTTCTCCTCCGCCGCAACCTGCACTCCAAGGCAACCCTCGCGTCCGGGGAAAGGACGCCAGTCCACCTTTCCCGCAGGCAGACTCTCCACGTCTTCAGGCAAAAGATCCCCCAAGGGGCGGAATTCAAAACCCCGCTCAATAGCCGTGTCGACAAGTCCGGCGAAAAGTCCGGCCTTCGCTCTGCCTTCCACTTCGGCGTGGATCGCATAGACCGGCGTCCCCGGACAAAGGCGCGCCGCATCCAGGATATAGGCGTTGAAGCCATCTTCCCCCACCGTCTCGCCGATCGCCTCGTCAAAGGTGGGCAGGCTCACCGGGATCTGCGGGGTCCCCGGTCTTCCGTCCGCGAGCAGAGGCCGGAAAGGGCTGCCGCCGCGGCAATCGCTGTTGTAGCGGAAGGCGAATCCCTCCTTGACCTCGATCACCCGCGCGTCAGCGCGCCAGCCGGGGGCCGCCGAGCACATGACCTTCCGTCCCAGAACTTCTTCCAGAGCCTCAAGACCGAGCCGGACCTGCCGGGCGATTTCCCCGGCGCTCCAGTCCGGCAGACGCGCCTGCCAGGCCTGGTGATCCCAGGCATGCATGCCGACCTCGTGCCCCCGCTCCAGGGTTTCGCGCATAATCCCCCCGAGGGCCGGAGCTATGCGCCGTCCAGGCCAGGCGGTGCCGGCGAATATTATTTCCCTCCCGTAGAGCGAGGCCGCCCCGGTGCGCAGCATTTTCCAAAAAAAAGCCGGGCGCAGCAGCCGCCAGAGATGCCGGCCCATGTTGTCCGGCCCAAGAGTGAAAAAAAAGCTGGCGCGGATCCCGCGCCGCGTGAACAAATCCAGCAAGCCGGGCACCCCGTCCCTGGTCCCGGCATAGGTGTCGGCGTCCACCCTGAGGCCGATACTTCGCATTTTCCCGTCTCCGCGCGCCTGCTGCATTTAAATCGTTTCACACCTGAAACGCTCAAGGAGTCACCGGGAGCGCAGGAAGTAGTCCAGGGTATCCTCAACGGTTTTGCGCAACGGCACCTTTGGCTTCCATCCCAGGAGCCGGCGGGCGTTTTTGATGCTCGGACGCCTGTGCTGCACATCCTGGTAGCCCTTGCCGTAATACTCTCCGCTCCCAACGGCCCGGAACCCGGCAAAGGGCGGAAAATTCCCGCGCAGAGGGTGTTTCTCAAAGCAGTCCAGAAGCATTTCCGCAAGCTCCCGGATGCCCGCTTCGTTGTCCGGATTGCCGATGTTGACGATCTGGCCGTCGCAACGGCCGTTTTTGTTCTCAATGATGCGGTAGAGGGCTTCTATGCCGTCTTTGATGTCCGTGAAACAGCGCTTCTGTTCCCCGCCGTCCACCAGATTGAAAGGCGTGCCTTCGACCAGGTTCAGGATGAGTTGGGTGATGGCTCTGGAACTGCCGATGCGGGCCGAATCCAGGCTGTCCAGACGCGGACCTATCCAGTTGAAGGGCCGAAACAGGGTGAAGGCAAGACCGGCCTTTTCTCCGTAAGCCCAGATGACCCGGTCCAGAAGCTGCTTGGAAGCGGAATAGATCCAGCGTTGCTTGTTGACAGGCCCGAGCACCAGGGGCGAGGTATCCTCGTTGAACTCCTCGTCCCGGCACATGCCGTAGACCTCGGAGGTGGACGGAAAGACGATGCGTTTGTTGTATTTGACGCAATAGCGCACTATCTTCAGGTTTTCCTCAAAATCCAGTTCAAAGACGCGCAGAGGGTTGCGCGTGTATTCGATGGGCGTGGCAATGGCCACCAGGGGCAGGATCACGTCGCATTTTTTTATGTGATATTCGATCCATTCCGTGTGGATGCTGATGTCGCCTTCCACAAAATGGAAATCCGGGCTGCCCTCGAAACGACGGATGGCCTCGGAGCCGATGTCCATGCCGTAGACCTCATAGCCGCCTTCGGCGAGCAGGCGTTCCGTAAGGTGGTTGCCGATGAAGCCGTTCGCGCCCAGGATCAGGACGCGGGAGGTCTTTTTTCTTCCTTTTTCCCAGGCGGCGCTGCCCGGTTTCAGGCCAAAGCGCAGGCCCGGGGCCAGTCCGATCTCCGCGGCCAGGGCCGCTCCGCTCTGAAACACCCCGCCTTCCGTCTGCCCGCTGACTATTTCCAGGCACCCCGCGCCGCAGGCCACGCGCAAGGGGTCCACGCCGAGCACCGTGCCCGGTTCCGGGCGCGTCCCTTCCTGGGACTCCCCGCACAGGCGGCTTTCCCATACAATCATCTTCCGCCGCCCGGCGTGGGTGAAGGCGCCGGGATAGGGGTCGGTCACCGCCCGCACCAGATTATAGACGGCGCGCGCCGGCTTGTCCCAGTAAATTTCTCCGTCATCCGGCCCGCGCCGGCCAAAGACGCTGGCCTGGCTCTCGTCCTGGGGACGGAGCCTTATGCTGCCGTCCTTTATGCCCGGCAGAACCTCGCGCAAAAGCGCGCGCGACGCGGCGCAGAGTTTACCGTGCAGGCTGAGGGCGGTATCCGTCTCGTCCACGGCAACGGCCATCTGCCCCGCGATATCCCCGGCATCGGGCCTTGCGGTCATTTTGTGCAGGGTCACGCCGCTTTGCGTTTCGCCGTTGATCAGAACCCAGTTCACCGGCGCCCGCCCCCGGTAGCGCGGCAGAAGCGAGCCGTGCAGGTTGAACCCCCCGAGCGGGGCTATGGACAAAAGCTCCTCGCTCAGGATGCCTCTGTAGTAGAAGGAAAAGAAAACGTCAGGCTCAAGGGCGCGGATCGCCTCCAGATGCAGGGGATGGTTCACATCCTCCGGGGCGTGCAGGGGCAGGCCGAGCTTCACGGCCAGATGGGCGACGGAGGCAAAAAAGCGCCTCTCGTCCGGGTTGTCCACATGGGTGTAAACGGCCTTTACGTCAAATCCAGCCTCCGTCAGGGCCTCAAGACCCGCGCAGCCGATGTTGTGATAGGCGAAAACAACTGCTTTCATCCAAGCTTCCTTTACGGTTTGAGACCCCGGCCTTCAGGCCGGATAGCCCGACCCCGCCCGAAAGGCGGGAAATCCATACGGGCGGAAGCTTGGGCGGGGTCCAAACCCCGCCCAAGCGCAAGACGCATGAGCGTGAAGACCCACGCTACCTTCCCGGTTGTTTGTTTCCAATATCCGGAGGTTCGGAAAAGGGCAGCCCGGAAAGAGGCGTCCCGGTCCTTTTGCGGACAAGCCAGCGCGGGCGGGCGCGCACGTCGGTATAGACGCGCCCGGTGTACTCCCCGAGCAGGCCGAGGCCGATGAATTGCGCGCCGACAAAGATAAACAGAATGGCAAAGAGCATGAACACCCCTTCCGCCGCCCATTCCGGCCCGAGCAGCAGGCGCAGCAGCACCAGAATGAAGGCCAGAAAGAACCCGAAGCAGGCGACGCAAAGGCCGAACATGCTCAGAATACGCAGGGGAGTGGTGGTAAGGCAGGTGATCAGGTCGAACATCAGGTTTATCAGCTTGAGGATGCCGTACTTGGAATCCCCGAATTTGCGCTCGTCGTGCCGGACTTTTATTTCCACGGCGCGCCCGGCGAAACTGTTGGCCAGGATGGGGATAAAGGTGCTGTGCTCACGGCAGCTCAGCATGGCGTCCACGATATGCCGGCGGTAGGCCCTCAGCATGCATCCGTAATCGCCGGTTTCCTTGCCCGTGTAACGCTTGATCAGGGCGTTGATCAGGCGTGAGGCGAATTTTCTGAACCAGGTGTCGCGGCGGTCGATGCGCACGCTGCCGACCACGTCATAGCCCTGCCCCGCGGTTTCCACCAGCCTTGGAATTTCCTCCGGCGGGTTCTGCAAATCGGCGTCGAGGGTAATGACAAGATCGCCCGCGGCCTGGCTGAAGCCGGCCATGACCGCCGCATGCTGTCCGTAATTGCGGTTGAGCTGCACGGCCACAATATGGCTGTCCGGCACCTGCGCCGCCGCGCCGAGTATCTCGCCCGTGCGATCCACGCTGCCGTCGTCCACCACGATTATCTCATAGTCCAGATTGAGGGAGCGGCAGACCTTCGTGGTGCGCTCCAGAAGCTCGCCCAGGCTTTCTTCCTCATTGTAAGCGGGAATGACGACGGAAAGGGTGCGGATCGGCTCTGCGCAGTCCATTTATGCCCCCAGCAGGGAAAAAAGCCCCTCCGTCACCCGGTCCACGTCGCTCTCCTCCATGTCAGGGAAAAGAGGCAGCGTGCAGAGGCGTTCGGAGTTCCATTCGCTGTTCGGCAAAGACAGGTCCGGAAAACGCTCGCGGTAATATTTCTGGGTATGCGCGGCCTTGAAATGCAATCCGGTGCCTATGTTCATGCCTTTAAGCCTCGCCATGAGCTCGTCCCGGCCAAAGCCGCAACGCTCCTCGTCCACCCGGATCATGAAAAGATGCCAGGCGTGCTCATGCGGGTAAGGCGGCAGTCCGAGGGGCAGATAGGCGGACCCGGCCAGGGCGCCGAGGTAGCGCGCGGCCAGGGCTTTACGCTTGGCGTTCATTTCTTCCAGGCGCGAAAGCTGTGTCTGGGCCAGGGCGGCGTGGATATCGGAAAGATTGTATTTGTACCCTGGCTCCAGAACTTCCGCCTGGGCTTTGCGTCCCTGCGTTTCCCGGTCAAAGGCGTCCTGGCCGAGCCCGTGGAACTTGAGGCGGCGGACGCGCAGCGCCAGGGCTTCGTCGTCAGTAGCCAGAAGTCCGCCTTCAGCGCAGGTGATGTTTTTGATGGCGTGAAAGGAAAAAATCGCCGTGCCCTGCCCGCCCACCCGGCGCTCCTTATACCGCGTTCCCGCGGCGTGGGCCGCGTCTTCAAGCAGAAAAAGCCCGCGTTCCCGGCACAGGGCGCGCAGAGGGTCCAAATCCAGGGGCGCTCCGGCATAGTGCACCGGCGCCACAACCCTGGTTTTCGGGCTTATGGCCGCTTCTACCGTCGCAGCGTCAAGCATCAGGGTTTCGCGGTCCACATCCGTCATGACCGGGGTCGCCCCAAGCAGGGTGATCATGTTCGGGGTTGAAACCCAGGTCAGGGAGGGGGTTATCACCTCGTCTCCGGGACCGACGCCCAGCGCGGCCAGGGTGACGTGCATGGCGGCCGTGGCCGAAGACATGGCAACGGCGTAACGGCAGCCGAAAACCCGGCAGAAATCCTCTTCCAGTCTCAGGTTTTCCGGGCCGGTGGTGATCCAGCCGGACCGCAGAACCTTTTCCACCGCGCGGATTTCCTCATCGCCTATGGAGGGACGGGAAAAAGGAAGAAATTCACTCATCTGCAATTTCCAAAAGACGGAGGTTTCCCACAGCCGGGAAGCGCCGGCCTCACAACTCGGCCACGGCGTTTATCTCCACCATGATGCCGCGCAGGGCGCAGCCCACGGTCGTGCGGGAGGGATGGGGAGGCTTGAAGTAGCTTGAATAAATTTCGTTGAAGGCGGCGAAATTGTTCAGATCGGCGAGGAAGACGTTCACTTGGACCACATCCTCCAAAGTCGCCCCGCCCGCCTCCAGAACGGCGCGCACATTGTCCAGGCACTGCCTGACCTGGGACGGAAAATCCGGAGGGATGAAGTTGTCCGAAGGCCGGGCCGGGCGCTGCCCGGACACGTAGACGCGCCCGCCGGCCTTTATGCCCTGCGCATAAGGCCCGCCGGGACGCGGGGCGTTTTTGGCGCATATTTCTTTTTTCACCCAAAATTCCTTTATGGTATCAGCCCCCCGCTTGACGCCGGCTATGACGGGCAGCCGCTGCTATGTAAACCCGCGTCGGACAAAAGGCAAGAGCGGAGCGCCCGGTCGCCTGACAGCGGCCGGGACGGCCGATGGGTCGATTGTGAGACAAAAGCGCGGTTTCCGGCTCGCTCCACCGCCCGTGGCGGCGCGACGCTATTGCAAAAGTGTGGCGATCCCGTCTCGGGCGTTGACAACCGCCCTGTCCGATTCCCCCTCTCTGTCTTTCTTCAGGGCGTCCTCCAATTTTTCCCTGATGCTGATCTTGTTGTCGGCGAACCAATCCTGCGACAGGCGATTCGGCGTCACCCATCCGCACCCCGCAAGGTCGCCAGCAAGCTCCTGAAGCTTTTCTCCCTGAACAGGCGATACGGGTTCAAATTTAAAGCGGGCCTTGAACACACCCATTTTGGGGCTTACGCGGACATAGTAAAACTTCTGCGGCTCCAGGTTGGCGAACAGCAGGTTGGAACCTTCTCCTCCCACAACGTAAACATGTTCGCCGGGGGTGGTTTTGTGCAACAATTTGGTATTGGCGGAAACAATGCCAATGAACGCGACGTCTCCGGCAACGCCCTCAGCCACAGGAGCCTGAATGCCCCCGCCGAAACTGGTGTCCCGGAAAAAAACAACCGCTGATTGGCCGGCCCCCAACTGGCCTGTAGCCGCATCGTGGGTTACGGGTTCCATGTATTTACTGGCGCAGCCTGAAGAAAGCAACGCCGACAGGATAAAAGCGGCAAGCGTAGCGAATTTCATTTCGTTCTCCTTGTTTCTTTGCCTTTTGCGGCAGGCCGGGGCATGTGTCCCCCGCATCCGCCGGTCCGTCAGTGTCCGTTCATGCCCTGAAAGGGCATCGGAATTTTGCCGTTCAGCGGTTGAACCGGGCGGGCGTTCCTGTCGATCAGGTCCGTGAACCACTGTATCTGACTGCGGTCCGCCATTCCGCTAAGCTTAACCCGTTGCCCGTTCCATCTGACAGGCGGTAAAGTTTTTCTTTGGGTTTTGCTTGAGTGGCGGCCTTATCTGTGAGCATATGAGTAACCTCCTCACGGTTATTGGAAGTTACTCAAAACTTACCCATAAAAGTATCGCGGTAGCAAGTGGAAAGTCGTGGGACAGTGGAAAGTCGTGGGATTATGCGGACACAAATTCGCGTAAAATCAAAGCCCGCCTAGCCTTTGTGGAACTAAGCGGGCTTTTGTGGAATTACTTTTGGCGCGCCAGGAAGGATTCGAACCTCCGCCCTACAGGTTCGTAGCCTGTAGGCATACTCTTTTTTCTTTTTTTTATCTATTCCTATTATACATATAAAATTGCATAGTTATGGAAAATCATTTTCCTTGCTTTCCTCTCTTTTACCCCCTATTTTCGTCTTGTGTGCTGGGAATGGTGCTGGGTAAATTTGCTGGGAAAGCGGCCTATGGGTTGGAGATTATCGGGCGTGCCGGGAAGAAATTTTCCCAGCACAGACGCCAAAAGAGGAGTCATCCATGAGCATGAAGCGGGAAAAGACGCAATACCCCGGAGTTTATTACATAATACAGAAAAAACTCGGCTCCGCTGCGCTTGAGCGAGTCTATTACATTTTCTACCGGCAAGGCGGGCGGGATTCCAAGCAAATTGAAGAGCGTGTCGGCAGAGAGAGCGAAGGCATGACCGCCGCCAAAGCGAACGCTATCCGCGCCGATAGGGCGAGGGGGAAAGAACTTAACAACAAGTCGAAGCGGGAAGCGGCCGAAGCCGCCAAAAGGGAAGAAGAGGGACGGCCAACCATTGAACGGCTTTGGCGGCTGTATGACGAAACAAACGCTGCCCGGAAGATGCGCAAGACCGATATCGGCTTTTACACGAACCACCTTGCAAAACCTTTTGGAGAAAAGGCCCCTGATGAACTGGTCACGCTGGACATAGACCGTATCCGCATCAAAAAGCTCAAGACGCTTGCCCCCGCAACCGTGAAGCATATCCTCTCCCTGCTCCGGCGTATTATCAACTTTGGAGTCAGAAAGGGCCTTTGCCCGCAACCGGACGCATCCCGCCTACATTTCACCTTCCCCAAGCTGGACAACCAGAAGACAGAGAACCTCACTCATGAACAGATGTCCGCATATCTGGCGGCGCTTGACGCGGAACCGGACCAGAACGCCGTCGGGTTCATTCGGCTGGTTCTCGCCACAGGGATACGGAAAGGCGCGGCTATGGCGTTGCGGTGGGATGACGTGGACTTTGAACGCGGCTTTATCACCTTGCGCGGGGCTTTCGCCAAGAACAAGAAAACGGACCGTATTCCCCTGTCCAAAGCCGCCAGGGCGATTCTGGAAAAGGTTGAGCGCCTGGATAGCCCTTTCATATTCCCCGGCAGGAACGGGGGCCAGAGGGCGGATTTTAAGCGCATCTCGCAAAGGGTACGGGACCGGGCCGGGCTCCCTAAGGACTTTCGCCCGCTGCATGGCCTCCGGCACGTTTTCGCCTCCTGGATGGCGTCCACCGGCGCTGTGGACCTGTATACCCTGCAAAAGCTGCTGACGCACGGCAGCGCCCAAATGACACAGCGCTATGCCCACTTGGCGGATGAAGCCTTGCAGAGAGCGGCGGCGGTGGCCGGGGAAGTGTTCCAGAGGGTGACTGGAGAAAAAGCCGAAGTGATCCCGTTCAGGAAGAAACGGCAGGCTTGACACCGTAACGGAAAGCGTTACACTAGGCGGAACCATGATAAAGAGCTTTGAGCACAAGGGCCTTGAGGCGTTCTTCTATGAAGGCACGACAAAGGGCATACAGGCGAAACATGCCGATAAGCTGCGCTACCGGCTTGATCGCCTGAACAACGCCGGGGGTATAAAAGATATGGACTTTCCCGGTTACGATCTTCACCAGCTTAAAGGCGATCGTAAAGGGATTTGGTCTGTCAAGGTTTCCGGCAACTGGAGGCTGACGTTTCGCTTTGAAGACGGCAACGCCTATGTCGTCAATTATCAGGATTACCATTAAGGAGGCCGCGCCATGCCGCGAAAGATGACCCGCAAGCCAACACACCCCGGAGAAATTATCCGTGAAGAGTATATGAAGACTCTGAATGTTACGGTTACAGCCTTGGCGGCAAGTCTTGGCGTTTCCCGCAAGACTCTTTCCGCCATTATCAATGAGCGGGCCGGAGTAACGCCGGACATGGCCCTACGTTTTTCCCGCGCCTTTTCCACTTCGCCGGAACTTTGGCTGAATATGCAGCGGGGGTATGATCTGTGGGTTGCGGAAAATGAAACAAGCGAATGGATGAAGGTTGAGCCCGTGTACGTTCCAGAGCCCATACAGGACCACGCATAGAACGCGAAATTTCCCGCCTCTAGCTCTGGTCTGATCCACCAGGGCGAACAGCCGACCCTTACGGCCTGGGGCGGGGAAACCATAAGGGCAACCGGAAGGGGGGCTGAAGGATGTCTACATGGGACTACTGGTTTGACCTCGAAACATGGGAGGTAGGCGAGGCGGCAAGGCTGACCATTTGTGGGCCGTTTAACTGTATCAGACGATGTTGCGCTACTGCTGGCGATAATATAACGAATCCAATACTTTTACAGTGTGGAAATCATCTTGACATGATCGCCAAAGCTCAGAGTATCCGCAATATATTAGGCATTCTCAATTCAAGTAAAAAGTATCATGCTACCCTTTCATTAGATGGATCATATGTGTCTTTCCCCCCTGTCGGGCCAAGGGAGTTTATCGAGTGGGCAATGGAAAAGAGGTCAATCACCCTGCCTCAAGAAATGTTGGACTGGTATGCCGTCGCTGATGGATCGAAGGACGGTCTTGCCGTCGGCCAGCAAAAGATAACTTCTCTTGAACCTCAACTTGCCGAAGCGCAACAGCGGATTACTTCCTTGGAGGA
>JAISZH010000175.1 GCA_031269345.1 Desulfovibrio sp. | reverse complement strand
ACATTGGCCGTCATGGCGATGATGGGCAATGTTCCGGCCCGGGGCGTCTTTGAGGCGCGGATGCGCCGCGTTGCCTCGTATCCGTCCACACGGGGCATGTGGATATCCATCAGGACCAGGGAATAGCCGGGATCGGCCAGGACCTTTTTGACGGCCTCCTCTCCGTCAAAGGCATAGCTTATCTCCACGCCGGTATGTTCGAGAAGGGAGGCCAGAATCTCGCGGTTTATCTCCACGTCCTCGGCTATAAGCAGCCGTTTGCCGGCAAAGATGCCGTCCTCGGATTCCGCTGCCCCTTGCGCGGCCGCGCCGTGAATATTTTGCCCGGTCTGGCCTGAAGCGGCGTCGGAGGGGCTTTCTTCGGCGTTTTCGAAGGATGCTTCGGGAGAGACTTTCGGAGACGTTTCAGGGGGCGCGCCGGGAGAGGGGTAGGCTTCAGTCCGCGTTTGTTCCGCCTGCTCCCGGATCTCGAACATAGTTTGTTCCGCCTGCTCCCGGATCTCGAATATAAAAGCGGCGCCATGACCGATCTCGGATTCGACGCGGATTTCTCCGCCCAGCATTTCCACAATGCGTTTGGAGATGGCAAGCCCCAGCCCGGTTCCTCCGAACCGGCGGGAGATGCCTCCGTCCGCCTGCTCAAAGGGGACAAAAAGCCGTTTCTGCTGTATTTCTGAGATGCCGATGCCCGTATCTTTCACCGTGAAGCGTATTGCCCCTCCGTCTTCAGCGGTTTTTTCCACGCGCAAGGATACGTCGCCGTTCTCGGGCGTGAATTTAACCGCATTGGAGAGGAGATTCGCAAGAACCTGGGCCAATCGCTGCTCATCGGTGACAACGGTTTGCGGCACGCCGTCGTCGACGGTCACTGTGAGCTGCTGCGCCTTCTCATCCACGTTTGGCCTGACAATGTCAGTCACGCGCCTGATCATCTTCCGGAGATTGAATCTGCTGAACGACAATTCAAACTTGTCCGCTTCGATCTTCGACATGTCCAGAACGTCGTTGATTACTCCCAGCAAATGCCGGGAAGCATCGCCGATTTTATTCAGACAATAGCGGAGGCGCTCAATTTCCGCAGCCTTGCTGCCAATGGCCGTCATGCCGATGATGGCGTTCATCGGGGTGCGCATCTCATGGCTCATGCGCGCGAGAAATTCGGATTTGGCGCGGTTCGACTGTTCAGCAAGCTCGCGGGCGCGCTCGGCCTCGCGTCTGGCGCGCATTGTCTCCGTCGTGTCGTGGAAAAAGGCCATGGCGCCCACGGCTGTTCCCCGCTCGTCCAGCATGGGCGTTATCTGGATGAAATAGTGACGGGCGTCCTCGTCCTGCGCAAAAGCAATCTCCTGCTCCGCGCTGGGGGAAAATTTGTCCGCAATCGCGCTATGAAACAGATTTTCCAGATGCCGCAAAAAATCTTCCGACAGCACCGGCGCGAACAAATCGACAAACTTGCGGCCCAGGATCTCGTCGGCGGATTTTTTGCTGCGCCCCAGGTAGGATTCACTGGTCAGAATGACCGTTCCCTTTACGTCGCAGAGCAGAATTATCTCAATGCAGTTGCTGAGCAGAAGCCTGACGTACTGCGCGAGCTTGTTTTTTTCATCAAGGGCGACCCTGTGGCGTTCGTCCAACTGCTGCACCATCGTGTTGAACGCCTCGGCGAAATTGCCCATAAAGTCCACGCGTTGCTGATAGTCTCCTTTGGCGACCTGCTGGGTCTGCCATGTCAGATGTTTCAACGAGGCGTGCAGGGATTTCAAAGGCGCGGCCATTTCGTTGCCGCGCGAGGGCAGAGACCCCTCAAGATCGCCCTTGGCCAGGGCCTGGGCCAACATCCGCGTTTCCGTGATGCATTCGGCGAAGTATTGCAGTCCCTGGCCCAGATCGCGAAATTCCTCTGGCAGACTTTCCAGAGCCAGGGTTGCGTGCGTCGGGTTGTATATTACATCGCGCAGGTAATTAAACAATATGTCCGCGACAGATGCCACGTTAGCTCACCGCCTTAAAACCCGCCCACGGTTACCGCAACAAATGGACCCGAAACTCTCTCCCCCTGCCGCCTTCAGCTCACAGCAACACCCCTGAAGCGGCATACCCGGTCGCCGTTCGCCCAGCAGTCCACCTCGCGTACATCGTACTGCCTGCCGGTATAGGCTTTGAGAATGCCGGCGATAAAGCCCTCGTCGTAATTGCAGACGTTTTCGTTCGTAACGGGCAGACCGCTGCAATCCAAATCCTGTCCCACGGTAAGCACTATTTCTCCGGTGTCGGGGTTGAAGGCCTCCATGCGCAGGATGCCGATTTTCAAGGTCTGCAAGCAATTTTGCAGGTTCGCCACAAAGGATTCAAACCCCACTTTCAGGTCCAGAACATTGTGCGCAAACTCGGTCCCGGCCAGAAAACCAGCCTGACGGAAAAATTCATTGGCCTGCTCCCGTCCGTGCGCCTTGCTCAATACGTCCAGCATGGTATATTGCATAAGACGGTACACAAGCACCGGCATCTCCTCGCCCAAATCCCCGCGGCCTTCCTTAATATCCCCGAGATTTTCCCAGGAAAATGACGAATGGTCATCACGTTTCAGAAATATGTTGCTCATTGTGGCACGCCTCCGGTTTCAGCGCGGATCGCCCCGGAACATCCGGGCTTCGCGCCGGTTGAAATACGATTTGGACGATTTTGATTCGCCGTTGCACTGCCCGCTCCGCCGGTTCCCGGACAGCGAACTCCCCCCTGTAGGGGCGTTTGCATATTCCCTCCGGCGCCGGGGCTTTACGAAAATGCCCTCTTCCGCTGCAGAGGGCAAAAATATCCCTCGCAAGTGAAAACTGAAGCGGCCCGACCGCGCTGCCGCGTATGGAGCGTTGACTTCAGACGTCAATACGTTCTGCAAGGATTCGCCGCGCAAATCCTTGCCGCGAGACGCCTGCCCGACGGCGGCCGGGACCGCCGGACCGCCGTCGGGCAGGCGTCTCAAGCGTAACATTACAAACGCACATTAAAATGTAGAGCAGGAAATAACAAGAGCAGGAAGGCAGAAAAAAACCTTTGCCGCAACGCGCCCTTGCCTGCTTGACTTTGCCCGTCCCGCATATAAAATTGCCCGGAGAACACGCCCAAAGCGTTGCATCCCCGGCCCTGCCGGAAAAAATCCGCGCCCGCGGAGGAAAAAACATGGCTGAAGAACAAAACCCCGGACTGCCGAAAGCTTACGAGCCGGAGCAGGTGGAGGCGCGGCACCGCGCCGCCTGGGAAGAAAGCGGCATATTCACCTCGGATCCGCAGGACAAGGCCGAGGCCTATTCCATAGTCATCCCGCCCCCGAACGTCACCGGCAATCTGCACATGGGACACGCCCTGAATCTGACTCTTCAGGACATTCTCTGCCGCCACCAGCGCCAACTCGGCAAACAGGTGCTGTGGGTGCCGGGGGAAGACCACGCCGGAATAGCCACCCAGAACGTCGTGGAGCGCCGCCTCAAACAGGAGGGCCTTACGCGCCGCGACTTGGGACGCGAGGCTTTTGTGGAGCGCGTCTGGCGCTGGAAAGAGGAATACGGCGACAATATCCGCCGCCAGATCAAGGCCATGGGCGCTTCAGTAGACTGGACGCGGGAGCGTTTCACTCTGGATGAGGGGCTCTCCCGCGCCGTGCGCCGGGTTTTCGTCCAGCTCTACAACGAAGGATTGATCTACAAAGGTCTGTATATAGTCAACTGGTGCTGCCGCTGCCACACCGCCCTGGCCGATGACGAAGTGGACTACGCGGCGCAGAAAACCGGCCTCTGGCTCGTGCGCTATCCCCTGGAAGACGATTCCGGTTTTCTGACCGTCGCGACAACCCGGCCGGAAACCATGCTCGGCGACACTGCCCTGGCCGTGCATCCCGAGGACGAACGCTACCGGGGCCTGATCGGCAAAAAGGCCCGGCTGCCGCTTGTGGGACGCCTTTTGCCCATCATAGCCGACACCTACGTGGACCGCGACTTCGGCACCGGCGCCTTAAAGGTCACCCCGGCCCATGACCATAACGACTGGCGGCTGGGCCACAAGCACCAGCTTGAATTCGTCACGGTCATAGACGAGGACGGCAGGATAAGCGAGCAGGGAGGCGTTTACGCTGGTCTGGGCCTTGAAGAGGCGCGGGCGAAAATCGTGGCGGACCTTGAGAGCCTTGGGCTTCTTGCGGAAAAACGTCCCTACGAGAACAGCGTCGGGCGTTGTTACCGTTGCTCCACACTCATAGAACCACGCATGTCCGTGCAGTGGTTCGTGGCCACTAAAACCCTGGCGGCAAAGGCCAGGCAGGCCGTGCCGGAGCGGATGCGCATCTTTCCTTCCTCCTGGCTCAAGACCTACTACAACTGGCTGGACAACATTCGCGACTGGTGCATAAGCCGCCAGCTTTGGTGGGGACACCGCATCCCGGCCTGGACCTGCGCGGCCTGCGGCGGGATTGCGGTGCTGGAGGACGCTCCGGCTTGCTGTCCCCGTTGCGGGAGCGACGCTCTCACCCAGGATGAGGACGTTCTGGACACATGGTTTTCCTCTGCCATCTGGCCTTTTTCCACCCTGGGCTGGCCGGAAAAAACCCCGGAACTGGCGCGTTTTTACCCCACCTCCGTGCTGGTCACGGGCTTTGACATCCTCTTTTTCTGGGTGGCGCGCATGATGATGATGGGGCTGCATTTCATGGGCGAGACGCCTTTCCGTCATTGTTACATCCACGCCCTGGTGCGGGACGCTCAGGGTAAAAAAATGTCGAAAACCGAGGGCAACGTGATCGATCCCCTGGAAATAATCGGCAGATACGGAACGGATTCCCTGCGCTTCACCCTGGCCGCCTTTGCCGCAATGGGCCGCGACATTCGTCTTTCCGAAGACCGGATTGAAGGCTACCGCCATTTCATGAACAAGATATGGAACGCCGCGCGCTTCGCCCTTATTCATCTGGATTCCGATTCCGCCCCCCTGCCGGCCGACCCGACGCGTGACGCCACTCTGGCCCTGCACCATCGCTGGATACTCCACCGCCTGGAGGACGTTAAAAACCTGCAGAAAGGAGCTTTGGCGGAGTATCGATTCAACGACGCGGCCGCCGGTCTCTATAAATTCGTCTGGAACGAGTTCTGCGACTGGTTCCTTGAACTGGTCAAGCCGGATTTGGCCGCGCCCGCCACGGACGGGAAAGAACAGGAGAAAGGCGCGGCCAAATCCGTGCTCTGCGCGGTATTGCGCGAAATCCTCATCCTGCTGCATCCCTTTGTCCCTTTCATCACCTCGGAGATATGGGATTCCCTGCCCGGACGGGATAGGGAGAAAGAACTCCCGCTGACGCCTTTCCCTCCCCCCAGAGAAGTCGCCGCCTTTGCCGAAGACGCCGGGAACATGGAGACCGTGCGGGAGGTGATCGGTGCGACGCGCACCATGCGGGCGGAGCTGAACATCCAGCCTTCGCTCAGGCTTTCTCTGCTCATCCGGCCCGCAGACCCGGAAGCGCACAGGCTGCTTGAGGGGCAACGCGTGGTGATCATGGCGCTGGCCCGCCTTAAGAACCTGGACATAGACCCGCAAGCCGACGTGCCCGCCGCCGCCGCCAGCGGTGTGGTACGGGGCAGCGAGATCATCATGCCGCTCAGGGGAGTGGTGGATTTCGCCGCCGAGCGCGCCCGCCTGGACAAGGAACTGCTCAAGCTGGAAAAAGAATATGCGGCAGTTGCGGCCAAAGTGGCCAACCCGGCCTATCTTGAAAAGGCCCGCCCGGAGGTGGTGGCCAGAGACCAAAGCCGCAAGGCGGAGCTTGAGGATTCCAGAAACAAGCTCAATGCCCTCAAAGCCAAATTCGCTGATTGGAGCCTTTCGTAATCACCGCCCGGCGTCGCCTCTTTGCCGGCAGGCCGCGAAACAGCCGATGAGCATGGCCCCGGCCTGGGCGACATTCAAGGAATCAAAAGGCCGGGGCATGGGGATGTGCAAAAGGCTGGAACAGCGCCGTCCAAGACCGGGGCGCAGGCCGGCCTCCTCGCTGCCCAGGACGAGGATGGCCGGGAAAAGCAGACCTCCCCGCAAGGCGTTGCATACGGGAGGCGAAGACGCCCCGCCTGAGGGAGCGGCGCTCGTCCCGTACAGGGTAAAGCCAAGATCCAGCGCCATGTCCAGGCATTGGCCGAGATTGCGCGCCTTGGCTACAGGAAGTTTTTCCAGCGCCCCCGAGGCGGCCTTTGCCGCCGCTCCGCCCAGGTAAACCCCTCCGTGTCGGGGCAGGATCAGTCCCGCTCCGCCCAGAGCGTAAAGAGTGCGGGCCAGAACCCCGGCGTTGCCCGGATCCTGGACCCTGTCCAGCATAAGCGCCAGGGGCAGAGGGGCATCAGGGACCAGAGCCAGGAGGTTTTCCTGGGAGATGAAACCGGCGGGAAAAATTCTGGCGGCCGCGCCCGCGCAGGGACCGGGATAAATCCGGGCGAAGGCCGGGGCATCCAGCAGGGTGAAGCGCAGACCCAGACTGCGGCAGAGATCGGCTATTGCATCCTTTTCTTTCGTCCGCCTGCCCTTGCGCAGATATACCTCATCCGCCCGTTCCGGAGTGGAACGCAGGAATTCCAGGACCGGCTTCGCTCCGGGCAGAAGCCCGGTTTCATTTTCCGCCCCCGGCGCTTTTTCGTCCGCCGCAAAATCTTCCGCGCCGCCAAAGGCGCTTTCTCCGCCTTTCCCCCCATCCCGCCGCAAAGATGCGCCTGCCGCCCCGCCCGGAAACGCGGCATTTTTCCCTCTCCGTCTTGCGGGCGGCCGCAATCCTGACATTTTTCCTCCTTTGCCGGCCGCCGTGGCGGTCCTTGTTTTTGCCTTTCCCTTGCTGTATCTTTCCGCAAGTCGATCGGCGCATCCTTAACAATTGAAATTAACACGCTCCGGGCCGGGGGGGCAAAGAAAATGTCGTCCGGGTAGCCGGAAAACCGTAGATACGGTGCCGCAGGCATTCGCCACAAGGGCGAACCTTCGGCGTTTGGGAGTGCAGATGTCAAAACGCGCTGATATATATAAGACCGTGGTGCCGGACGCCTTTCCCGAAAACATCAGCCTGATTTTCGGCGGAGAACGCCTGGATTTTCGCCGCCGCTCCTGGGAAATCGACGGGGAAAGACGCGGGCTGCGCTACGGGGAAAACCCGGACCAGCCGGCCGCGCTCTATGAGGCCGTGGACGGCGGGATAAGCGTGGACGGGGTGCGCTACAAGGGCGCGGGATGCGGCCTCGTCTCCGCGCTTGGGGAAGAACATATGCTCCAGGCCGGGAAACATCCGGGCAAGATCAACCTCACCGATGTGGACAACGGCATAAACATCCTGCAATATCTGCATAAAAAACCCGCGGCCCTGATTCTCAAACACAACAACCCCTGCGGAGCGGCCTGGTCCGGCGCTGGCCTGGCTCCCGCCCTGTCCGCGGCCTATTGGTCCGACCGCATCGCCGCTTTCGGCGGAGCTGTTGTCGTTAACCGCCCCCTGACCCTTGAGGCGGCCGAACTCATAGCCTCGACCTATTTTGAAGTGCTCGCCGCCCCGGACTACGAAGAAGGCTGCCTGGGTCTTGTGAAAAAAAGAAAAAACCTCCGTATTTTGCGTATGCCGGCGCTCGCGGAACTGGATAAGTTCGCGGACACCCCCTTTCTGGACATCAGAACCTTAAGCGACGGAGGACTGATCCTTCAGCGCGGGTTTATGAACAGCATCCGCGCGGTTGACGATTTCCAGCCGGCCGAGGCGGAAAAAGACGGCAGGACTCTTGTCGCCAGACGGCCGACGGAAGCGGAAGGCGAGGATTTGCTGTTCGCCTGGGCAGTGGAGGCCGGAGTCACCTCCAATTCCGTTGTTTTCGCGAAGAACGGCGTGACTGCCGGCATCGGCACGGGCGAGCAGGACCGGGTGGGCTGCGTGGAACTGACCATCCACAAAGCCCGGACCAAATACAAAGACGCCCTGGCCTTCAAAGAATGCGGAAAATCTCTCTATGAGATGGAGAGGGAGGCGGAAAAATCCCCAAAGGCCCGCGCCCGTCTTCTGGATATCGGGGAGCGCTGTTGCGTTGCCAAAGGCGGACTTGAGGGAACGGTTCTGGTGTCCGATGGATTTTTTCCCTTCCGGGACGGAGTGGATTTGGCGCTTGCCCAGGGAGTGACGGCGATCGCCCAGCCCGGCGGTTCCCTGCGCGACTGGGAATCCATCCAGGCCGTGAACGAGGCCTCTCCGCCCGCGGCCATGGTGTTTACCGGCCGTCGTTCCTTCAGACACTAGAGCAGTTCACGAATGAAACGAATGAACCGCTCTGCAAGGATTTGCGGACAAATCCTTGCCGCGAAACAGGAGCAGGCGGGCTTTGCCCGCCGTATGCGAACTGTTTCAAGCGTTAATTGCTCTAAAGCTGCCATCCCTGGTCAAGACCCATGACAAACGGAAAAGTCCAGTTCCCATCCCCCGGCTGCGTGGTGGAATTCATGCAAGGCAACGCGCCCGTGCAGGCCCTGGTGCTGGATGAGCAAGGCGGACGCCTGCGCCTTTATTCGGTGGGCAAACGGGAACTCAGCCTGCCGCCGGGCCGCATTCTGCCCTGGTCCGGTCCCGGCCTGGGACTTAATCTTTCCCGGCAGCGCATGGACGAATCTCTGGGGGAATGCCGCTCCTTACGCGCCTCCACGGCCGCCGGCATCTCCGCCATGGAGCTGTGGGAACTGGCCCAGGGGGAAGTGCGGCAGGCTTCGGCGGAGTGGTTGGCCGGACTGCTCTGGGACAAGCCGGACATACATCAGGAAGCCGCTTTGGGGCACGCGCTTTTAGCCGCCAAGACGCACTTTCGCTTTTCCCCTCCGAACTTTGAGATTTTTCCACGTGAAACAGTGCAAAAACGCATGGAGGAAGCGGAGAGCGCCCGTTGCCGCGAGGCCTTTGCCTCGGCCGGGGCGCAGTTTTTTTACAAGCTCTGGGACATCCATCTGAAAAAGCTCCCTCCCCTTGACAAGGATGCCTCAATGCGCGGCCGGTTTCATCCGGCGGCCGATTCAATCCGGCGGGCGGAGCCGGGTGGGTCGCCTCTCCTCGAAGGAGAAGGGCGCGGTGTGCCGGGCAAAATCTGGCCTCAGGCGGGAATCTCCCCGAAGGGAGGGGTTCAGGACCATGAAGGAATTCTCGATGAAAGAACCGCGCCGGCCCTGGACGGGGATGAAGAACTTTTCCTGCGGCTTCGGAATGTTTTGCTGGATCGCATAGCCAACCCGGAGCGCGTGGACGACAGCGGCGTCTGGAAGCTTCTCTGCAAAGGCCTGCCCGATATCCCCCATCTTGCCCCCGCCTTGGCCGAAGCCTGGGGGATTGTGCCTTCGCACCATAATTTTCTGCTGGACCGCATAGACTACGCGCGGGGAGAAGCCTGGGTCCGCGCCCATGCTGAGGAATGCGCGGCCTTGGCAGAGGAAAGCGCGCGCCTGCTGGCTCAGCTTGAGCCGGACGCTACGCCTTATGTCAGCGTGGACAACGCCCATACCTTGGATCGCGACGATGCCATGCACCTTGAGCGTGACGGAGACTCCTTCATCCTGCGCGTCGCCCTGGCCTGTCCGGCCTTGGCCTGGCCTTTCCGGGGCAACCTGGACAGGGTGGTGCAGAGAAGGGCGACCAGTCTCTATCTGCCGGAGGGGAACGAGCATATGCTGCCCGCGGGCATAGGGCGCGAGATATTCAGCCTGGACCAGGGCCGTCTGCGCCCGGCCCTGGTCTTTACCCTGCGCCTTTCGGCCGAAGGCGCGCTCCTTGAGGCAAATCCCCGTCTGCGCGCCGTACGCATGGCCGAAAACCTCGACCTTGAGCATTGCGAAGAACTGCTGGGATCGGTTTCAGACAAACCTCCTGCCGGGATGCTGCAAGACGCCTTGCGTCTGGCCGAAGTGCTCCAGAAGCGCCGTCTCGCCTCAGGCGCGGTGATTATCGAGCGCCCGGAGCCGGACATATCGCTACGCGAAGAAGACGGGGAGGTGAAGGCGTTTATCGGGCCGGGGCCGCAAGTTCCCCTCACCCATATGCTGGTGGAGGAAATCATGGTCTTGTGCAACAGCGCCGCCGCCGCCTGGGGAGGGGAACAAGGACTCGCCCTGCTTCACCGTACGCAGAACGTGGCGCTGCCGCGCGAATTTTCCGGCATCTGGCGCGAGGCTCAGGACATAGCCCGCGTGGTGCGTTCCCTGCCGCCCGCCGTCCTTGAATGCCGACCGCGCCGCCATGCCGGGCTGGGCCTTGACGCCTACGCCACAGTGACCTCACCCATCCGCCGCTATGTTGATCTGCTGAACCAGGGGCAGATCGCGACGCAGATCCGATCCGGGGCCGGAATTTTCAGCCGGCAGGAGCTGGAGGCGCTTCTCCCCTCCCTGGCGGCGGCCGGAGAAGCGGCCGGACAGGTGCAGCGTCTGCGGCCCCGTTACTGGAAATACCTGTTTTTCAAGCAGCAGGGGGACAGACGCTGGTGGGATGCCGTGGTCATTGAGGAAAACGAGCACTATGTCAACATAGCCCTGCCCTGGGCGCAAATTACCGCGCGCGGCAAACGGCGCAATTTCGACGAGAAAATATATCCCGGAATGCGCGTGAAAGCGCGCCTCGGCAAGGTGGACCCCATGATCGGGGACATGCAGGTTCTTGAACTGGCCGAAAGCTAGGCAGTGTCGTCATGAGACATATAACACATTGAAAATATTTAGAATTTTGTGGAACTACAATATAAAATTAGTCGAATTATTTCAAAGCATTGTCTGCTTATGACGACACCATCTAG
>JAISZH010000134.1 GCA_031269345.1 Desulfovibrio sp. | reverse complement strand
CCTCTGTTTTCTGCTCCTCGCCGCTTTGTCGGCACATGCCGCCGAAGGCTCCACCTTCACGGTCGAGAGCGGCGGCATACGCATCAGCATCACGCAACCCTGGTCTTTATCCACCAGAGCCCTGATCGGCCAGCTGGATTATGTGTTATCCCTTAAACTGTATGACGATGAAGAGGGAGTGATTGCCGGAGGCGGCGTGGTTTCGGTGTTTCCCTATCAGGACGATCCCTATCCAGACCGGGAGGAGCTGAGGCGGATGGACACCGAGGCGCTCACCACCCTGGTGGCCTATTATCATGAATACTATTTGAAATTTCCCCCCGAGGATGAAGCGGACCCTCCGGTCGTGGAAGAAATAAACGGCGTTACCGGCGTTGTCGTCCGCAAGAAAAAGGATACCGAGGGTGCATCGGCAAAAGATTTTTCTGCCCGTTATTATTTTTCATTCAAAAACAAGTTCGTCTATCTGGGCGCCGATGTGATTGGTGATGATGCGGCGGGTGAGCTTTTCAAACGCATTTTCGCCTCCTTTGTGCCGCAGACCTCGTCCCCGGCGGATATGACCACTGTCCACAGCGACGGCATGGGCCTCTCCTGCCCCCGATCCTGGCCCGTAGCCGTGGGGGGAAGCATCAGTGATCCCACATGGGCGATGCTCGCGAAAGAGGATGAGAACGAGGATACCATCGCAAAGGTTACCGTCTTCCAGCCCGTTGCCGCGGGCAATGTGCCCACGGGCATGGAAGAGCGCCTGCGCGCCGCGTATAGTATCCTGGAAACGAACTCGCCCACGAAAAGCATCACGCCGCTGGGCGTGCAACAGACCACGGCGGGGGATTTTCCCGCTACCCTGACCCGCGTGCGGGTTGCCGTGGAGTCGGAAAGCAAAAAAACCATGCTTGTGGAACTGCGGGACATAGCCGTGGGCGATACAATAGTCACCATGGTTACCACCTATGCGAATAAGCCAAGCAAAGAAACCGAGAAAGAACTCGAGGCCGTGTACGCCTCCTTTACCTGGGCGCCTTGAGCGGGTGTGAAGTTCGCCGCGCCCGTTTTTGGGCGCGGCATGGCGGCTCTCTCTCCTTGGCCTTCATGCCGACGACGCCGTTACATCTTCACTCCAACAAGACTGTTTTCTCCTATTTTAACCAAACGAGTGAGCCATGAAAAAACAAACTGTTTCCACCTTGCTTGCGGTGGTTTTTCTCGTGACGATCGCGCTGTTTTCCCTGGCTCCCGCCGCGAAAGCCGCCTCCAAGTATTCCGTACGGGACGGGAAAGTGTTTTACAAGAATCAGGAGGTGGCCGAGGCGGGCGGCGGCTACATGATGAGCTCCTTCTCCTGCTTCGCTGTTTTTCTCGGCCCCGCTGTTTCCCCGCTGGTGCCCGAAAAAGATCGGGGAATGTATTTCTTCAACAGCGACGGGAAAAATATTTTCTATCTGCCCTGTGAAGATAAAGGCATGCGTATCCCGTTCTTCTCTCCTGAAGGCGATTTTCTTTTGCTCTTCTCCCAAACGCCGGACGGTAGGGGCTTCGAACACCTGTTGTTTACACTTCCCGGCAGAACGCCCACGGCGGCCTTTTCCGATATTTCCGATGAGCCTCGTTGGGTTTCCTCCAATAAATTCGTTTACAGCCGCGTTGAGCAACGGGTGGATGACGATTCCGAAATGAAAAGGGCTCTTACATCCCTGGTACTCTATGATGCCGCCAAGGGAGAAAAGACCGTTCTGAAACAAGCTGATGCGACACATACGTATTTTGAGCCCGTCTACGATGAGGGCAAATGGACCATTAAGGAATGCCTGGTCAAGGATGTAGCCGATTGGAAAGAGAGCGACAAGATTCACTGCCGTCCGCAGGAGATCACAATTGACGGCCCGGCGCGTGCCGTCGACTTCCCGCCCGGCCAAAAAATTGTGGCCAGGGAAAATACCGCGGTATACGAAAGCCTTGATGACGCGGAAAAAAAAGAAAACGCCTGGGATGTCTCCGTGCCTGGGGTGTGTGCAACCCGGCGGGACGTGAACGAGGTCTTCACGGTACGCGAGAACATGGGTGACTGGCTGCGCGTTGGTCAGGGCGAATCCGACGACATGTGGGTCAAAGCGGCCCACATGATGCCCCTGGACGCCTTTATGGCCGACCCGGCCAACCGCAAAATCATCGAATGCTCCCAGGACTTGCCCCGCCTCTTTGTGGTGGACCTTGCGCCCGACCTCAAGCAGGCCGTCATCCGCATCACCACCGTGCCGTCAATTGACGGCGGCTACGGCGTGCTCGAAGTCCTCACGCCGGACAAAAGCAAAGTCCTCTGGAGCAGCCAGGACCGGGCTGAAGACGACAGCGGCCTGGAACTTTACTGCGCCCCCAACGCGCTGACCTGGCCTGAAATCATAGGGGATATCGACGGTGATGGATTCGCCGAGCTTTTGTACATGCGACTGCGCTCCAGCGCCAGCATCCCGGAAGGCGCATGCACTATTTTCACATGGGACGGCAAGGCCTTTGTCGCTAGTCCGGTGGATCCCGTGCTGGCGGTCAAAGGTCCGGAAATGCCCTCCCGCGCGGCCATCAGCGATATCTCGGACTACGCCTACCTGGACAAGCCGTACTTCTCCGTTTCCTCCCTCATAAACCTGGACTCCGACGGCACGATTACAGCCAACTTTTTCCTGAACGATTCCGAAGGGAAGCAAGGAACTGGCAAATTCACCCTGACCGACGGCTACAAAACATTTACCTTCAAAGGCTGGATCTCTCCCCCGGAAAAGCCTTGAGCGATATTGCCGGGCTCCGCCCCGCCGGGGACGCCGGCGGGGTCTGCAGGCATAGCTGGAGTACTGGAACAAACAAGACATGTTTTGGCGCGGTTTATGCGTCTTTGTTTTATTGCTGTCCGGCTGCCGGGAGCGGCTCTGCCGTTTGTGCAAGTAAAGGGGAGAGTACCGCATCAAGCGCCGTCACAAAAGCGTCCGGCGCATGCCAGAGGATTGTATAGACTGGGAAAAACAGATTGAACGCCGCAAATCATCGGTGCGCAGCAAGGTGGAGCATCCCTTCTTGATAGTCAAACGCTACTTTGGATTTGCCAAAACAGTGTACCGTGGATCGGCCAAAAACACTCACCGCCTGTACACCTTGTTTATCGGCACAAACCTGTTGATGTGCGCACGAGCCGGCAGGCAGTTGATGCCTGCCTGAGGATACTTGCGCCCTTTTTTCGGAAAAAGAGCGAAAATAAGGCGAAATATGCTGAAATTTCGACCAGAAAGTGGACATTTTCTCAAAAATTGATACCGATAGGGCAAATCTACGCTGCGCGATTGAATTATTCAGCATTTCCTTAAAAACTCTTTCTGTGTCAACCAGGCAACGTACATCCTGCTTTTTAGCGACAACCTAACGAAGTACAAAGTGTTGGTGGGGGGAGGACCACCAAAGGGCATTGCCCTGGGGTTACTGACCCCCAAAAATCGGTATAAGCGCTCATAGGGTAAAACGGCTAAAATCATTGAATCTGCTTGAATAGCAAAACAGGGACACTGCGCAGGCTTACTTTTCAGGAAGTTTTCGCAAAATGCAACTTTGCTTTCCTTTTTTCTGTAATATTAGTTAATAATTTAAGCATGTTAATCGCATGCGCACTTGCTTCAAAATTATCTCCACTGCGAGAGATTGATCGGTTGACGAAACCTTCTGAGAAACTTATAAAGGAAATAAAGGATCTAAATAATTTTTGAGGAGGCTGTATGAACCTGGCAAAAGTATCCGCTAACGGCCAAGTGACCGTTCCTGCTGCAATCCGCAGGCGACTGCAACTAAAGGAAGGTGATAAGTTGTTGTTCATTGAGCATGATGGGCATATTATGATCGACAATGCTTCCGCCACGGCCATTCTCCGGGCACAAGACGCCTTTGCTGGAGCAGCTAAAGATTTTGGCGTTGCCGGCGTTGATGATGTGCAAAATCTTATTGACGAAGTCCGCTACGGGGCAGGCAAATAATCATGCGGGTGATGGTCGATACAAATATAATTATCTCCACGCTGCTTTTCCCGGACTCGCTCCCGGCAAAAGTTTTGCTGCATATTGCTGACAAGCATGAACTGGTGCTGTGCGATCACATCGTGGTGGAAATTCGTGATGTGGTTGCCCGCAAGCGCCCGGACTTGCTGGCTGATGTTGACGTGCTTTTAGCTCAGCTTTCTTATGAAATGGTCGTTGCGCCCAAAGAACCCGGCAAGCTGATTTCTGACCCGAAAGACCAACCGATTTTGAACGCCGCAATCATGGCCGGTGTGGATGTCATTGTCAGCGGTGACAAGCATTTTCTAAAACTCGATATGGAGTGGCCTAAGCCTATGACGGTTGCGGATTTTTGGCAGTTGGAGCAAGGTTAGTGGCGGTGTGGAGGAAAAATGCAGCAGTTCCCCTCTGAGGTCGCTTCAATCTCTTAGGGAAATGCTGAATAATTCAATCGCGCAGCGTCGATTTGCCCTATTGGGATCAATTTTTGAGAAAGTCTCCACTTTTTGGTCGAAATTTCAGCATATTTCACCTTATTTTCGCTCTTTTTCCGAAAAAAGGACGCAAGTATCCTCAAGCAGGCATCAACTGCCTGCCGGCTCGTGCGCACATCAACAGGTTTGTGCTGGTAAACAGGGCGGCCGCGTAAGCTCGCAAATCTCACCTCTGATGAGGTTCTCGCTTGAGGAAGTAAAACTGCGGACAAAGCCGCAAGCGAAGAAGCAAGCGAAGAAAACAGGCAGGACAGCCGCTGCAAATAAAAAGAGGCCGGCTACCCGATGACAACGATACACAACGAGCCGGGAATCACAGCACGAAGCCAAGCGATCTTTCAATCACAGGGTTGTCCGCATCGACAGCCTGTGGTAAATCTCAGCAGGCGGCAAGGAGGTAAAACGTGTCTGATCCCTATGCGATTCCCAAGCATTTCAACATCGCCGGCCCCTGCGTTCCCGGCGAACATTATATGCTGGATGCTGTAGCCCGACTTCCCGAAGCGCGCACTTTAGCCGAGAGCAAAAAGTATTTTGTCATCCACGCGGCCAGACAGACTGGCAAAACAACTCTCTTGCGTGCCTTGACCAGGGAAATCCATGCGGAAGGTAAATTCTACGCACTGTACTGCTCGTTGGAGGCAGTGCAAGGAATAGATTCTCTGGAAGACGGGATGTCGGCCATTTTGGGCTCAATTCAACAAGCGCTGAGATGGTCAACCGAAGAGACGCTGCACTGCGAACTGATGTCATTTGCTGCCGACAGCCCCTTTATGGCCGTAAGTCAAGCATTGACGACTTTATGCGCAGCGTTGGACAAGCCGCTTATTATCTTTTTTGACGAAGCAGATTGCCTTTCCGGGCAAGTGCTTATCACCTTTCTGAACCAGTTGCGCAACGGCTATGTGAACAGAGACGTTGCCCCCTTCCCTTGGTCCATTTCACTCATAGGCATGCGCGACATCAGGGATTTCAAAGCCCAAGTCCGGTCCGACAGGGATACTTTGGGGTCGGCGAGCCCCTTTAACATCGTCACCAAGGCATTGGCGCTCAGTAACTTCACTCAGGAGCAAGTGTTCGCCCTGTATAGGCAACATACGGAATCTACAGGACAGCCCTTTGATGAAATTGCTGTGGAACGCGCCTTTTATTGGTCAGAAGGCCAGCCCTGGCTGGTCAATGCCCTGGCCCGCCAGATGGTGGACGAAGCCTTGGCGGGGGATCACAACATAACCGTGACGGCTGAACATGTAGATGCTGCGGCGGAGACCATTATGCTTCGCCGTGACACGCACATCGATTCTCTGCTGGAGCGCCTGAAGGAACCACGGGTGCAGAGGGTTATGGAACCGGTGCTGGCCGGTCTGGGCAATGAGGTCTCGCTCTTGGACGACGATACCAAATTTTGCCTGGACTTGGGACTTTTGAAAAACGACCCGCAGTTGGGTTT
>JAISZH010000071.1 GCA_031269345.1 Desulfovibrio sp. | reverse complement strand
CCTGCTGCACCGTCTCGTCCAGCCTGGGCGAAAGATTGCCGTTCCCGAGACGGGGGTTTTGATTGTAAAAAGAAGACAGGGAGACGGAGCCGCGCTCCCAGTCATGGGAGAGCAGGACTCCGCTTACCCTGTCCTCGTCTTTTTCCCGGAACTCGCGCCGGAAAAGGTCCAGCACCTCACGGTTGGTGCCCTCGAATCCGCCGAAATGGTTCTTGAATTCGGAAATGAAATACTGGTCGGAAACATAGTCTATATCGGCCTTGAGACGCCAGTTCGAAGAACTGAAGCGGGTGTCGAACATGCCGCGCAGCCAGTATCGGTCCTCGTTGGTGCGCACCAGCCCGTCTCCCTGGTATTGCCCGGAATTGGCGTCGGTGTTGCGTTTTTTGTCCGCGAGGAAATCCGCCCGGAACCATCCGGCCGTGTCCGTGGTCGGGCGGGTGCGATACTGCAGGCCGTGCATGAAGCCGCGCTTGTCCATGAACAGTTCGTTGACGGTCAAATCATTGCTCTCGTCAATAGCCCAGAAAAAGGGCACGTTGAGGAAGGCCCCCTTACTTGAGCTGCTGCCCATCTCCGGCATGAGAAAGCCCGTCTGCCGGCTGGTTTTGACGGGAAATATGAAATAGGGGGAATAGCCTACGGGCGTGTCCTTGATCTGGAAGGTGGCCCGTGTCAGCCTCGCGTAACCGTCGATTTCCACCACCGCTTCTCCGGCGCTGAAGGACCATGCCGGGTTTTTGTCGTCGCAGGTGGAAATCTTGGCCTGCTTGAAAGAATAAACGTCGCCCCAGTGTTTTTCTATATGCTCTCCGGAGATGTAGGCGTGGGGACCGGCCATGAATATCCGCCCACGCTTGAGCCAGCCCGTGCGGCTGCGCAGGTCGATTTCGGCCTCGTCGGCGCTGATTTCGTTCTTGCCGCTTATCGCCAGGACATGGCCTTTGAGGTAAACCCATTTGCTGCTCATGTAATAGCGGGCGAAATCGGCCTTGAGATATTCGTTGCCCCGTTTCAAAACCACATTGCCGTCGGCTTCGAGAATTTCCTCGTCGTTCAGGCTGGTCACCTTGTCCGCCGTGAGGTCCCAGCGCACCAGCACCTCGTCTTCCGTCTCCATCAGCAACTGGCTTGAGGTCGGGGAAGACGATTGCGCGGGCGGACGCGCGTCTTCCCCGACCGGCAGGGCCAGAGCGGGAAGCGGGCCGGCTGGGACGAGGAAAAGCGCGGCTAAAAAACAACAAAGACGACGAGACATGCGGCGTCCGGCGGCTTAGGGTGTGGAGATCCGCGGCGGTTAACCTTGATGGCGTTTACGCTTGAGACGCCTGCCTGGCGGCGGGCAAAGCCCGCCCGCAAGCTTCTCGCGGCAAGGACCCGTGTGGCGAATCCCCGCGGAGCGCTTCGGCGGAGGAAGTGCCGTCCTGCGCCGAGCCTTCAAAGCCAGTCCGCCCGAAAGACCCCGGCCGGGCAAAGCCGGAGTCCGTCTTTATCAAAATTTCCTTTATGGTCTGAAGTATCTCCATTATCACGTTCAAAGCAAAAGGGCAAGCCGGGGCTCAGACTCCGATCCGGGGGCAGAAAGCATTTGCCTCGCAGTTTTTGCACAATGGCCCGCGGGCCTTGCACACCTCGCGCCCGAAACTCACCATGCGGTGATTGGTGGCTCCCCATTCTTCCCGCGGAAAAAGCGGCAGCAGGTCTTTTTCCACCCGCACCGGGTCCTGCTGTCTTGTAAGGTCCAGGCGTCTGGCGATGCGCCCCACATGCGTGTCCACGGCAAAACCGGCGTTGATTCCATAAGCGCCGTACAGAATGACGTTGGCGCTTTTGCGGGCCACGCCGGGCAGGCTCAGCAGGTTTTCCATGTCTTTCGGCACTTCTCCGCCGTAGAATTCAAGGACGCGCCGCGCCGCGCCGATCAGGTTTCTGGCCTTGTTGCGGTAGAAGCCGGTGGGCCGGATCAGGGCCTCAAGCTCGGAGGCGTCGGCTACGGCCATCGCCTGCGCGGTGGGCAGACGGGAAAAGAGCGCGGGTGTCACGCTGTTCACGCGCTCGTCCGTACACTGGGCGGAGAGTTGCGTGGCCACCAGCAACTGCCAGGGATTTTCCGCTTTGAGGAAGCCCCTGGCGACAGGGTAGCGGGCCTGCAAAATCTTGAGCATCCGCTCCGCCCTATCCTGCGCCCGGATATTGTCCACTGTTGATCTCCGCCACTTTTTTTTTCAGAAAACTTCTTCCGGGGAATTTCATTCTCCTTTGCCCTATTTGTCAAGATTGAATTATTAAGGTATGGTCGCATGAGCGGGTGAAATATGAATGCCTTGATTGTCTACGTCACGACCCCGGATGAGGCAAGCGCCGGGCTGATAGCCGGGGCGCTTGTGGAAGAGCGCCTGTGCGCCGGGGCGACAGTCATTGCCGGGGCGCGTTCCGTTTTCCGCTGGAAAGGCGGCACGGTGGAGACCTCCGAGTGCGTGTGCCTGCTTATGACCAATCAAGCGAACTACCCGGACCTGGAAAGGCGCGTGAAGGAAATGCACCCTTACGAGGTGCCCTGTATCGCCGCCCTGCCCGTACAAAGCGCTTATCCGCCTTTTTTGCAATGGATTGAAGGCGAGACAAGGAGCTGATCTTGTCAGTATTCATCACCGGTTCCATGGCATATGACCGGATCATGAATTTTCCCGGAAAATTCATGGATTCCATCCTGCCGGATCAGATACACAATCTAAATGTCTCCTTTTTTATAGACAGGCTGGATGAAAAGCTGGGCGGCAATGCCGGCAACATCTCCTATTCCCTGAATCTGCTGGGGGAGAAAGCCGTTGTCCTGGCTGCCGCGGGCAGAGACTTTGACCGCTACCGGGCGGCCATGGAAGAGCGCGGACTTACGCTTGAAGGAGTGCGCCGGATTGAGGACGAGCTTACGGCGGCCGCCTATATCATAACAGACCAGGCAAACAACCAGATCACCGGTTTCCACGCCGCCGCCATGACGTACCCATGCCTCTATGAATTTCCGGAAATGGACGCGCAGAGGGATCTGGCCATCATTTGCCCGAGCAATCCCCTGGATATGAACGAGCACCCGCTTTTTTACAAGGAGAAGGGCATACGTTATATCTATGATCCCGCACAGCAGCTTCCCATCCTGAGCCCCTCCGATATCCTGGATCGCGTGGACGGGGCCTATCTGCTTGTGGGAAACGACTATGAGATCAGCCTGATCATGAAGATTACCGGAAAAAGCAGGGAAGATCTGGTGGCTATGACGCGGCGCGGGCTGGTGGTCACCCTGGGGGAAAGCGGGGCGCTGGTTGTGGAGAAAGGGAGGGGAGAGACGGCCGTGCAAAGCGCGCCCGTGCCCGATGTGGCCGACCCGACCGGGGCCGGGGACGCCTTCAGGGCCGGGTTGATCAAGGGTCTTCTGCTTGACCGGCCCCTGGCGGAATGCGCCCGTATGGGCGCAGTTTGCGCCGCTTACTGCATAGAGATGCACGGCACACAGGAACACTGCTTTACGCCGGGGGATTTTGCCGCCCGCTACGAGGCGGTTTTCGGCTGACTTGCGCCGTTTCGCGGCGACAGCGGCCGCCGGACCATTGCTCAGATTTCCATGCGGAAATCTATAACGGCGGGCGCCGCCCCTAGTGCCTGCTTGCAAAAATAACGAACGTATTTTTATGGTTATTTTTGCAGGATCGTCAGCGGAAAAACGTGGTTTTCCGCTGACTTACGCCGCCTACGGCGGCGCAAACCCTTCGGGTTTTGTAGTGTCTACTTTTGCAAGTAAACACTACCTAAAGGGCGTTCGCGCAATCCGGCTTGCGCCAGCATTTCGGGATAGTCATGAAATTGCAGTATTCGCAGAAAGACTTGGAGTTTCTCGGCCGGCAGGTCGCCGCGGGGCAGTACGTACGCCGTTCGACATTTCTGCTCGCCCTTGCGCTTGCGCTGGTTGTAGGCCTTTGCGCGGGGTATTTTCTCTCTCCCCAGGGGTTTTCCGGTTCATCTTCCGAGGGGGAGGGGAGCAAGCGTCCCTTGACCCAGGAGGGAGCGGCCGGCATGGGACGCAAGAGCGAGATACTCCAGTCCATACTCCGGCACGAGGAAGATGCGCGTAAAAATCCCGGCAAGGCCGAGATCTGGGAGCACCTCGGCAATTTGTACTTCGACGCTGGAGAACCGGGCAAGTCCGTGGACGCCTATAACAAGGCCCTGGAATTGGGGCCTCCCAGTCCGGGAGTGCTGGTGGACTGCGGCGTTATGTACAGAGAGTTGAAACAGTACGACAAGGCGTTGGAATATTTCCGGAAAGCCCTTGAGTTGCAGCCGGATCACGAACAGGCCCTGTTCAATTCCGGTGTTGTGCTGTATTTTGATTTAGGCAAAAAAGACGAGGCCGTCAGAACTTGGCGCACGCTGTTGCGGAAAAATCCTGATGCTGTTACGCCTTCGGGCAAGCGTCTTGCGGAAATGATTGAACAGCTGAAATGAGGGGAGATGGCCCCGCATGCTCAACAGCATGGAAAAATTAAAGAAAATACGGTTAGGCATCTGCGTGGGGTTGCTCTGCGCGTTTTTCGCCTCGCCCGCCCTGGCCAAGGTTCTGGCGGCGGATCTCGTTGCCGCCCCGGAATCTCTGCTGCCTTATTTTTCCTGGTTGGCGGATGAGAACGAAGAGTTCAACATCCGGACTGTTTCCGCCGAGGCCGTGCAGGATCGCTTCGCGCCCCTGGCCGGGGGGATTCCCTTGAGGGGGGCCGGACCGGTCTGGCTGCGCCTGGATATCTCCCGCGGCCAGCAGTCAGGAATGTCCGCTCCGCCCGCAGCCAGGAATCGTCTGGTCATGCGTCTGGGGCAGTTGCCTCCGGGCGGGGCGGAGGTTTTTTCCCCGGAGGCGGCCGGCTTTTCCACGCCCGTGAACTGGCGCAGCGAACGCGTAAATTCCATGGAGGAGGCGCTTTTGCCCGAGCCGGGGCTGTCGCCGATGCGGGTCTACATCCGGCTTCAGGAAATGCCCGGCCTCTGGTTTTCGCCCAGGGTAAGCCAGCGCACCGCGGCCGGGCCGGATATTCTGCCTTCGGAACTGCTTTTGCCCGGCATTATCATAGCCGCCCTGCTGGCCTGTTTTTTGCGCGCCATAGCGGAGCAGTCGCAATGGGCGCTGTGGGCCGCCCTTTTTCTGGGTTGTGTTCTGGCGCAGAGCCGTCTGCCCATGCCTCTGCTTGGACGGACTCCGATTCCGGCGGATCTGCCCAGCCTGCTTGCCCCCGGACTGTCCTTGATTTTGCTTCCGCATGTGGGCAGACGCATCTTTTACGCGGGCGGCAATTCCCTCTGGAAAAACAGCATATTTTATCTCTGCTCGGCCTTGGGAGCGGCGGTAGCCCTTGTTCCGATTCTGAGCGGACAATTGTGGCTGGCCAGGCTTTTCCCTCTATGGCCCCTGTTGCTTGTGCCGTTGCTGCCCGTCTGCGTCAGCGCCCTGACCGCCCGGCAGCCCGGTTCCCTGGCCTTCAGCGGGGCTGTCGTCATGCCGGTTCTCGGGTCCGTCCTCGCGCTTTTTGCCTTGAAATTTCCCGATATCCACCCCTTCGCGGCTCAGGGGAGCCTGTGGGGTCTGGCCGTGGGCGGGCTTGGTCTGGCTTTGGCCCGCATTCCCAAGTGGGTCAGGCAAAGAGGATCGGAGCCGGCGATCAGTCTCGCGGAGGCGGGGGGAGCGGAATCTTTTTCCACCCTGTCGGCGCAGAGCCAGTATGACGAGTTGCCTCCCCTGGAGGTGACGCGCACGGGCGCTCCGGAAGCGGGCGCGGATATTCCGGCCCTGCCGGCGGGCGATTCCGGAGGCGGAGACGAAGAGGGGCCGCATACGGAAAAATGGGAAAAGGGCGTTTGGACCAGGACCGGCGACGGCCTCTCCGAATATCCGGGCTTTTCGTCCGGCAAAGACGCGGAAGCCGGGATATCTTCCGGAGAGGCTTCGCCCGGCGGGGACGACGCGGAACTGCCGCCGGAAGTGTTGAGCGCTTTGCGGGGCGAATCCGGGGTCTCCGCGTTCGTCTTCAACCTTCACTCCATGGTGCGGGAGTTGCACGAAATGGTGCTTCCCCTGGCCAGAAGCCGGGGTTTGATACTGTCCTGGTATATAGCCCCGGTTTGCCCCGCCCTGCTGGAGGGGGACGCGCCGCGCCTGCGCGGCGCTTTGGCCCTGCTTCTGCAAAATGCCGTGCGCGCCTGCGTCGAAGGCGTGGTTCAGCTCAGCGTCCGTCCGGCCCCTGGAGGAGAAGGACAGGGCGACCTCCTTTTCACCATCAGCGACAGCGGAGCGGCGAAACACACGGATGCCGGCTTTTTCCTGGCCTGGGAACTTTCCGCGCGCTCCGGCGGCGCCTTCACCGTGGATTACTCTCCGCAGAGCGGAACCCGCATAGCCTTTACGGCCCGCTTCGCCGTGCCCTCCGAGGACGCGGCGCAAACTTCGGCGCTTTTGCCGGCGCTTGAGGATGAAGAGGACTTTGCAAAGCCGGAACAGTTCTTGCCCGATGGCGTTTTGGGCGGGGTTGGGGAAGGCGGGAGCGGCGCCGGGCGGATTGCGCGCGCCGGTCAGGAGCATGAAGAGGCCGGGCGCGTAGACGGCGCTGATCCCGTCCGGGCCGGTTTTGGCGCGGGCACGGACGCGCCTCTCGTCCTCCTGGCGGACATGACCAACCAGAGCAGACGCAGAATTGCCGGCTATCTCTGGGATTTCCTCCTTGAAAACCTGGAAGAGGGCGACACAGGGCAAATCCGGCGCATGCTTCGGGAAAAAACAGCGGCTTTGCTGATTTTTGACGCGGATATGCCGGAGGCAGACATTGTAAAGAGCATCAGTTCCCTGCGCGCGGAGGAAAAGGAACTGGGGCTGGATCCTCTGCCTGTTCTGGTGATAGCCGGACACAGGGCGCAGGCCGAGCGACTGCTCAAGGCCGGGGCCAGCCATGCCCTGGGCAAACCCTTTACCCGCCAGTCTCTGCGCGAGCAGGTCGGCGCGGCCCTGCCAGCCCACGCCACGCCCGGCGCGGCACCGGGGCGCGGGCAAAGACAGCCTGCCCCCCCTCCCGTCCCTGAAGTACAAGACGCGCCTGCTCCTCAGGCTGCCCCCGAAGCGCGTGAAGCGCCGGGCGCGCCCGTTCTACTTGCCGCCCATGAAGCCCCGGACATGCCCGCCGCCCCACGGGAAACCTGGACGAACTCTTACGAGGAAGAAAGGGCGAAGGTGTGGGAAAGCTCGCCCGTTCGCGCGGCGCCGGGTCAGGACTTGCGCGGTTCGGATTTTGCGGCGGAGGAAACACAAGCCGCTCATGCCGGGCAAACGGGTGTCGGCGGATCGTGGACAGAGCGCGAACCATGGAGCGAAGAATCGCCCATTACAGAAGAAAGACGGGCTTTTGTCGACCCCTCTATCCACGATCTTTTCCTGGACCCCAGCATTGCCTTCATGCATCCCGGACAGCTTGCCCCCTTTCCCACGCCGCGCCATTCCACAGCCCCCACGGAGGAAGACGCGTTTCCCCACGGAGCGGACGCGCCCATGCCCGCATCCGGGCAGGCTGCGCCAATGCCGGGCGCCGCCGGAGCCGAAAGCGTGGCCGCTTCCGAGGCCGACGAGGCGTCCAGGCCGCGGGATGCCAAGGACGAAAGCGCCGATCCGCAGGCCGATGCGCCGCAAAAGCGTAAGGCCGACAATAAGGTCGCGCCCGGCCACTCCCTTGGTCCCAAGATCAAATTGACCCCTGCCCGCTTGTTGCGTCCCTCTCCGGACGCGCCTGAAGCTGGAGCGGCAGAAGCGGGCGCGCCCGGAGGAAAAGCCGCCCTGCAGCCGCAGCCGGGGAAGGCCGCCATTCATCAGGCCCCCAAAGTAAAATTGACCCCCACCAAGTTGCGGCATCCTGCCGTCGGCGAGCCCGGCGCTTTCGGGGCCGCGCGGGCCGCTGGACTGGAAACCGGCGCATCGTCTTCCGTTGCGCCCGTTTCTGATGCGAAGGGTTCCGGCACGGCGGATTCCGCTCTGTCTCCGGACGCGCCCTTGGCCGCTCCCATCCTGCGTGAAGGTCCCAAGGTCAAACTTCCGCCCTCCCGACCGCCGCGCCCGCTCCCGGATGATACCGGCGCTTTTGGGGCCGCGCGAGCCGCGGACGATGAAACCGGGGCCGTGTCTTCCGATGCGCCAAAGGCGGCGTCCCCGGTTCAAATACAGGACGCCCTGTCAAAGGACGATACGCCTGCCCCCAAAGCCCCGGACGCGCAGAAACCGCCCGCCGCCTTAAGTCCCGCAAAGCCATCCGCGCCGGTGTCATTGACGTCAGGGCCTGACGCCCCCGTGGCTCCCGTTGCGTCGCCCAGGACCGCCGCGGCCCTTTTCCAGAAATTGCGTCGCACTATCGAGACGCAGTCCGGCGTCTCCCCGCTTTCTGAAGCCAAAGCCGCCGGGGCAAGCGCAGGCGGCGCGGCCGCTTTGCGCAAGCCGAAAAGAAACGACGCGCCCCTCCCCGATGCCAAGACGGCTTCCCCATCCGCTACGATCCCTGAAGTCGTGTCACCCGCTATTTTGCCGCCGCAGGATAAGGAGGCGAACATCCCCTTGACGGAAAAGCCTCGGGAAGCTTCCGCCCCGGTATCAGCGGCCGCTTCTTCCGTCCTTTCCCCGGCTTCTTATATGTCAACCGACCTTGAGACCTCGGCCTGGACCAGAAGTTACCCCGCTGCTTCCACCTCTGCCCCGGCCTCGCCGCAAACCGACGCTTCCGCAACGCCGCTTACCGACGCACTGGAGGTATCCACGTCTAAAACCAAGGTGGCGCCCACCCGTTTGCCGCGCCACTATGATGCCGGAGGCAACGGCGGCTCCGCGCCGCACACGCGGGAGGACCCCGCCGTTGCGGGACAGTCCGCCCCATCAATTTTCTATACTCCCGAGGATCTGGAGACCTCGGCCTGGACCAGGAGCTATGCCGGATCCGCAAGCACGGCGTCCGCTACGCCGCGATCCGATGTTTCCACTCTGGACCGGTCCGGCGTGCCGGCCGACCCCAAAGTCAAGTTGCCTCCCACCCGCTTGCCGCGCAAGCCCATGGAAGACAGCGACATCTTCGGAGCGAAAACGCAGGATGAAGCCGCGTCTTCTGCCGCATCCGATCTCGTTTCGGTCATGGAGGCCGGCAACAGGGGAGCCGCTCCGATGATCATGGGGCTTTCCGTAGACGATGTAACCCCGCCCAAGGATTCCTCCGGTGCGGAGCAGGACGGCGGGACATCCGCAACAGGAGGCGCGGACAAGTTTGACGGGTGGCTCCAGCCGCATATGCGGCCAGCCGGGCAGTTGCGCCAGGAACCATCCACACTGTCGGCGATCGCCCGCACCATTGTGGCCGAGGATCAGCCGCTCTTTGTCCTTGACGACATCCGGGAAATTGGCGCTGAAGCCGACAAGTCCCGTGTTGAGGGTGGCGCCTTGTCCGGGCGCCGCCGGCCCAATCCCGGTTCTCTGCTGGATTTCGTTCTTGCCCCCGAGGATGCGGATAAGGAAAAGGCCGACGAGGATGCCACAGCCGCCGACAGGCGGGATTTCTCCGTAACGCCGGTGCCGGGTATAGAGGGCGAGCATATAGAATCCGCCGCCATACCTCTTATCCCCGGGCTGGTGGAGGCCATAGGAGAAGCCCTGCGGGACGCGGCCGGAGGACTTTCGGAAAACCAGACCGTTCTGGCTCAGGAAGCCGCCTCGCGTCTGGCAGGCAGGGCAGAGAGCTTCGGATTGACAAAGCTCGGCAGGCTTTCGCGTTGTCTTGAGCGGGCCGCGGAGGCGGATGACGCCGAGGCGGCGGTGGTGCTTCTGGAAGAGCTGCAACTGGTGGCCAGGCGTTACCAGAGCGCTTTGCAGGAGTGCTTCAACAGTTTCATCCATTACAGGCACTGATTGGTAATGCCGGAAAGCGCTGTCTTTGCCCGGCAAGCCCATGCCCTGATCCCTGCCCGGTACGCTTCCAGCCGTCTGCCCGGCAAACCCCTGCTTCCGCTTAAAGGGCGGCCCATGTTTTATCACGTCTGGCGGCGGGCTATGCTCTGTCCCGGTCTTTCCTCCGTCACCCTGGCCACGGATGACGAGAGAATCCGGCGCGCCGCCCAGGAACTTGACGTGCCCGTGCTTATGACCTCGCCCGCTCACACAAGCGGCACGGATCGCGTATATGAGGCCGCGCGCCTGCTCAAGCTTCCGAGGGAAGCCTTAATCGTGAACATCCAAGGCGACGAACCGGCCCTTGACCCGGGGCTTGTAAGTTTTTTACTCGGGGCCTTTGCGGATCCGGCGGTGAAGGCGGCAACAGCCGCCCATCCCCTGGACGCGGCCGACTTTGAGCGGGAAGACAAGGTCAAGGTGGTGCTGGACAAGGCCGGAAACGCCTTATATTTTTCCCGCGCTCCCATCCCCCGCGCAAGAAACGGGGACTGCCCCGCCCAGCCGCTCGGGCACATCGGCATTTACGCCTTCACCTTTCCCACTTTGAAAAAATTCGTCGGCCTCCCGCCCTCTCCGCTTGAGCGCACGGAAAAATTGGAACAGTTGAGGCTTTTGGAAAACGGGATCAAAATTCGGGTTGTTTTGACAGACAGGGCTTCGCCCGGGGTGGACAGGGCCGAAGACCTGGAGGCGGCGCTGTCCTTTGTGGACGATTATCGCTCATAGCCGTGGCGGGCTTTGCCCGCCGCAAGGACGCGGTTTCTTGTGCAAATTCGAATTACAGATTTCCGCAGGGAAATCTGAACAGTGGCCCGGCGGCAGCGATAGCGGACTCCGGCTGCGGAAACTGCCTTGGAATTCGCATCTGCCGCATCGGGAAGCGCGGAGCCGGACACCCGGCACTACCGTTACCGTTGCTTCCTTTCGGACCTGGCGGGGTTGGCGGCGTAACCGCCGCCCGGCTCCGGCGCATTTATCGCCCGAAGGACCGGCTTCTGTCAACCCGCAACTAGCACCCGCAACTAGCGCTATTGAAACACTTCGATTGACGCTTCCGCCGTTGAAACACTTCTGCCGATAGCAAATTAAGTGTCGTTGAAACACTTCTGTCGATGAAACACTTCTTGCCTTTCCTCCCAAGATCGGCAACAATGCGCAACGCATCCGGCTTTGCGGGCGTCTTCGTTACTGATTTCTGCGGAAATCAGCAGACATCGGCCATGAGGCCGATGCGCCGCGAAACAGGAGCAGGCGGGCAAAGCCCGCCGTAAGCGGACTGTTTCGAGCGTTAATTGCTCCAACGCGTATATCAGGGAACCTTTAAATCCTTGAAATTAACAAATTTATCACACATTTTGAAGGAGAATCTTGGATGAAACACGTCGGAAGCGGAGTTTTTATATGTGCCCATCAGTAAAAAGCAGATTTTAATACGGAACACCATGTCTTTCCTCAACGCTTCCACCTCCTTCACCCGCTATAGGATAGACGAGCCGATCCCGGCTTCACTGTGGCCGGATCTGATCCCGCTCCTGCGCCGCAACCGTTTCACCGACATTGACGACCTGCCCGAGGAACGTTCGGCCGGCTGGACTGCCTTTGACGACATTCTGGATACGGATTTCGCGAACGAGCCGGTGGAAACCGGTCACTATGTGCGCTTCGCCCTGCGCCTTGACACCCGGAGGGTGCCGGCTGGCGTCATAAAAAAACACCTCGCTCTGGCGCTCAAGGAGGAAGAGGAACGCAACCGCGAAGCAGGACGCAGATTTATCGGGCGGGAACGGAAAAAAGAACTCCGGGAACAGGTTCTGCTGAAGCTCAAAATGCGTTTTCTGCCTGTGCCGGCGCAGTTTCAGGTGGTATGGAACACCGCGAGTTCCATCGTCTATTTTGCCTCCACCCGGCAGCAGATGCTGGATCTTTTCGAAGAACTTTTCATCCGTACCTTCAATCTGCGCATCACCTCCCTCACGCCCTTTGAACTTGCCTGTTCCCTGTCCGGGGACGCGGCGCGGCTTGAGGAACTGGAAATTACAAGTTTCGAGGCCGGAACATGAACCATACCCCTTGTCTCGGCCAGAGCGCCGATTTGCTGCTCGGCCAGGAATTTCTCACATGGCTCTGGTTTCGCGGAGCAACTGGCGCGATTTTCAATGACGGGGAGGGCCGGCCCTTTTCCGTGCGCGTGGAGCGGCGCGTAGTGGTGGAAGGCGGAGACGGCGAATTCAAGGAGACAGCCAGCGTATCCGGGCTGGAGTCCGAACTGCGCGAGGCGCGCCTTGGCTTGTCCACGGGAAAAAAGGTCACGTCCGCTTTGATTAGCCTGCGGCGCGAACCGGATGAATGGACCATAAGTCTCAAGGCCGCCGACTTTGCCTTGGGGGGATTGAAGACCCCGAAAATAGAGAAGACCAGGGAGGATGACGAAGACCGGGAAGCTTTTTTCCTGGAAAAAATTTCCCTTATAGAATCCTGCCTTGATCTTTTGGACAGGGTTTACTCCGATTTCCTGCGCATCCGCCTGGACCGTCCGGCCTGGGACGAGGAAAGCGCCATGCTCGCGAAATGGATCCGGATTTGAGGAATGTCCTTCTGGTTTTATCTGCTTTCGGCACTGGTTTCGGTCTGCGCGGCCCTTTATTTTCTGGCGCCGGCGGGGCGGCGGACGGGCGGGGGCGCGCTTTTTGCGGGCAGGGTTTTGCGCAAGTGCCTGTGGGTTTTCGCCGTTTTTATCGGCATCACCCTGGTCGGTTTTTTTGTAATCCATCTCGCCCCAGGATCCCCGACCGATTTGCAAACGACCATGAACCCCCTGGCCGACATCGGAGCCCAGCAGAGGCTGGCCGCCTTTTACGGCCTGGACCGCCCCCTGCACGAACAATACGCGCTTTGGCTCAAACGCCTGCTTCAGCTTGACTTCGGCAATTCCATGAGCAGCGATTCCCGGCCGGTCATGGAAAAGATCGCCGAACGCCTCCCCCTGACCCTTTGGATAAATGTCATAACCCTGTTTTTTACCCTGGTCCTGTCCATTCCTATTGGAGTTTACGCGGCGAAGAGGCGGGGCGGGCTTTTTGACAAGGCCACGACGCTTTTTGTGTTTCTGGGTTTCGCCATGCCGGGGTTCTGGCTCTCGCTGCTGCTTATGGTGAAATTTTCCATAGAACTGCAATGGCTGCCCCTGTCCGGTCTGGTTTCCGTCGATCACGCCGGTCTGTCCGCGCCGGGAAAAGCCCTTGACATTGCGAAACATCTGGCCTTGCCGGTATTTGTCTCCACCTTCGGCAGTCTGGCTGGCATGTCGCGTTTTATGCGCGCTTCCATGCTGGACGTGCTGCGCAGCGATTTCATTCTCACGGCCAGGGCCAAAGGGCTGCCCGAACGCCTTGTGCTTTTCCGCCACGCTCTGGCCAACGCTTTGCTGCCGCTCATAACCATTCTGGGACTTTCCGTGCCGGGGCTGATCGGCGGCAGCGTGATTCTGGAGTACATATTTTCCCTGCCCGGCATGGGCCAGCTTTTCTACAGCGCGGTCATGGCCAGGGATTATCCGCTGATTATGGGCAACCTGGTTTTGGGGGCGGTGCTTACCCTGGCCGGCAATCTTCTGGCCGACGTGGCGTACGGTCTGGCTGACCCCCGCATCCGTAGCGGGTTTGCGGCTAATACCAATTCGCGATAAAAATCGTCATAACTTTTATCGCGATGGTATGGCGCGGCAGTATGTCGCGCCGAAATGCGAAGCTTTTCGGGCGGCAAGGGCGGGACCTGGCTCCCGCCGCAGCCGGGCACGAGAAACTGCATGGATGCGGTTTCTTGTGCAAATTCGAATAGGGAGGCGAGGGCGTGAGCGTCAGAAAACTGCGCTATTTTCTGGAAACGCACGGTTTGCTCATCTTCGGGCTGCTGCTGGTATCCTGCATGGCTCTGGCGGCTGTTTGCGCCCCCTGGCTTGCGGGCTACGATCCCCTGCGCATAGACCCGGACGCCATCCTCCTGCCTCCCTGCCTCGCGCACCCGCTCGGCACCGACGCCCTGGGGCGGGACGTATTTTCGCGCATGCTCTACGGGGCAAGGGTTTCATTGCAGGTCGGGCTGGTTTCGGTGGGCATTTCCATAAGCATAGGCACGGGCGTTGGGCTTACGGCAGGATGGTTCAGAGGATTGGCGGACGAGTGTCTGATGCGTTTTGTAGACATCATGCTCTGTTTTCCCACCTTTTTCCTCATCCTGGCCGTGATCGCCTTTCTTGAGCCCAGCCTGCTCAACATCATGATCGTGATCGGGCTGACCTCCTGGATGGGCACGGCCCGTCTGGTCCGGGCGGAAACCCTGTCTTTGCGGGAACGCGAGTTCATCCTGGCCGCCCGTTTGTCCGGCGCCAAAACCGCGCGTATCCTCCTGCGCCATATCCTGCCCAACGCCGCGGCCCCGGTGCTGGTTTCCGCCACCCTGGGCGTAGGCGGGGCCATCCTTACTGAATCCGGGCTTTCCTTTCTCGGCATAGGCGTGCAATACCCCAACCCCAGTTGGGGAAACATCCTTATTGAAGGCAAAGAAACTCTGGGCGTGGCCTGGTGGCTTTCCCTTTTTCCCGGTCTTGCCATCCTCTGCGCGGTACTGGGCTATAACCTGCTGGGCGACGGTCTGCGTGACCTGCTTGACAGGCGTTCGCGCTAGTACGCTGTAACATTTAAAAATGCAGATTGAACAGCGTACTAGCCGCCGGGCGTAAAGCCCGGCGCGGCGGCGAAGCCGCCGGAGCAAAGCAAAAACCACGTTTTTTGCTTTGCGATCTTATCACTTGAAACGAAGCGGATGCGTAGTTTTAAGTGATACATGGTACTGGAGCGGTTCACTCGTTTCATTCCCGCCTGCGCGCAGCTGATTGATCAGGCAGCCGTCCAGAATTACGCTTCGTTCGTCTTCAGTCAGGTTTTTCAGACTCAGCGGGAAGTTTTCCGCGCGCAATTCCCCTTCCTCGTCCCGGACCAGCAAGGCCGCGATATCCTCCAGGCCCCGCTCAACAGCGGCGCGGATGCCCGGCAACACCAGGTAATCGCCCACACGCAGCCGTTCCGCCTGCTCCGCGCCGACGATAAAAGGCAGCATGCCCCAGTTGACGAGGTTGGAGC
>JAISZH010000029.1 GCA_031269345.1 Desulfovibrio sp. | reverse complement strand
CGGCGGGCAAAGCCCGCCTGCTCCTGTTTCGCGGCAAGGATTTGCGAGGCAAATCCTTGCAGAGCATTTCAAGTGTGAAATGCTCTAGTACCTGGGCGGCGCGTCTTTGCTCATCAACCGGGGGTGAGTTACCTTGCGGCACCATATTATTCATTTGCTGGCGGTATGTCTGCTTTTTGCCCTCGCCGGACCCGCATGCAGCGCGCCGGGGGGGGAGGCAAGCAAGAGCGGGCCGTCCTCTGACGGAGATTACGCTGATCTCAAGCGTTTCACCAAGGCCCATGACCTGGTGCGCAACGCCTATGTGCGCGAAGTCGGCCGCGAAGAGCTGATAAACGGGGCGATCAAGGGAATGCTTGAATCGCTGGATCCGCATTCCACCTTTATGAGCAAGGAAGACTTCAAGGAAATGCAGGAAACCACGTCCGGGGAATTTTTCGGCATAGGCATAGAAATTTCCACGGAGAACAATCAACTCATCGTGGTTTCACCCATCGAGGACACGCCGGCGGACAAGGCCGGCCTGAAGGCCGGGGATCTGATTCTGTCGGTGGACGGACACCCCACCCAGGATATGACCACTCAGGAGGCGGTGTCAAAAATTCGGGGTCCGAAGGGCAGCCCGGTCGAATTGCTCATTCTGCACAAGGATTCCAAGTCGCCGCAAACCGTTACCATAGTGCGCGACGCCATACCTCTGATCAGCGTCAAAACCCGTTTTCTGGACAACGATGGTTATCTTTGGGTGCGCTTGACGCGCTTTAACGACCGTACCACCCAGGAGCTTGCCGAGGCCTTGCGCGCCCAAGCCAAAAAGAGTGAGATAAAGGGCATCGTCCTTGATTTGCGCAACAATCCGGGCGGGCTTTTCAAACAATCCGTGACCGTGAGCGACATCTTTCTGAAAAACGGCGGGATCGTCAGCATGCGCGGCCGGGGCGGGGTTGTCATGGAAACGCACGAAGCGAAAAATTCCCCCACAGACATTACCTGCCCTCTGGTGGTGCTGGTGAACCAGGGAACGGCCTCGGCCTCGGAAATCGTGGCCGGGGCGCTTCAGGACCACAACCGGGCGGTGATCGTCGGGGAAAAGACTTTTGGCAAGGGATCGGTGCAGAAAATAGAGCCTCTGGGCGACGGCACGGCGGTCAAGATGACAATCGCCCGTTATTATACGCCCAAAGGCCGCTCCATACAGGCCGAGGGCATTGTCCCGGACCTGGAAATACCTTTTGAAACGGCGCGGGAAGGGGCGGAAAAACCTTTGCGTTTCTTCGGCCCGCGCGAAAAAGACCTTTCCCGGCACCTGGACGGCGGCTCCAAAGGCGGGGAGGACGGGAAAAAGGACAAACCCGCGCTTTTGGAAGCCGAGACAAAAACTTTTCTCGAAAAAGACAACCAACTGCGCATGGCTTTGCAAATGGCGCGCAGCCTGCCTAAAATTTCCGAAGTGCGCGGACAATAGGGCGCCATGTCACCCAAAGGGCCGGCTTCCGGGAAAAGGGAGTCCGCGCGGCGGATTGCCGGGAAAAAGCGCGGCCGCAAAAAACGCAAAGGCGGCCACGCCGTTCCTTTGATACTGGCCTTTATCGCCGGAGTGATCGCGGCCGGGGCGGGGATCTTTTTTTTACGCGATCTGAGCTTTCCGGAATTCCAGTCCCTGCTTTCGGCAAAAATTCCCGTCTCTTCTCCGTCCTCCGCCGCCCCCGGCGGCAGGGCGGCGGACAAATCCCCAGGCCCCGGTTCCGGCGGAAAACGTCCGGGAACCACTGCCTCCGCCTACAAAGGAGAGACGGCCAGGGCGAGATTTCCCGTCCTGACCTCCCCGCCTGTTTCCACGGGAGTCGGCGCTCAGGAAAATCAGGCCGCAAAGCCTTCAGAGAAAAAAAATCCCGCTGTATCGGCAAAACCTTCAGAGGCGGACACTCCCGAAGCGTCAGCCGGGCCGGGGGCTGCGGCGGCCCCGCCCGGAACCGCGGATGTCGCGGGGATGGGGGTTCCCCCCGCCCCGGCTGCGGCAGCCTCGCCCGGAACCGCGGATGTCGCGGGGATGGGGGTTCCCCCCGCCCCGGCTGCGGCAGCCTCGCCCAAAGCGCCGCCGGCAGGGGCTGAAACCCCGAAAGACGCGGCGGGAGCTGACGCACTCGCCCTGGCCATGGAGCAATTGCGATCCCTTCCCTATGAGGAGGACTTCCCCCGCGCCCGCTCCGAGCGGCCCGTGGAGAGACCGCCTTTCCCTTCTCCCCCGGAACAGAGAGCCGGGGGAGACCCTCACCTGGTCATCGTCATGGACGATCTGGGGGCGAGCCGTCAGGCCCTGGAACAATTGCTGAGCCTGGATTATCCGGTGACTTTCGCCTTCTGGCCGCACGGTTCCGTCACCCGGGCGGGGGCGGCGCTGGCGCTGGACAAAGGCAGGGAAGTTATCGTACACCAGCCGATGGAGCCTCTGGGCTACCCGGCGGTCAGGCCCGGCCCGAACGTGCTTATGAAAGGCATGAGTCCGGAGCAGATACGCACCCGTCTCCAGGCCGCTTTGGATGCGGTTCCCGGAGCCCAGGGCCTGAACAATCACATGGGGTCCAGGTTCACGCAGAACCCGGAAGGCGTGAGGGTTGTCGCGGATTTTCTCAAGGAGCGCGGCCTTTTTTTGCTGGACAGTTTTACCCATCCCCGTTCCGTTTTCGGGCCGGAAGGCAGGCGTATGGGCGCGGAAGTTTATTTGCGCGACGTTTTTCTGGACGCGTTTCCGGGGAAGGCGAAAGTGCTGGAAGAACTGCGCAGGGCCGAAGCCCTAGCCCTGCGCAGGGGGTGGGCGGTGGCCATCGGGCATCCCCTGCCCGGGACACTGCTCGCGCTTAAGGACTATGAACGGCTGCGCGACAAAAAAATCCGTCTGGTGCGCCTGCGGGACCTGCGCTTGACGGAAGCTTTCCGGAAGGCGCACGGTCTGGCGGCGCCCCCGGCCGCGACGCCCCCGTTCGCAGCGGCCGGGGGGCAGTCGCCGGAATAAACCGCGTTTCCGTCGCCGGGGGGACGTTGCCCGGCGCGTCGCTTCGGAGTATTATGGCCCCGTCCGGCGCAGGGAATAAGTCGGCGCTTCCTGGTGAAACTCCCTGACGCGAACGTCTTCAGACCATAAAGGAAGTTTTGGTGGGCGAAATCTCCATGCCGAAGGTCGTCCTGCTGGGCAGGCCGAATGTAGGCAAATCCACACTCTTCAATCGCCTGATCCGCAGCAATCGCGCCATAACGCACGATCGCCCGGGAGTGACCCGCGACCGCCTGGAGGGGGTGGTGAAAAGACGGGGGGAAAACGATTTTCTGCTTGTGGACACGGGCGGGATCACCCTGGACGGGGGGCCGGGCGACGGGCCGGAAGACTTGCGCGGCTACGAGGCGGGTATTCTGGAGCAGGCGAAGCTCGCGATGCGCGAGGCGGATCTTCTGTGTCTGGTGGGCAACGCGCGTGAAGGGTTAAATCCCCTGGACGGGCGTCTTGCGGATTTTCTGCGCACAACGGGCAAACCCATACTGCTGGCGCTCAACAAGGTGGACGGGCCTGACAAGGAGGACCTGCTGAGTCCGGACTTCTACGGGCTCGGACTGCCTCTCGTTTGTTGCTCGTCCGCGCACGGCTACAACATACGTCTTCTGGAGGAGGAGATCCGGGCGCGGTTACCCGGCGCCGTCTCCAGCCACGCAGAACGCCTGGAGGAAGACGCGGGTCCGGACGGTGAGGCGCCCATGCGCGTTGCCTTGATCGGGCGTCCCAATGCGGGCAAATCTTCCCTGCTCAACGCCCTGGCGGGGGAGGAACGCATGCTGGTCAGCGACAAGGCCGGCACCACGCGAGACAGCGTGGATGTGCGCGTTTGTCTGGGCGGGCGGGAGCTGATCTTTGCCGACACCGCCGGGATACGCAGGCGCGCGCGTATCAGCGACGCGGTGGAGCGTTTCAGCGTCAGTTCCGCCGTCAGAAGCAGCGCCGGCGCCCATGTTTCCCTGCTGGTCCTGGACGGGTCCGAAGGTTTGACGCAGCAGGACAAGCGGCTCATTGACCTGCTGGATACGCGCAAGGCGGCCTTCATCATTCTGATCAACAAGAGCGATCTGATCGCGCCCGGACAAATTCAGGCCGCGGAGAGGCTCTACAGGAAGGATCTGGACTTTTGCCCGCACATTCCGCTGCTTTTTGTGTCCGCTCAAAGCGGCTTGAATCTGCGGCGCATTGTCCCGGCCGCCGTCGCTCTCAGGGAGGAATGCCTGCGTCGCGTGGGCACGGGGGTGCTGAACCGGATCATGGCCCAGTCCCTGACGCGGCGGCAGCCCCCGCTGGTAAGGGGCCGGAGGGTAAAATTTTTCTATCTCACCCAGGCCGAAAGCGACCCCCCGGCCTTTGTTTTTTTTGTCAACGATCCGGAACGTGTTCTGCCTCCATACGCCCGGTATCTGGAAAAATTCCTGCGGGAGCAGATTGGCCTGAAACACGCCCCCTTGCGGGTCCACTTCAGGCCGGCGCACGCGGACAGACGTGCCGCCGGGAGAGATTGAATGTCGCGTCAGGCGACGACGGCCGGTAGCGGCAAAGGCGCGGAGATGGAAGACCGCAAGGATGCGAAAGAGGTCGGCGAGATGTTGAAAGCCGCGGCTTTGGCCCTTTCCGGCTCCGTTCCGGCGGATCGCGATTTCCTGGCTAAAATCGTGGACCTCCTGCCCTGTTATGTGATTTTGGTGGACCGCGAGCACCGCATCGTTTTTCACAACGCCATCTTTGCGACCTTCTTCGGGGAACAGAAGGGCAACTTCTGCTACGCGGCCATGCGCGGGCAGTCCAAACCCTGCCGCGTCTGCCCGCCGATGCGCCACCTGACAAAGAAAGGCGCTTCGATCATGGAATGGGTGCAGCAGACGAGCGGCCTGGCCTTCAGAGTGCATTCCTATCCCTTTGTCGACGCCGCCGGCAACAGTTGCGTGCTCAAAGCCGGATTCAACATCACGACCAACCTGCGCATGAAGCAGGCGCTGGATTTAAGTGAGCAAAGCTATCGCGCGATTACTGATAACCTTTCGATAGGCGTCGCTCTTATGGATACTTCCCTGCGGGTGAAAGCCGGCAATATCCGTTTGGGCCAATGGTTCGGCCCTTTGTTCCGCCTGGAAGAGCGCGTCTGCGGGATGGCCAGGTGCGGCGCGGACTATGAGCGGGCGGGCGCGGACGAGACGCATTACTGCCCGGACTGCCTGTTCCGCGCTTCTCTGCAGGACGGGCAGGGGCATGAGAAGGAATATTCCTCTTTTTTCCAGGACGGCGGAGAGCGCACGCTGCGCCTTGTCATCTGCCCGGTCAAGCCGGCGCATCCGGGCCAGACACGGGTGCGGGCTATGATCATGATGCTGGAGGACATCACCGGGCGGCTGCGCTTGAGCCAGCAACTGCAACGCGCCCGCAAGGTCGAGGCTTTGAACTCCCTGGCCGGGGGCATAGCCCATGAGATCAATCAGCCGCTTTCCGCCCTGCATCTCTACGTGGGCGGCTTGCAGCTTCTTTTGGAGAGAAACAAAACGCTGCCGGCCGCCGTGACCAGGGAACGTCTCAATTATATCATGCGCGAGGCCGACAAGATCCGCAGCATCATCGCGAATATGCGGGATCTGGTGAAAAAGGAGGGGAGCGCCCCGCTGTCCGCGGTGTCCGTTCCCAGGGTTGTGGACGGGGTGCTGGCCATAATGAAGCGCCGGGCTGTTCTGCGCAAGGTGCGCGTGAGCGTGGATGTGCCCGGTTCCCTTCCGCCCGTCCTCAGCAATGAGGTCCAGCTTGAGCAGGTCCTGGTAAATTTGCTGTCGAACGCCATGTACGCGCTGGACAGCGTTCCCGAAAGCGGCCGGGGCGGGCGGCGCATCCTCATCCGCGCCTGTTGTCTGCCGGAAACGCGCCGGGTGCGCCTGGAAGTGGCGGACAGCGGTCCGGGGCTGACCCAGGGGGCGGAGCGCATATTCGACCCCTTCTATACGACCAGGGAGGGCCATGACGGGGGCATGGGGCTCGGTCTGTCCATCGTGTACGGTCTGGTTACGCTTTGGGGGGGGGAGATAGGCGTCGTTCAGCACCACAGGGAACTGGGAGGGGCGTGTTTTCTGCTGGATTTGCCGCAGGCCGGGGGGCGGGACGGGCCTTTGGACAAAAGCGCCCAGACGGAGGACGGGAGTGAGGAAGGGACTATGGATACGGAGAAAAGTCCGGATGACCGGGGTGGCGGGAATTGAGCGCCCCCTTGCACATAGTCGGGCTCGGTCCCGGAGCGGGCGGTCTGCTCACCCCGGATGCCACGGCGGCCCTGGAAGCGTCCAAAGTTATAGCCGGCTACGGGGCATATCTGGATTTGCTGCCGGGACTGCGTTCTTCCGGGCGCAGGATAATTTCCACGGGCATGGGCGGGGAGATGAAGCGGGTGCGTCTGGCCATGGATTGCGCCCTCGGCGGGGAGGAAACTTCCCTGGTCTGCTCCGGGGATCCCGGGATATACGCGCTCGCCGGGCTTGCCCTGGAGATGCTGGAGCGGAGGAATCTGAGCGTTTTTGATTTTCCTCTGCATATAGTTCCGGGAGTTCCGGCGCTCTGCGCGGCCGCCGCCCTGCTCGGCGCCCCCTTGTGTCACGATTTCGCCTGCATCAGCCTTTCCGATCTTCTCACCCCCCTTGAACGCATAATACTGCGGCTGGAATGCGCCCTGCGCGGAGATTTTGTCGTCGTCCTCCACAACCCGCGCTCCGCCCGTCGCACCGAACCTTGGGAAAAGGCTCTGGATATCGCGCGCGCGCTGCGCGCTCCCGCCTGTCCCGCCGGCATCGTACGCAACGCCTTCCGCCCCGGACAGCGGGCGCGCATAGCGACCCTCGCGGAACTGGAGGACGGGGAGGTGGACATGTTCACACTGGTTGTAATCGGCAATTCGGAAAGTCGCATCCTGCCCGTTCGCGGAGCGGACGGCGAAACTTCCACGGACTGGGAAAAGGGCGCCCGCATGCTCACCCCGCGCGGCTACCTGGGAAAATACGGTTGAGGCGCACTTGCAATCAGTCCGGAGGTATGCTTATTCTTTTACGGCAGGGCGAGTACCGCTTCAAAACAGCATTTACGCTTGAGATGTTTACAGGCGGGCAAAGCCCGCTCACGGCCATCCGGCGGCGGGGGCTTGCGGGCAAATCCCATCCGGACCGGGTCATACCTTAACCACATCGGACAAGCACATGGCGAACGACGCAGCGACGCACCCCAATCTTGTTTCGGCGCAATCCGAAGACGCGGATGACGAGATAGTTGATCTGCTTGAAGTGATAAAACCCGGCAGAAACGTCCCGCGCAGCGCGGCGGACGACGCGGATTTTACCGCCGATCTGGATTCCATGCTCGACACGCTTTCGGCAACGGAAAAAGCCCGTGCGGACGGGATAAAAAATCTGGATCCGAATCCCGTGGGTTACAAGGTGGATCACAACGAGAGCCTGAATTTGCCGGATATGGACGAGCTTGACGACATACTGGCGTCTCTGGCCCCTGACGACCGCAGTGCCCTGCGCCAAGCTCCCGCGCCCTCCCCGGAAATCACGCTGCCCGAAGCGCCGGATTTGCCGGATCTGGACGCTCTTCCCTTTGCGGAGGACTCCGGGGCGGCGTCCGAAGATTTGCCCTCCGACGCGGAGGAATCCGCTCCGCGGGCAGACATGAAATCCGCGCCGGAAAAAGATGGCGCTTTGGAGGACGCCCTTCTGGATTCCCTGCTGGAGCGAGCCGACGCCGACGGTTCCGCCGTGCCCGCGCAAGACGATTCTGAATCCGACACCGACGCGGCCATGATTGACATGGAGGGTTTGGAAAACATTCTCGGAGGCGCCGGAGAACCCGCGGCAAAAGCGGAGGCCCCGGACCTCCCCCCCTTGTCCGGACAAGGCGGAAGCGGGGCTTTTGCCTTCGGAACAGATGACGATCCCGGGCTGACGCCGGATGCCGCCGGCGCGGATGAGCGGCAGGACGGGGAAGATGACGATTCCGGGCTGGCGCCGGATGCCGCAGGCGCGGATGATCGGCAGGACGGGGGAGATGCCGATTCCGGGCTGGCTCCGGATGCCGCTGATGCGGAGGATCGGCAGGACGGGGAAGATGACGATTCCGGGCTGGCTCCGGATGCCGCCGGCGCGGACGCCGGAGAAGACGCCGGGGCGGAGCGGCCGCTTGCGGCGGGCGCGCCTCATGATGAGGCGGCTCCGCGCTTTGGGCCGGAAAACCCGGAGGAAGTGGATCGGAATTTTGCCGGGCGGACTGGAGAAGCGGAAGACATGGCCGGGGGAAAAGCCGCTCCGGACGACATGCCACCTGCCCCCGACGCGGATTTCGGACGCACGACGGACTTTGACGAAGTGGATCTGGTTGAACTTGATGCCTTGCTCGACGATATGCTGGCCGGTGCGCCGGTATCCGGGCCGGGACCGGGGGAAACTCCCTCCGTTACCGGGTCCCGCGCGGAACAGGCCGTCCCTGGCGGCGGAGCGCTACCTGAAAAAGAAACACTCCCGCCGGACGCTGACGGGGAGATGGAAATCAGCGCGTCGCCTGAGGCCGGCGAGGAAAGGGAAACGCGCGGCCAGCCGCCGGGCGCGGATGAGGAACAGGAAATACGCGGTCAGCCGCCCGAACCGGCGGACGGGGTGCGTTCTCTGCGCATGGATTTTGACGCCATGCGCGCGGATTTTGATGCCCTGCGCGCCGCCTTCGACGCGCAGGAGGACCGGAAACAGGGACGGGCGGATGGATTTGCGGACTTGCTGAAATCTCACGGCGCCCGACTGGACGGCCATGATCTCAGCCGGGACGATTGTGAGGGCCTGCTGAAAGCCCACGGCGCCCGGCTGGACGAGCTTGAGCTCGGCCGGGACGACTCCGGGAAGTTGCTGAAATCTCATGGCGCCCGGCTGGACGGCCATGATCTCAGCCGGGACGACTCCGAGAAACTGTTGAAATCTCACGGCGTCCGGCTGGACGAGCTTGAGCTCGGCCGGGCGGCGCAGGCGGATGACAAGGGCGAGTTGCTGAAAAAACTGGAGGAGACGCGGGAGGAACTCTCGGTTCTGGGGCGGCGTTTTGACGGCATGGAGGCGCGGCTTGCCGGGTTGCAGGCCGGTCTGGACAAGACCGCCGCCGCCGCCGCCGCGCGGGTGATCCGGGAGGAATTGGCGGCTTTGCTGGCGGCGCCTGAATGACCCGGAGTATTATTCCAGATCAAAAGATGCGGATATTTTACTGCCAGAAACTGCGTTTTCCCAACAAATCCGCCCATGCCCTCCATTGCGCGTTGACCGCCGCAAATTTCGCCGCATCCGGGGCAGAAACTTTTTTGTTCCCTGGAGTGCCCTGCAAGGACGCCTTTGCGCGGGGATCCGGGCTCCAGGCTTTTTTCGCCGGACTCGGCTATCCGGAGTTGCCTGAACGCCTGCGCCTTGAGGTCATAGGCACGACACACAAAGGCTTGTACGGATGGATGTTCAGGCGTCGTCTGCGCCGGGCCGCATCCGGGCCGGGGATATGTTTCGCCTCAAGCGTCAAGGAGGCGGGGCTGGCCCTTGATTTGCGCGAAAAAACCCCCGCTTGCGGATTGCGGGTGGTCTTTGAGATGCACCACGTCATCTCCCGTCTCAAAGAAGGCAAAGAGGCGGAGAAACTTTACGCGCTTGAGAAAAGAGTTTTTCAGAATGCGGACTTGGTGATTTTCAATTCCGACACGCTGGAGCGGAATTGCAGGGATTATCTGCCCGGGTGCAGAAACTCCCTGGTTTCGCCTCTGGGCTACAATGAAAGGACCGTACGCCCGGCGCGGGATCCCTCCGCGTCTTACATTGCCGGCGGCCTGGTACACCTGGCTTATGTGGGCTCCCTGCAAGCGGGGAAAGGTGTGGAAAACCTGATCCGGGCCTTGCCGGAGTTGGGGGATAGATTCGTTCTGGACATCGTGGGAGGGGTTCCGGAAAAGGGGTTGCGCGCTTTGCGGCAGCTTGCAGCCGGGTTGCGGCTTGAGGCGAGGGTGCGGTTTGCCGGTCATCTCCCCCAGGCTGACATCGCCTCCCGTCTGGCGGACTGCGATATTTTCGTCATTCCCATGGACACGGAACAGGATTTTTTCGCCCCCATGAAAATGTACGAGGCCCTGGGCTTCGCCCTGCCCATTGTCGCAACGCCTGTGCCTTCCCTGCAAAGGGGGCTTGTGGAGGGGGAAAACGCCCTTTTTGCCGGGGGATGCTCGCCGGCGGACCTGGCTGATGCCCTGAAACGTCTGGCTGGCGACCCGGATTTGTGCGGGAAGATGCGTCGGAACAATTTTGCCGCGGCGCGGCATCTGAGTTCAGGCAGGCGCGCGGAAAAGCTGCTTGAGATTTTCCGCGCGCACATCGGTCATTGAAAAGAGTCAGGTGTCAGCGGGCCACCAGCACCGGGACGCTTGCGGAGCGCACCACCTTTTCCGCCACCGATCCGAAGAAGATATTATCAAAACCCTTGCGCCCGTGCGTGCCGATGATTATGAGGTCGGCTTCGACGCCTTTCGCGCGCTGCAGGATCGTTTCCGCCGGGTTTCCGGGCAGCACTACGCCTGTCGCCGCAATCCCGGCTGAGTGAGTTTTTATGAACTTGTCCATGTTGGCGTTGGAGCCTGTGAGTATTCGCTGTTCCATATCTTGCAGGGATTTGACGTCAATCTCCTGGTGTCCGCCGATGTCGGTCAGCGCCGGCGACACGAAGAGAAATTCCAGGGACGCGTTGTAAATTTTGGCGATCGATACGGCAAAGCCGGCCACCAGTTCGCTGTTGGGAGAAAAATCAATCGGGCAGAGGATTTTCTTGACTTCGAAAGCGTTCATGGCAACCTCCTTTTTGTTGGCGCGGCACGATTGCGGCGTTGCCGGCGCTTGCGCCCCGGCGCGGCGACAGCGGCCGCCGGACCGCTGTTCGGATTTCCCTTGGAAATCTGCAAAGACAATAGAAACTTTTGCGCGCGGAGCGGCACAAGTCAGCCGAAACCGCGTTTTCGGCTGAGGATCCTCCGCAGGGAAAAATTTACTTTTCAACGCGGATGATAGATATATAACCTGTTTTCGCATATCGGGCAAGCGGAATTCGCGCGCAACTCAGGGCTGACGCATCTAATTTTTCTTGCTACGGCAACAGCGATGCCTTGCCGGGCAATGGGAAAAGCCACCCGATTTGGTGACGCTGAAAAGCAAGTATGTTGCGCCACAACGAAAATAAGATGCGTCTGCCCTGGCGCGCAACTAACCTTGTTTTATTACGTCCGCTTCCGTATAGTCTTTCGCGCATGATCCGGGTACGGCACCTGTCGCACAGCTTCGGCCAGCATCAGGCCCTGAGCGACGTATCTTTTTCCCTGGGAAAGGGCGAATTCGTATTCCTGTCCGGTCCCTCGGGGGCGGGGAAGACCACCCTTTTGCGTATTTTGCACGCCGCCTTGCCGATACAGCGCGGGGAGGCGATTGTGGCGGATTTCAACCTCGTCCGGCTCCCTTCCGCCAGTGTTCCCCTTTTGCGCAGGCAAGTCGGCGTGGTCTTTCAGGATTTTAAAATTTTGCCCTTGCGCACGGTAGAGGAAAACATCTCCCTGCCACTGGAACTGCGCGGTTTGTCCGACACGCATATGGAACGCAGGGTCAGGGCAGTGTGCATAGCCCTGGGTCTTGAGGAGCGCCTCAAGGTGAAGTGCCGCGACATATCAGGCGGGGAACAGCAGCGCGTGGCCATTGCCAGGGCTCTGGTGACCAACCCCAAGGTGCTGCTAGCCGACGAGCCGACCGGCAACCTGGACCCGGCGCTTTCTCTGCGTCTGATGGAATTGTTCAAGCAATTTCAGACGTACGGGGCGACGGTACTCTTCGCCACTCACAGCCGCGAACTGATGGGCCATTATCCCGAGGCTCACGTCATGCACCTTGAAAGCGGCAGGATCACCGCCGCCAATTGGCCGGGTGCCGGCGTTGCCCACGCCTTGCGGGCGGGCGCGTTGCGGGAGAATTTTGCCGTACCCGGTCCGGGGAACGCCAGATGAGCGGCATCCTCCCAAGGCTCGTGCGCCAGGGCCTGACGGATTTGGCCCTGCATCCGCGCGCCTCGATCGGAGCTGTTTTTTCCCTGACCCTGATTACTTTTCTGGTCGGGCTTTTTTTCATGACCCTTGTCACGCTGGACCGGCAACTCGGCATGGCGCGCGTCGAAACGGTTTTTCAGGTGTACTGGCGGCCCGGAACCGATATCGGCAGGATTCGCTCCGCCTGGGCGGAGTACCTGCATCTGCCCGGTTTTGTCGCCGTCAAGACCTATACCCCGGAGCAAGCCATGGCCGAACTGGGCGCCCGCCTGGGACGCAGCGGCGCGAGCGCCGGGCAGCTTTTCCCCTTTCTTCCGGCGGACAGCGCCCTGCCTGCCACAGCCCTTGTGTCGCTGGTCCCGCAGGGGCCTGATCCGGAAAAATGGGCGAAGGAAACCGAGGCCTATTTCCGCTCCCAGCCGGGGGTTGCCCGTGTGGCCGGCACTCCTGTGCGCGACGAGATGGGGCGGGCCTGGAAAAACGTCAGCCGCTATGTAATCTGGCCTTCGGTGGCGTTTATGACCGTCATGCTCGGTCTGACCGTCGGCAACACCCTGCGTCTTCTGGTGCTGGCCAGAGCGCATGAAATAGAGATACTGCAGCTGGTCGGCGCCTTTAACCGGCATATACGCCTGCCCTTCATAGTCAGCGGGGCGGTCTTGGGGATCGGCGGCGGCCTTTTCGCCCTGCTGCTTTTATATATCCTGCACGCCCAAATAGCGGAGGTCCTGAATTTCCCCCCTCTGTTCCTGCGCATCCATTTCCCGCCGCCGCCCATGTCCGCGCTTCTGGTGCTGGCGCCGGCGGCGACCGCCGCCATCTCCGGAGCGCTGGCCGTGAAAGGCTGAAGCAAATTTGTTATTTGAATTTGCGCAAGAAACCGCGGCCCCTGCCTCTCCAGCGGAGGGAGGGCAAACATCTCATCCGGCTTCTTCAAGCAGTTCATCGGGCAAATCGAAATTGGCGTGAACCTGCTGCACGTCGTCGTTGTCTTCCAGGGCTTCGATCATGCGCAGCAGTTTGCGGCCGGTTTCCGCATCCAGACTGACGGTGCTCTGCGGGAGCATGGATATTTCCGCGCTCCCGGCTTCCAGGCCGGCGTCTTCGAAAGCCTGGCGCAGGGCGTCAAGATCTCCGGCCTCGCAATGCACTTCCCAGAAATCGTCCTCGTCGACTATATCCTCGGCCCCGTTCTCCAGGCCGATTTCCATGAGGCGGTCCTCCGTACACGCCGTTTTGTCAAAGGACAGCACCCCTTTTTTGCTGAACATCCAGCTTACGGAGCCGACTTCGCCCATTGCCCCGCCATGTTTGGAGAAAATATGCCGCACGTCCGCCACCGTCCGGTTGCGGTTATCCGTGGCCGCCTCGACCAGCACGGCTATGCCCCCCGGTCCGTAGCCTTCATAGACGATCTCGAAGATGTCGCCGCCGGCTTCTTCTCCCGTGCCTTTGCGGATGGCTGAATCTATGCGGTCTCTGGGCAGGCTGACGCTTTTGGCGAAGGCGATGGCCGTGCGCAGGCGCGGATTAAAGGCCGGGTTGCCCCCGCCCCTGGCCGCGATGATGATTTCCTTGGCCGCGCGGGTGAATTCCTTGCTGCGCTTGGCGTCCTGGCGTCCTTTGCGGTGCTGGATGTTTTTCCATTTGCTGTGTCCTGACATGCGACCTCCCTGGTGCCATGTATCGCTTAAAACCACTCATCCGCTGCGTTTTAAGCGATAAGATCCGCACGGCAAAAAACGGGGTTTTTTGCCGTGTACACGCCGCCTGCGGCGGCGCGCCGGGCTTGTCCGCCCGGCGGCGTGGTCGCTGTTTGATACGCATTTTTAAATGTTACAGCGTACTAGAACAATTAACGCTTGAAACAGTTCGCTTACGGCGGGCAAAGCCCGCCTGCTCCTGTTTCGCGGCAAGGATTTGCCCACAAATCCTTGCAGAGCGGTTCACACATTTCATTCGTGAACTGCTCTAAACCGCGTTTTCAGCTCGCATTCAAATGAGGGCACCTCTAAAAACTCAAGATTAACAAATTTTATCACCCGTTCTGATGGGGAATCTTGGTTGAAACCCGTCGGTAGCGGAGTTTTTAGAGGTGCCCATGAGTTTGAATGCAACCCGGCATCGGTTACCTTGTCTTTCGGACGCTTCCGGCTTTCCCAAAGCGCGGCGTCTTGCCCGGCAACGCGGAACCCGTAGCGTCGCGTGACGCGACACTACAGCATTGTCTCGGCCACGGGCGCCGGCGGCCAGGGCTTCAGAAAATAGGCGTCGTCCCACAGGCAGTATTCATAGCGGCTGGATGATATAAACCCGTCCAGCATCCTGCGCCGTTCCTTTGCCGCGGCCCTGCCGGCCAGACGGTCGGCCAGGGCGATTGTTTCGTCCACGGTTTCGGCATAGGCGTCCCCGGTATACTGTTCGAACCAGCGGAAATAGAAATTGTCCGCGCTTGCCAGCGAGCGCACGTAAAGCCCGGTCTCCCGGCGGATCCAGAAGCAGGGCAGAAGCGCGGCCACGGCTTCCTCCGGAGAACCGAGCGCCGCCCTCTCCAGCAGATGCCTGCTGTAGGCCATGCAGGCCGGCCCCTCGCGCGGGGCTGGTTTGGCGTGGTATTCCTTGAAATAGACGGTGCGCTTTTCCCGTTCCGCGCCGAAGCCATGCCCGGACAGACGCACCAGCAGGGCCGCGTCTCCGGGGTTCGGCATTTTGCCTCCGGCGATCGCCAGGGCGCGGGAGAAAGCCAGCAGGCGCAAACAATCCTGCTGCAGATAATAGAGAAAACGATTGCGCCGCAAAATGCCCGCAATCATCTCCTTGTTGAAGGAATGGTCGTAGATGGCCCGCATAATCGGCGCAACGGCCGTAACGGCCCGGGCGAAGAAAGTTCTTTTCATGGCAAATCCTTGCGAGCGTTTCATGTGTGGGATGCCCTGGCGGGACGTTACGCCTGTCCTGTTCGGATTCCTAGTACCATGTATCGCTTAAAACCACGCATCCGCTTCGTTTTAAGCGATAAGATCGCACGGCAAAAAACGCGGTTTTTTGCCGTGCGGTACCGCCTTCGGCGGCTCGCTGTGATGTAGAATTACAGCCGCCCGGACTAAAATTCAAGGCATGTCGACGGCAAATCAAGCTGACCGATCCACATCCTTACGCGCGCCGCTCCAATGGCCGCCCGCGAACGGCATCGCGCGCATGCTCAAGGTTCCTGCTCCGGGGCGACGCTCATGGCGCGCATGGCGTTGAGGATGGCGATTACGGCCACCCCCACATCGCCGAATACCGCTTCCCACATAGTGGCTATTCCCAATGCTCCCAGCCCGAGAATCACGGCTTTGACCACGAGGGCGAAAACGATGTTCTGCCAGACTATGCTCCGCGTCTTCCTGGCAATACGGACAGCCTCCACAACTTGAACCGGTTCGTCCGCCATCAGAACGACATCGGCGGCTTCGATCGCCGCATCCGACCCGAGGCCGCCCATGGCGATGCCCACATCCGCCCTGGCCAGCACGGGCGCATCGTTTATGCCGTCGCCCACAAAGACAAGGCTGCCCCGGCCGGAGCGGTTTTTTTCCAATGCTTCCAGTTGCTCCACCTTCTGATGCGGCAAAAGCTCGGCGTAGACCGCGTCCAGACCGAGTTCCCGTCCGATGCGTTCAGCAGTGCTTCTGGAATCTCCGGTGAACATGGCGATGTGCCCGACGCCCATGGCCTTCAGCCCGGCGATCGCCCGTCCGCTGTCCGGCTTGAGTTCGTCGGAGATGACGATGTAGCCGGCGAATTCTCCGTCAATGGCCAGATAGACGATTGTCCCGGAAACGGCGGGACGGGTGTGGGCAATCCCCGCTCCTTCCAACAATCGGCCGTTTCCGGCCAGGACCGGCCTGCCGTCTACAACGACCCGGACTCCCTGCCCGGCCACTTCTTCGCAGTCCGAGATTTTTTCGGCGGCAAGTTCCCGGTTGTACGCCTTGCGGATGGAGACGGCGACAGGATGGCTGGAATTGCCTTCCGCGTGGGCCGCGTAGAACAGCAGGTCCTCTTTGGAACGGGAGCCCGCGGGGACAACGTCCGTCACGTTGGAAGACCCTTTGGTCAGAGTTCCGGTTTTGTCAAAGACCACGGTATCTATATTGTTGAGAGCCTCCAGGTAGTTGCTGCCCTTGACCAGGATGCCGTTGCGGGAAGCTCCGCCGATACCGCCGAAAAAGCTCAGCGGAATGGAAATAACCAGGGCGCAGGGGCAGGAGACCACCAGAAAAACGAGCGCCCGCCTGACCCACTCTGAAAACGAGGCGTCGGGAAGAAGCATGGGCGGGATGACGGCCAGAGCCAGAGCCGAGAAGACCACAGCAGGCGTGTAGTACCCGGCGAACTTGGTGATGAAATTTTCCACCCGCGCCTTGCGGCCGCCCGCGTTCTGCACCAGATCCAAAATCTTGGCGACGGTGGACTCCCCAAATTCCCTGGACACACTGATGGTCAACAGGCCGTTTGTATTGATGGAACCCGAGAATACCTCACTGCCCGGCTCCACGTCCCTGGGCAGGGGTTCGCCGGTCAGGGCGGAGGTATCCAGGGCCGATCGACCTTCCACCACCACACCGTCCAGAGGTATCCTTTCGCCCGGCCTGACCAGAATGCAATCCCCGATCCCCACTTCCTCAGGCGCGACTCGCCGCACTTCGCCGTTAAGCTTCAAATTGGCGAAATCGGGACGAATATCCATCAGGGCGGATATGGATCGGCAGGACCGCCCAACGGCATACGCCTGAAAGGCTTCACCCACCTGATAGAACAGCATGACCGCCACCCCCTCGGGGTATTCTCCGATGGCGAAGGCCCCGATGGTGGCCACGCTCATCAGGAAGTGCTCATCAAAAATTTTTCCGCGGGCGATGTTTTGCACGGCTCGCAGGACGACTCCTCCGCCCACCAGCAGATAGCTTATGCCGAACATGGTTATTTTCGCGGGCCAGACCGGATCAAGAATCATGGCGGCGATAAAAAGAACGGCTCCGACGCCTTGACCGATACGCGGCAATCCGCTCTTCCAAACGGCTCCTTTGTCGTTTTCCCTTTCGGAATAGGAAAGCCGGATGTCCGGATCGACCTCTGCCACGATTTGGCCAACCTGCCGGAGCAGGGAAGGTAAAAGAGACTTGTCTTCCGCGACGATAACGAGCTTTTTCGCGGCAAGGTCGATACTGGCGGATTGCAGCCCTTCAAGCCGCCCTGTGCGCTGCTCAATCCTGGCGGCGACATCCGCGGAGTGCAGCCCGGACAGATAAACGTTCTTTACGCCGGCGGTCGCGAGTTCTTTCTCGTCCACGACAATGGCGGCCTCGATTCGATGCACGATTGCGGCAACTTGAGCCACAATGCCGTCCGCGTTGACCTGATCGGCGATTTCCATCCGGAGAATCTGGTTGGCAAAGTCAACCGTCGCGCTTCGCACTCCGCCCAGAGCGTTGACGCCTTTTTCGATACTGTCGGCGCAGATGGGGCAGCACAGACCGGCAAGGGTAAATTCCTTTCGAATGACTGTTTCCATTTTTCTTCCCTCATTTCAGGAGCATTTTATTGATGCCCGCATTGAAAAGTAAACTTTTCCCTGCGGGGGATCGTCAGCCGAAAACGCGGTTTTCGGCTGACTTGCGCCGCTTCGCGGCGGCAGCGGCCGCCGGGCCGCTGTTCAGATTGCCATGCGGAAATCTGTAACTTTGAGAAGGTGAAATTGTTTCAGGTGAATAATTGAAGACATATTCAACCAAATAAGATAAAAAAATATTCTTTATTTTTCCCGCACATGCAGAAGACCTTGGGCGAAAACATTACCCACGTGGTCATCGTCCAGAGAGTAATACAGCACCTTGCCGTCCCTGCGGTATTTGACCAGCCTGGTCTGCCGGAGTATCCGGAGCTGATGGGAAATAGCGGACTTGGTCATGCCGAGCAGGGCGGCTATATCACAGACGCACATGTTGGAATGCTGCAAGGCGCAGAGAATCTTCACCCGCGTCGAGTCGCTGAATACCTTGAACAGGTCCGCCAAATTCAAAAGGATTTCCTCCTCCGGCATCTGCTTGCGGACTTCCTCCACGACTTCCTCATGGATGACTTGACAATCGCATTTGTCTATTTCAACGGTGAATACGCTCACAATGGCCCTCCGCAAAAAAACGATTGAACACTTGTTCACCTATATTATGTATTCTGAAACTTCCTGTCAATAGTCCGCCAATTTTTTTTTCGCCCTCGCGAAGCGGCGCAAGTCAGCCGAAAACCTCCGTTCTGTTCCCGGACAGCGTCCGGCAAGGGAGTTAAGGGTGAATTGATCCTGACGAGGCGCGGGGGTATTTTGAGATGGACGATCCGGACCTGTTCAACCTTTGGGGCGTGTACGCCGTCGCGAGGTGGAGGCATTGTTTTTGAAAAAGGACATGCCTTGTTCAGGCGCAAGCCTGGCAAGGCGGCGCTGTCGGAAGGGGATATTCTGAGAGCATGTACGCCCGAATATGCGTTGCTTCTTGCTTGCGCGGCCTACTTGCCTGTCGCCGTCCAGATGCCGTCCCAATGCGCAGGCGGATTTTTCAGCAGGGTTTGGGCGCGTTCCCGGTACACGGCATACAATCTGGCCTCCGGAAAACTGCCGCACAGGCTGGAAAAAGCGGCCGCGGCTCCGGCGAAGTCGCCGGAACGGTAGAGGCCGCAGGCTTCCTCCCAAGCAAGGAATTCTTCCCGGCGGGTCGCTTCGGTCTCCCGGCGCATAGGCGCATACACGCTGACGGGCTGAGACTTTCCCTTGACCCGGATGGTGTCGAGGTATTGGAAGGCAAACTTGTCCGCGCACATCATCCTGGTTTCCCCGCTGACGACCACGCCCACCCCGTACTGCGGGCAGAGTCCTTCCAGGCGGGAAGCCAGATTTACGTTGTCCCCGATGAGGGTATAGTTGACCAGTTCCGCTGATCCCATGTTGCCCACATAGGCCGCGCCGGTGTGGATGCCCGCCCCGATGCGCAGTTCCACGCCGAATTCCGCCTCAAGCTCCCCGTTCAGGGTCAGGAGTTTTTCCTGCATGGCAAGGGCTACGGACACCGCCCGCGCGGGATGTTCCGGCACGTCCAGGGGCGCGTTCCAGAAAGCCATGAGGGCGTCGCCGATAAACTTGTCCATGGTGCCGCTGTGTTCGCGGACAAGAGCGGTCATGGGCGTGAAATAACGGTTGAGCAGGAGAACGATCTGTTGCGGGGACAATTTTTCGGAAAGGCTGGTGAACCCCCGGATGTCGGTAAACAGAATGGAAAGTTCCCGCTCTTCTCCGGCGAAGAGGTTGCCGCGCAATTTCGTGATGCGCCTGACTATTTCCGGGGACACATAACGGGAAAAGGCGTTGCGCAGGATGAGCTTCTGCCGCTCTTCCTGCCAGAAGCGCAAAAAGACCAGACACGCGCCCATGACCGCCACCGTGATCACGACATACAGCGGGGAGAGAAACAGCCCGCTGACGAAGAAATGGCGGGAAAGCAGAACGGCGGCGGCAATCAGCGCTCCCGCGACAGGCAGGTATATCCGGGGCCGGGCCAGGCCGAAGGCCAGCGCCGCCATAAGGCCGGAGGCGAAAATTCCCAGCATCTGCGCCGCCGGGGTCCAGGGAGGGACACTGACGGCGTTCCCGGTCAGGATGGCGTCCACAACGGCGGCATGGATTTCCACTCCGGGGTAAACCGGATCAAAGGGCATGGCCCGGATGTCCAGAAGGCCAGGAGCCGACGTTCCCACAAAGGCGATCCTGCCCCGCAGCGCCTCCGGCGGAGCCTTTTTACGCAGCACGTCCGCCGCGCTGATATAGGGATAGGTGCCGCTGGGGCCGATGAAGGGGATATATACGGTTCCCCGGGCGTCCACCGGCACGGTCCGCTGCCCGACCCGGACGGACTCAATGCCGTACGGCCCGGAACGGACGATCAGGTTTTTGCTTCCCATCGCCAGCATCAAAGAGCGCAGGGCCAGGGAAGGATACACCGTATCTCCCGCCCGGATGAGCAGGGGGGCCTTGCGCACGATGCCGTCCTCGTCCGGGGCGACGTTGATGAAGCCCAGGGGGGCCTTGTCGCGCAGGACGGGCAGGGGCAGCACGGCGCTTTGGGTCGATTGCAGGGAATGCTTCAAAGGGAGAGCGCCGGGAGACGCCTGTTCGATGCAGTTGACGGAAGAAGGTATTTTCAGGTCGTCAACCGTGCCGTCAAAACGCCCGTAAAAGCCGAGTACGGCCGGGCTTTGCCGCAGGGCGTCCGCCAGCAACGTATCAAAGTCATGCAGGTTTGGGGGCAGGCCGTCCAGATTAAGGGCCGCGCCCCTGTCGCGCCGCAGGGATTCGCGCAGGCGCTCCGGTGAAGAGCGGTCGGCTTCCGCGAACATGATGTCCAGCCCGATGGCCGCAACCTCGTATCCGTTCAGGATTTCCAGCAGATCCGCCATCAGATAGCGCGGCCAGGGCCACTGCCCGTATTCCCGCAGAGAGGCTTCATCCAGGTCGACGATCACCGGAACGGGCGAAGGTTCCGGCGCTGCCCGCAGGGGCAGGAGGCTGTCGTAGATTTTCAGGTCCAGGCGGACGATGGGCGGCGGTTGGGCGATGTACAGAATCGCCATACACAGGACCACGGCCATGCCGGTCAAGGCGGCGGAAAACCAGGGCGCTTGCGCGATATGGCGAAGGACTGCGGATGGATTCAGCACATGTTGAAGGCGCAGGGGCATCATGCCCCTGCCGGGGGAGTCTGAGGGGGAGGAATCCCATCAGAAAAATTCTGGGAGGCATCGGGGAAACGCTCGTAGATCAGCGGCAGCATGTCGGAGAGTTCCAGCATACATTCCACCAGAGCGGGGTCAAAATGCTCTCCCGCCTCCTTGCGCAGCAAACCCAGGGCATCCGCCAAGCTCCAGGGCTTTTTGTAGCACCGGGGCGAAACCAGGGCGTCGAACACATCCGCGATAGCCACAATGCGCGCGCTCAGGGGAATGGCTTCCCCTCCAGGCGTTTTTTCACCAATGGAAGGGTAGCCGCGCCCGTTCCATTTCTGATGATGATGCAGAGCGATATCCTGGGAAAGGCTGGAGATGTCCGAAGCGTCCTCGGCCAGAATGGATGCCCCGATCTCCGAATGCCCGCGCATGACGGCGAATTCCTCCTCCGTCAGTTTCCCCGGTTTTTTCAGGATCAGATCGCTGATGCCCACCTTGCCGATGTCGTGCAGCATGGCGGCAAGGCGGATGCGGTTCTTTTCGTAGCGGACGCGATCTCTGTTGGGCGTCTCTTCCAGCTTTTCCGCCCACCTCTGGTACAGTTCCGCCGCTATGGAACCCACCCGTTCCGCGTGGGGGCCGGTTTCAGAAGGGTCATGCACCGCCGCCATGCGCAGGATGCCGTAAATGCCTTTGCGCTCCAGCACGCTGTGTTCCAGGGCGCTGGACACTTCCCTGGCCAGCAGGCGGGCGTTGAATTCCATACTCGAAGTGAAGGGACAGGGTTTGCCGGTGCGGGGATCGAGGCTGTTGATGAGTTGCAGGATGCCGGACACCTGCCCCGTCTTGTCGAAAAAGGGCAGGGTGAGCATGGACACGGTGCGGTAGCCCGTGCTTTCGTCAAA
>JAISZH010000016.1 GCA_031269345.1 Desulfovibrio sp. | reverse complement strand
TTTCTTCGGCGGAATCACTGCTTCCATGCCCGCACTCTGCACTTCTTCAATGATTGCATCACTGTCATAGCCCTTATCGGCAATCAAATTTTGTGCATCTATTCCTTCAACAAGTCGGTGAGCCTGGGTGCAATCCGCTGTTGTACCTTGCGTAATATGCATTCTGACTGGCATACCATGCGCATCCACGGCCAAATGAATTTTTGTGTTGAGCCCCCTTTTGTGCGGGCCATATCCTGGTTGCCTCCTCTCGCTCCCGCAGCATGCGGATGGACTTTGGCATGACTCGCATCAATCATCAGCCACTCAAAGTCCGGCTCGTCTATCAGAGTCTCCAGCAGCTTTTCCCAAATCCCCTTATCCCGCCAGCGGCAAAAGCGCCGGTGAGTATTTTTCCAATCCCCATAATCTGGCGGCAGGTCACGCCAGGGAGCGCCTGTACGCAAAATCCAGAATACAGCGTTGATGAAGAGGCGATTATCGCGTGCATTTCCACCCCATGTTCCTTTACGCCCAAGCAGGTGAGGTTCCAACAGTTCCCAAACTCGATCCGAAATATCATGGCGACGATGAGCAACTTGCATTTGAAACTCCTTGGGTTTGGTCGCAAGGAATCTATAAAAAATCTAGAAACCTGTCAATCTATTGACGGCACTATCTAGATGGCGTAACCGGGAACATAAGGCGCCGGCTCCCGGCTGTTGGCGGCCTGCCGCACCGTTTCCGGGTCCAGTTCCGGAGCGAGCAGCCTGATGAACATGAGTTCAAAATCCTTGAGCAGCCTGCCTCGACGCATCCCCAAAAACACCGGCGAAAAGCCGAACAATCCAGAGACATTTCTTGTGCGCACAGCCTTGCCTTGCGCCTCACCGGCCACTGGATCGCAAACCAGTGCCACCCCCAGTCCCAAGGCCGCGCAGGCCGCCAGACAGTGCGCGTCAGCGCCGAGCACTATATCCGGCTGTATTCCGGCCAAGGTAAAGGCGTTGTCCACGGCCAGACGCTCGTCCGAACCCACAGCCCCGGCAAGGAGAGGATAGCGCGCAAGCGCTTCAAGGGTCAGGCGCTTTGCGCCCGCCAGAGGGTTGGCGACGGGGATGACAGCCCGGTACGGACTCTGGGCGCAGGGAAATACTATAATGTCCCTGAAGCTGCGCAGACGCTCGCCACCGATGCCCATATCCGCCTCATCGCGCAAAAGCGTTGCGGCAACGGAGGCCGTATCGCGTCTGCGCACCTCCAGACGCACCTGCGGATAACTCTTGTGGAAACGCTTCAGAGCCGAAAACAGGGGAGGGAAAAGGGCGAGGTCCGAGGCAAGGCGCAACACGCCCGTCCCACTTTTGCCGAAACGCGCCGGGACGCTCTGAATATTTCCTACCTCGGCCAGAATCCGGCATGCCGTCTCCAGAACTTCCTTACCCGCCTCGGTCATGCCGGCGAGCCTCCGACCGGTGCGAATAAACAACTCGATCCCGAGTTCTTCTTCCAGTTCGCGAATCCTGCGGCTCAATCCCGGCTGGGAGGTGTACATCTCCTCCGCGGCTCTGGTCAGGTTGAATCCACATGATGCGGTATGCCGTATAATTCTAAGCTGTTGCAGATCCATTTCTACAACCTCGCGGATAAAGGGCCAAGCGGCCGGCTTCTATAATATGATTTAACCGATATATTTTATAATAAATTACCCGGGCGACAAAAGCAAGCCCGCCACAAGTGCCCGCCACAAGGGCAAACGCTTCAAGATCGCCCTCAGCGAAGACTTCCTCTTACAGGCTCCGAGAATTTAGATGCGTCTGCCCTGCCCTCCCGAGGCATGCTGATTGATTCCTCTTTCTTGACTTCCACTGCCGGCCAAATTATAGATTTCCGCATGGAAATCCGACATAAGCCGCGACGCTGATGCGCCGCATAGCGGTATGAGCCGGTCGGAAACCGCGCAACCCGGCCGACGTTCCCTGCAGTTACAGATTTCCGCGTGGCAATCTGAACAGCGGCCCGGCGGCCGCTGCCGCCGAGCCGCGGCGCAAGTCGGCTGAAAAGCGCGTTTTCGGCTGGCGATCCTCCGCAGGGAAAAATTTACTTTTCAATGCGGATATCAGTAAAATATTACAGAAGCTCTCACAAAATCACCGCAAAATGCCGGAGCATGCCGGCACGTTTCCCTTTGCCGAAAAGGAGTGCAATGTCCGTCACCCGCAATACGAAAAATGTGCCTTATTACCTGCTCGGCTCCGGCGCCTTCGACCAGCTTGGGGCGTTAATCGACGCCCGGCGCGACCCCGCTGACGCCCCGGCGGTCTTTTATGTGGATCATTTCTTCAGGGATGCCGCTGAGATGCGCCTGCCGCTCAAAAAAAACGACAAACTGATTTTTGTGGACACATCAAGCGAGCCGACCGTCGAGAATATCGACGCTTTGGCCGATGCGCTGAAGGAGGAGCTGGGCACCCGCATGCCGTGCTGCATCACGGGCATCGGGGGGGGGAGCGTGTTGGACGCAGCCAAAGCCGTTGCCAATCTTCTGAGCAACCCCGGCAAGGCCGAAGACTACCAGGGCTGGGATCTGGTAAAAAATCCCGCTGTTTACAAAATAGGGGTACCGACCCTCTCAGGAACGGGGGCGGAGTGTTCGCGCACCTGCGTACTGACCAACATGCGACGCAGGCTTAAACTCGGCATGAACAGCGATTTCACTGTATACGACCAGCTTGTCCTGGACCCGGCCCTGACGCGCACGGTGCCCAGGGAACAGTTTTTTTTCACCGGCCTCGACACTTTCATGCACTGTTTTGAATCCCAACGCGGCAGCTACCGCAATGTGATAGTGGACCGTCTTTCCGCAGCGGCCGTCGCCGTCTGCAAGGACATTTTCCTGGGCTCCGGGGACATGATGGAGGAACGCAATCTGGAAAACATGATGGTGGCCTCGTACCTGGGAGGCATGGCGGCAGGAAACACCGGCGCGGTCCACCCCATTTCCGCCGGCCTCTCCATAGTCCTGCATCTGCCGCACGGCAAGGCGAACTGCTATGCCCTGTCCGCGCTCGCCGACATCTATCCGATAGAGCACGCCCTTTTTATGAAAATGCTGGAGAAAAACAAAATCACCCTCCCTTCCGGGATCTGCCGCGACCTCACGGACGAACAGTACGAGGCCCTGTACCAGGGTTCGATAATCCATGAAAAACCCCTGACCAACGCCCTTGGACCGGAATTTGGGACTATTCTGAGCCGGGAGAGGCTGACGTCACTTTTCAAAGCCATGTGACGAGGCTTTTATTCGGGTTCCAAATAATTGGAGCAATTTTATCCGGAATTCGAATTACCCGTCTGCAGCTGGCGCACGCGCAAACCGACACGGAGTAACGATGCACCTCAAGATAAATTTCAGCGGCCGCTCTCTTGATTACAGTGAAGAGGAAATAGCGGCGGTCGTAGAAGCCATGCGCAGCGCCGATCCCCTGACCCAAGGGAGCTATCAGGCCGCATTTCAGGAAAAATTCCGCATCTTCAACGGGGCGATCCATGCCTTTGCCTGCATGAACGGCACCGCCGCCCTGCAAATGACTGCGGATCTTTGTCTTTTTCAAGCCGGAGACGAGGTGGTGATCCCCTCCCATACCTTCACCTCCTCCGCCTATCCTTTTGCCGCGCGAGGCGCCAAACTCGTATTCTCCGACATAGACCCCAAAACGCGGGTGACCGGGGCTGAATACATAGAACCTTTGCTCACCTCCCGCACCAGGGCGATCGTGGTGCCGCACCTCTACGGTTTCGTGGCGGATATGCCATCGATCATGGAACTGGCTGAAAAACGCGGACTGCTGGTGGTAGAAGACGCCTGTCAGGCCATCGGGGCGGAACTTGAAGGGGAAAAGGCCGGAAATTTCGCCGATTTCGGCGTGTTTTCCTTTCATTCGCATAAAAATCTCACCACCTTGGGCGAAGGAGGCATGCTTACGCTCAAGGATGAAAAACGCGCCGCAATCGTCCCCTTGGTGCGTCACAACGGGCACTGCGCCTACCCGGAGGATCGGCAGGACTACTGGCGTCCGGCCATGGGTGATTTAGATTTCCCGGAGCTTGAAGGCAGGCGCATCTGGCCCGCCAACTACTGCCTGGGCGAGGTTGAATGCGCCCTCGGCATCAAGATGCTGGAGCGCGTATTGGAAATCAACGCCCAAAAGCGCGCCCGCGCCATAAGTTTTATTGACGCCCTTTCCGGATATCCGGAACTGGAATTTCACCGTGAAGACAGCCCACGCCACAATTACCACCTGCTGGCGGCTCGCCTTGACGGTCCGACCAGCCTTCGCGACGCCTTTATCCGCCGCATGTTCGGCGAATTCGGCATCAAATGCGTGGTGCAGTATTACCCGCTCAATCGTTATCCCTTTTACCAGAAACTGGGTCTCGGGCAGGCCGCCTGCCCCAATGCGGACGATTTTTTCGATCACATGGTTTCTTTCCCCTTCCAGCATAACCTCAGGAATGACCAGTGCGCATATATGCTGGAGTGCTGCAAAAAAACCCTGGACGGCCTGCGCGCGGGCACGGGCGCGTGATGGGAGGAAACATACTTTTTGTGGTAGCGGGCTATCCGGCGATTGGTCTCGGCCATATCTACCGCAGCCTTATGCTGGCGGGTGAAATGAAAGATTTCAAGGTCAGCTTTCTTTGCACCCGGGAAAGCGGGACCTATGTCGCGGATCATCCGGCGGCGGCGCATTTTCCCTCCTTTATGCAGCAGAACGACTTTCTCTGGCAGGATGTGCTGGCCATCAAGCCTGACTTGGTGATCAACGACATGCTGGACACCAGCACGGACTATATGTTGCCTCTGAAACAACATGGGCTGCGTCTGGTAAATTTTGAAGACGAGGGACCGGGCGCGGCGCTCGCGGACATCGTCATCAACGCCCTGTACGGACGAGGAGAAAGCGCCCCCCATCTCCTGTACGGACACGAAAATTTCTGCCTGCGAGACGAATTTCTCAAGGCCAGGCGCAACCTGTTCCGTCCTGAAGCGAAAAGGATCCTGATCACTTTCGGGGGCACGGATTTTTCAGACTTCACCCGCCAAAGCGTGGACGCACTTTTCGAAGACTGCCGGCGTGACGAATTGAGCGTAAGGGTGGTTGCCGGTCCCGGCTATGCTCATAAACAAGCCCTGCTGGAACGCATTGAGTGTCTCGATCCCGGCCAAACGCTCCTCTCCTTCACGCACGCGACCAATATCATGTCCGTGGAGATGGAAAACGCCGATTTCGCGGTCTGCTCCGCCGGCCGCACGGTCTATGAGCTCGCCCACATGCGTATTCCGGGAATAGTGCTGGCGCATCACAAGCGGGAGGATATGCACCGTTTCGCCAGACCGGAAAACGGTTTTATGTATCTGGGCGTGATGAATCCATTTCGCGCCGCCGATCTACGCGCGGCTTTCAGGCGCATGCAAAACCCTGAGGAACGGTTGCTTTTCCGAAACCGCCTGGAAAAATTTGATTTTACCGGAAACAAGACCAGGGTGGTGAATACAATCCTCGACCTGCTCCGGGTTCCCGGAGGTGGACAAACATGTATGTCATAGCCTTAATCCAGGCCCGCATGGGTTCAAGCCGCCTGCCCTGCAAAATGATGCTCAGCCTGCACGGTCTGCCCGTGATCGACTGGGTTGTGAAACGATGCGCGCAAGCGCGGCTGGCCGACAGACTTATAGTCGCCATTCCGGACGCGCCATTGGACGACGTGTTGCACCGGCACCTGCAAAAACAAAATGTCGCCGTGTTCCGGGGACCGGAAAACGATGTCCTCAAACGCTTTGCCATGGCCGCGGACAAGGCTGCGGACGGACGCCGCGACGTGTGCGTACTGCGAATCTGCGCCGACAATCCGCTGATCTGCGGTCCCGAACTGGACAGACTCATAGCCTGCTTTGCCCGGCTTGCCGACAGGAAAAATGCCTATGCCTACAATCATATCCCGCGCAACAACCTTTATCCGGACGGCCTTGGCGCGGAAATAGTCTCCCTGGAACTTTTGCGCACGCTGGATCGAAAAGCGGAACATCCTAAACAGCGTGAACATTGCCTCTCCTATATCCTGGACAACCCCGGCGAATTCGACATAACCACCTTTGACCCGGAAGACCCCCGTATGCGCCGGCCGGATATAAAGCTGGACCTGGACACCCCGGAGGACTTCCGCAGACTCTCCCTGCTACCCATACATCCGGAAATATCCCCTCTGGATATCATCGCCCTTTTCCCGCAGGCGCCATGAAAACGCCACATGCCGGAGCAATCACCCCCCGGCGCGAGGCGAAAATCCGTCAGGCGCTGCTTTACAGGCAAAAGGATCTGACCCTGGCGCTCTGCAACATCCACGATCCGCACAACGTTTCCGCCATATTCCGAAGTTGCGACGCCTTCGGAGTTCCGGAGGCGCATCTTTACTACACGGACACCGCTTTCCCCTCTCTGGGGGCGAAAAGTTCCGCTTCTGCCCGCAAATGGGTGAAAACAATCCGCCACAGACAACTGGAAAGCCTCGCAGCCGCCCTGCGAGGCAAAAACATGCGCCTGCTCGCGGCGAACTGCAACCCGGACGCACGCCCCATATACGAATTCGACCTGACGCTTCCCACTGCTTTTATGATGGGAAACGAGCGTCGGGGGGTAGACGCGGAAATTATGGGAATCTCCGATGCCGAGGTCTATATCCCCATGTACGGCATGATCCAGAGCTTCAACGTGTCGGTCGCGGCCGCCCTGCTCCTGGCAGAGGCGTCACGGCAGAGAAAAGACGCGGGCCTGTACGGCAGGCCGACATACTCCGAACAGGAGTTCGCAGCGCTTTACGCGGAATGGATATGTAAATAAACCCTGAGCGGGCATTTCGTTCGCCACGCGGGAATACCCCCTCCGGCAGGCAGGCGACTCAATTTCAATTGCTAAATATTGTACAATCGTGATATGTAAAGCCATATTGCTATATGGAGGTCTTATGTCAAAAACGATAGTCGCCAGTCTGCAGGGCAACATGCAACACGCCTTCAGTTTGTTGGAGGCGTACGTTGATGCATGTCCCGATAAAATCTGGAGAGAAAAATTCGGTGGCTGGCCTGTGTGGCAACAATACTACCATGCCTTCGCCGTTATCCCCTTTTTCCTGCGAGAACCCGGCGAGCCTGAAGAGGCGCCCCCTTTCGCGCCTTTGGTGGGCGCATTGAAAGAAACCACGGAGGAAACTCCGGACAAGGGCATAATTAAAGCATTTGCGGGCAAGATGCGCGACAAGGCGCTGGCCTATGCGTCAGGTCTTGACGATGCAGCGCTTTCCCAAAAAAACGAAGGGCTCTCCAAGCGTTTCGGACGGGATATGACCCATGCCGGCACGCTCGCCTTGATCGGCTCGCATCTACAGTACCATCTGGGCAGTTGCGACGCCGCTTTGAGAGAAAACGGAATAGCGGGCGTATTCTGAACCCGGCGCGAAATCGGAAAAATTTTACGCCGGATTTCATTGATACCCGCATTGAAAAGTAAGGCAAGGCGCGTCTTTCGCAGGCAGAGGCGAAACTGATCCGCGCCCGCCGTATCAGACCGGAATATGGCAGGATGAACGGAAAGCACACCACTGAAACACCAAGTACTTCCCTGCCTCTGGGCATGCTTTTCGGGATACCCGCCCTGGCAGGGTGCGTGCTGGGCTTTGCCGTTTTCTGGATGCTCTCCTGGTCAGCGGCGGATGAACTTGTCAATGCCGCCCGCAAGGACAGCCTGAAAAGTCTGTCCACTGTCAAGGCCGACATGCTTCTGCTTACCGACAGGCTGTCCGCCTTGTCCGATTATGTTGCGCAGAACGCCAACGTTGAGGATGACAAACTCGCGGCGCTTCTGGAACAATGCAAGGCCTTGTGGCCTGAGGCCGGTTTCACCTTCTACGACCGCAACGGAGAAATCGTTACTCTTGCCATTCCGGCGCTATACGGGGATTCTCCGCCTCTCAGCTATTCCACGCGCTATCTCCTGCACCATGCCCTTTCAGGCAACGCCGCGACAGATATCACCTTCACGCGCGGATTTCTCAGTCTTTCGGCCGTCAGCCCCGCCCCGCCCGGCCGGATCAGGGCGGTAATGGCCACTTTACCCATTGATTCCCACGTTCTGTCGAGCATTAAAAAAAACTCCCAGGCGGATCTGGCCATATTGCCTTACGACTTGGCCGAGGAGCGCGTTCTCACCGGCAACGCGAGCAGCACTTTTATGAACTCCATGGCTTCTTCAGACCGATGGAGGGAAATTCTCAATATCCTGCCGAAGGTGGGCGGCGAGACCCAGACGGTCGCGCTTGATTCGCAAGCCCTGCAGATAAGCTTCGATCCCGTCAGGGACAGCTTCGGAACCGCTGTCGGTCTGCTGGTCGTGGCGCCGTTGCGCGACGTAACAAGCGCATCGGCCGTCAACCGCCTGTTGGGGGCCGGAGTATCCGGTTGTTGCGCCGCGCTTTTGATGATCCTTGCCATGCATCTGTACGGGGGACGCCTTATCTTTCGTTTCGCTGTGGACATAAACCACATCACCTCGGAAAACGTCACGGAAAACCGGTATGCCGCCTACAAGGGGAAATGGCCTTCAGTGCTCGAGACCGCTTTGCGTAAAACGGCTCTGACCCTGAAAAACTACCGTAACCAAGCCAAGACGGCGAACATGGAAAAAGATGAGGCGGAGCGCCAACTTGCGGAATTCATTACCGATGTGCGCTCCCGCAAACCACGCGCCCAAGAAGACTATCTGCGTATTTTTGACAATTCCCCGGTGGGCATTTTCCAAACCGACATGTCCGGGTATTTCATCCGGGCCAATAATGCCTTCTCCATAATGCTCAATTATGAATCCCCCCAGCAACTGCTTGCGGATAATGAAAATTTCGCGAATCTGAGCATAAATCAAGACGGATACCGCAACCCCCTGTCCTCCATTCTGGAAAATGGAGGGCAGGGAGTAATTGCTTTGCGCAAAAAAGATGGCGGGATAGGAACCTATGAACTTTCCTGTATGTCCCTGACCTCCAGCGCGGATGATAGTGCCGGCATACTGGAATGTTATGTCCAGGACTGCGCCGCGGATGAACAGATGCAAAAAGCCATGCGCGACAACAGCACGCTTCAGCAGGAACACGCTTCGCTGTCTTTACTTCTGGCCTCAACAACCCGCAGGCTCCAGGCCTATCTGCTCCCCCCGGAACTGGCGGACGAGCTTGATGAACTGGACCTGGAAACTGAACCGGACAGCAGCGACCAGACGAAAATCCACCGGGAACTGCACAGACCCTATAGCCGGCTTCTGGAACGCCGGAAAAGCATACTGCCTATCAAGGAACTGCTTAACGACATGTACCAGATAGCTATGAACGAAGCTGCCGACAATCCCCGCATCGACGTGCCTCTCAACTTCGAACGCTTCTTGCAGAGACTCTGCGCCAATGCCGCGCCGCGCTTGTCGGCCAAAGGCATATCCATGCAGTGCAAAGCCGGAAACGAACTGCTTACGCGTCTTAACAGCCCTGCCCCGATGTTGCGCCAAGCCCTGCAAAAGGCTTTGCTTCTGGTCAGCGCACAGGTGCGCAAAGGGTACATAATCCTGAGCGTCACGCGCGAGCGGGCTGACGCCAACGATCCGACTCTGTTCCACGCATTCTTTGACATATCCTGGACGCCCTCACTGCCATCCCACTGGGTCGCCGACAACGATGCCGAGGCCCACGACGGACTGCGCCTGCTCTTCGGTACTATGTCCGACCCGGAAGCCTTGGAAGACGCCACCCTTTTCGAAACGGATTCCCTGGATATTCCCGACGAACTGGATATAGTCAGGTATCTGGTCGGCAAAATGGAAGGCATCATTCACGGCTGGCTTTTCAACAACGACTTGCGGTCCATGCAGATTTCCGTTCCCTTCCAGCGCATGGACAGGGACAGCCTCTTCGCTGCCGGAGATTACGGGCTTTATATGCCTGAAGCGCTGAGTGCGCTGCACGAAATGAAACAGCATGGCATGGACAATTTTTACTCCGACGTGGGAACCCCTGTGCTGGCTGCCGGTATGGACGGGACTTCCCTGGATCTGTCCGATCTCAACGCCTTGAGCATCGCCCCCGGCTTCACCGCAGATCTGGAAGACACGGCGGCGGTTCCTGGTGAAACCGGCGACGAGACGGGCCTCGATATTTTGCTGGTAGACGACAATCTCAACAACCGCATGCTTTTCTCCCTTTTCCTGAACGCGACCCGGCATCGCATAACCGAAACCTGTAACGGGCAGGAAGGAGTGGAAGCCTTTCAGAACGCCGCGTACGACGTAATCTTCATCAACATGGAAATGCCCATGATGGACGGCTATCAGGCCACACGCATCATCCGCGCCATGGAAGCGGACAAGGGCATTCTTCAGACGCCGATAGTCGGCATGGCCGCCCATGCCCTTCCTGAATTCAGACGCCAGTGCATGCTTTCCGGGTGCTCGGATTTTCTTTACAAGCCTTTCAGCAAAAGCGCCCTGACCTCCATGCTGGACGCTTTCATCCAGTTCAAAATTGACACGCACCGGCATGAAACATGAGAGCGCTCATGTCTGTTCGCTCGCGCCTCGCGCTTAAAGACCCTCCCCTTCTCCTGATTGACGGATCGGCCTTTATCTTCCGCAGTTTCTACGCCTTCCGCAATATGAGCCGCGCGGACGGCTTTCCCACCAACGTGCTTTTCATGGTTGTCCGCCTGCTGCTCAAACTTTTACGCGAGGAAAAGCCGGATATTCTCGTTTTCCTCATGGACGGGAAAGGCGCGACTTTCCGCCATGAACTGTTTCCTGACTATAAATCAAACAGACCCCCTACTCCGGAGCCGCTCGTGCTCCAGCTTGCGCCGCTACGGGAAGCGCTTGGATTTCTTGGGATTCAGACACTGGTTTCCTCCGGTTGCGAGGCGGACGATTATATCGCCTCCCTGGCCTGGCGTTTCCGGGAACGCTATCCGGTCGTCATTCTCGGAGCGGATAAAGACCTGAAACAGTGCCTGCATGAAAATGTGGCCCTGTGGGACCCCTCCGGCAAGGAAGACAAGCTCACGACGCTTACGAATTTTCGCGCGGAAAACAACATGGAACCGGCATCCTGGCCCGATTTCCAAGCCCTGACCGGAGATTCCAGCGACAATATTCCTGGCGTGCCGCAGATAGGTCCCAAAAGCGCTTTGGGACTGATACAGGAATTCAAGACGCTGGAGAATCTCTTCGCCAATCTTCCCGCCGTGCAGCCCAAACTGCGCGTTAAACTGCAAGGCAGGCAGGATGAGGCCATGCTCTACCGGGAACTGACGCGCCTGCGCTTCGACCGTTGCGCGGATATACCTGAAAACGCTCTGAGGCCTGAAAAGCCGGACCTGAACCGTCTGTTGGACTTTATGGCCCGCTATGAACTGCACTCCCTTGTCCGGGAAATCGGTTCCATGGCAAGAGCCGGTTTGCTGAACCAGCCGGGGCCTTCCGAAGAAAAATCGCCTTATGCCGCTCCTCCGCGCCGGACGCGGGAAAGTCCCGCAGCCGCCGGGGTCGCCTCCGGCAGCCTTTCCGGGCCGCAAAACATCAGGCGCGACCCGGAACAAAAAGGCGACTGTTCCTTACCCGCTTCAGAGGAGGAAAATCGGCAGTCACAGCGAGCCTCTTCGTCCGGGGAGTTTCCGGAAGGCGAATCTTTCCTCCCGGTTGACCGTACTCCCGAAGACGCGCGCGGTTTTCCAAAGGGAGATTTTTTCAGCCCGGACCTTGCGCGCGCGGAATACGGAAACCTTTTGAGCCTCGCCGCCGCGCCTCCTGAGTTCGTCCGCATCGGCAGCCCGGAAGAACTCTCACTCGCTGAGGATATTTCCGCCCTGGCCATTGTTCGCGACCGGGAAAGCGGACTGGTGATCAGCGCCGGGAATGAAGAACGTCTTTATGAGGGGCCGATGGCCGCCCTTGTAGGTTTCGCGGAAAAAAATCCGCGCTTGCGCTTAATCTCCCCGGACTGGAAAAGCCTGATCAAAAGCAGCCCGGAACTTGAAAAGCTGCCCCCGGAACGATTTTTCGATCTCTCACTTGCCGCTTATCTGCTGAACCCGGAGGAACGAAATTATTCCTTCCGGCATCTTGTCGCCCGTTTTAGCGAAGCGGCCGCGCTTTCCCACGCGCCTGACACCCATCCCGGGCTTTGCGCCCTCGCCCTCTTCGCCTTATTGGACAGAGAAATCGCAGGTGCTGGTCTGATCCCTGTGCTGAACGGCATTGAGCTGCCCCTGATCCCGGTGCTGGCGCATATGGAGGAGCGCGGCATAGGTATTGACCGCGAAGCCTTCGCCGTCTTTCTGGAGGACGTGCGTAATGAACTGGCCGCCGAAACCAGGCGCATTCACGCTTTGGCGGGCCGTTCCTTCAACATCCGCTCTTCCCGACAACTTTCCGATGTGCTTTTTTCCGTGTTGTCCCTGCCGAAATCCGGGAAAACCCAAGGGGGACTTGCCTCTACTTCACAGGAATCCCTGGAAAAATTGACCGGGAAACATCCCATAGTGGAAGCGGTGCTTGAATTCCGCAAACTGGAAAAAATACGCTCGACCTATCTGGACCCTCTGCCCGGCCTTGCCGATCAGGACGGCCGCATTCACACCAGCTTCAACCAGACGGCAACGGCCACCGGACGCCTTTCCTCCAGCGGCCCCAACCTGCAGAATATACCGATACGCGGGCCCCTCGGGCAGCGCATGCGCGACTGTTTCATAGCCGCGCCCGGCAATCTCCTTGTTTGCGCGGACTATTCACAGATTGAACTGCGGGTGCTTGCGCATCTTTCCAACGAGACCACGCTTCTTGAGGCCTTCCGCAGGGGCGAGGACATTCATCTGCGCACGGCCGGGCTGCTCTTTGACCTGCCGGACGGGCAGATCACCCCGGATCTGCGCCGCAACGCCAAAACCATCAATTTCGGCTTGATTTACGGCATGGGCGCGCAAAAGCTGGCCAGAGAACTGCACATAGGGATGAAGGACGCAGACGCCTTTATCAAACGCTATTTCGCGCGTCTGGGCGGTTTGAAAAAATTTTACGATTCCATTGAAGAAGAGGCGGCGGAAAAAGGTTTCATAACCACCCTGGCCGGACGCCGCCGCATCATTTGCGACATTCACTCCCAGAACAACCAGTTGAAATCCCAGGCAAGACGGCAGGCCATAAACACCCGCATCCAGGGCAGCGCCGCCGATATCATCAAACTGGCCATGCTGGCGGTGGATGCGGACCCGGTCCTGAAAAAGCTGGAAGCGCGCCTGCTTCTGCAAATCCACGACGAACTGCTTCTGGAGGTTCCGCAAGCGCATGCACGGCAAGCCTGCGAGCGTCTTTCCTCGCTTATGTCCGGGGTGAGGCCGGGCGGTGAAGCGCTAAGCGTCGAACTGCTCGTGGAAAGCGGCACGGGACACAGTTGGGGACAGGCGCATTAGCTCATTTCACATTTGCGATTGCCCGCATAGATTTGTCTGCAAACCCTTGCCGCGTTCATGCGGTTTCTTGCGCCCGGCTGCGGCGGGAACGCGGTCCCCTCTTGCCTCCCGAAATGCTTCGCATTTCGGCGCGATATCCTGTCGCGCCAAAAATTATGACAATTTTCACCGCGAATTGGCATTACCCGTCCGGGGTCACCGCCGAACCTGAGGGGGAGGTTTGCGATAGGCGAGATAGAGAAGCACAAAACCCGTTATGATAATGGGAAAACAGAGCAGCATACCCATGGTGGCGAAGCCGAAAGCTACTACGCCCAAGTGGGCGTCCGGCTCGCGAAAAAACTCGGCGAAGGTGCGCAGCAGACCGTAACCCGTTGCGAAGACGCCGCTTACTGCCATGCGCGGACGCGGTTTAGCGGAAAAAATCCAGACAATCGCGAAAAGCAGCAGACCTTCCAAGGCCGCTTCGTAAATCTGGGAAGGATGGCGCGGCAAGGGTCCCGCGCCGGGGAAAATCATGGCCCAGGGGACATCGCTGATCCTGCCCCAGAGTTCGGCGTTGATGAAATTGCCGATGCGCACGAAGAAAATGCCGGGCGGAACGAGAGGGGCCATAAAATCCATGGTTTCAAAGAAAGTTTTTCCGCGGCGCCTGCCCGCCAGACCTTGAGCCAGAAGCACCCCGAGAAAGCCGCCGTGGAAGCTCATCCCGCCATGCCAGATCATCAATATTTCAAGGGGATTATCAAGAAAATACAAAGGGTTGTAGAAAAGCGCATAGCCCAGACGCGCCCCCAGAAGAACACCGAGAAAACCGAAAACAAGAACCTCGTCGAATTCTTCCCCGCTGAAGATGCGGCTGCGCGCGACGCGCAAACGCCCAAGAAACACGGCCGAGGCGAAAGCGAACACATACATCAGGCCGTACCAGCGCACGGCGAAGGGTCCGAAACCGATTATCTCGGGGGATATGCGCGGGTATGCCAGCATGGCCGCTGTTTACAGCAAGACGGCCAAACGCGCAAGGGCAAATCGTGTTCACAACAGCACGGGCGCCAAACCCGGAGGTTTTGCAAAGAGCAGGCGGGCCTTGCCTGCCTGAAGCTTTACAAAATACTTCGCGTTTCGACGCGACATCCTGTCGCGCAATGCTAATTCACGGTAAAAATTATGACAATTTTTACCGTGAATTGGTATCAGCCGCCCAAGGGAGGCCAGCGTTTGATGAGCAGGCGCAGATGCCTGCGCTCCTCGTCTGCACACTGGCGCACATATTTCTTTTCCAAATCCGGCACCATGGTCTCCAATTCCAGAAAAAACACCAAGCTGTCCTTCTCGAATTGCAATGCCCGATACAGGGGAGTTTTCAGCGCCAGACTCTCCTGTTCCGGCAGAAACAGGGTATGGGAATCCAGAAGCCCGTGTACGTAGTCGAGGTATTCCGCCTCATCGCTCCCCGCCGGCAGGGAAACGCCCCCGAGGCGGTCCAGCATGGCCCTGAAAATTTCTTCATGCCGCAGTTCCTCTCCGGCCATGAAGGTGAAAAATTCTTTATCCGCCTTGGCGGCCTGATCCGCCGCCTTTTTGTAAAAGGCGTGCCCCCGGCGTTCTATTTCCACTGCGGCGGCAACGACATCCCCGGCATTCACAAAACTGGCCATATGTATCTCCTCGACAAAAAATTTCTGTAACGCCTTAGCATCGGTCCAGGGTTTTTTAGACAGATTTTACCAATCATGCAACCTCCACAAGCAGGACACCTCCACAAGCAGGCTGTCGACAAGGAGGAATTGAAAGAATCTTAGTTCTTTTTTGCGCGGCACTCAACGCCGCGCTGTCAAAGCGCGAAACTTTTTCAAAGGAAAGTATGTGCGATATGCTCAAGCCGCTTGATGTCCGACAATTTATGCTCTGAGTAATCAACTCTTGTAACACAATATCATCTCTCCGGTATGTCAAAATTAAAGTATACGTGTCTTTCTATGTGTAGGGTATAATTTTGCTTATGTTTCCCTCAAACTTTTTGTTGCAGGGCGAGAGTATTGCGTTCCCAAAAAACGCCGTCGGCATACCCTTGAATACTTGTTATTTTATCTGCCATTTCAAGGCGGTTTTGAGCATAAGCGCAGTATTCAGCCTCGCGTTCAATACCGATGAACTTGCGACCAAGTTTCTTGGCTACTACCGCAGTCGTCCCAGAACCGATAAAGGGGTCAAGTATAACATCTCCCGGATTGGAACTTGCCAATATAAGCTTCGCAAAGAGTTTTTCCGGCTTTTGCGTAGGGTGGTCGGTATTTTCAGGCATAGACCAGTAAGGGATAGAAATATCATCCCAAAAGTTAGATGGAAACGTGTCGCGGAAATTTCCATTCTCGCTCTCTACCCAGTCTTTTGGTTCGCCGTTTATCTTGTACGGCGCGATAACTTTTCTACGCATTTTAACATCGTCAACATTGAATGTAAACTCTTTGGGGGAAACGGTAGCAAACCATATATCCTCCATTGCATTTTTCCAGTTACGCGTCGCCCCGCGTCCCTTTTCGCGTTGCCAGGTAATTCGGTTTTGAATAGTGAAGAAATCACCGAGAACTTGTTCAACAATAAGACTTGTTTGCCAGTCGCTGCAAACATAAATAGTTGCGTCTGGTTTAAGCGTATGGCGAACAGCTTCAATCCAATTATGTGTGAACTCAGTATATTCATCACCTCTCATTTTCTTGAAAGACATACCACCATATACCTTGCCTAGATTGTATGGCGGGTCAACAATCAACAAGTCCACAAATTTATCAGGGCATTCTCCAAGAACATCAAAAGCATTTCCGTGTATTATCATGTTTTCGCGTTGTGCCGCACTGTATGTGCACTGGCATAAATCAATATATCGGTTGATTTCATCCTCGGTAAGCGTTATTGTCCTATTTCGTTCAGCACGTTGAGTAGGCATCTATACTTAATCCTCACCGCCGATATGCTGCTTGTACGGAACTCGTTCCAGAGCCGGACATGCGAAAAACGGCCACCATAGCGGCCCAACCAAAACCGCCGCCAGGACAACACAAGCTGCCATCAATGTCGCCCAGCCGGAAAGTTAGCCGATTCTCAAGCTCTTTCATTTCCGTTTTCAGATCTTTTATGCTCTGCTTTGTCGGCAGCTTTTCCTCAATAATTCCCCGCAAGGCTTCTGTCCGAACCTTGGCCTGTGCCTCAGAAAATCCGGCAGTTTTAAGTTTTTCAAAGTACCCGGGAGGATCAAAAGTTGTGGGTCATACGGTATCCTTTGTTTCAGACATAACAACTCCCGCCGCCCTTGGCAACCTGCCGCGGACACCTGCCGCGGCACATCGACACCTGCCGCGGCACATCGGCGGAATGACATTACTGTCACGCCGTCCACAGAATGTCATGACGCTGGATGTCTGGCGAAAGCCGGGCGCGCCGCCGCCATACCAATTCGCTTTCTATCGAAAGCAAATTGGTATGGGTCTGCCGGCCGGTCGACGTTGACAACACGGGCGGCCTTGCATAAAACTCCGTCTGTGCGGGCGCAAGCGCTACCCCCGCTACCCCACGGCCGCAGACAGACAACGCCCGGCCTCAAGCGGAACTCTCCCTGAAGGGAGAAATTTCTAACTATAAAGGAATTTCGGATGAACCTCGGAAAATTTCCCCGGCGCGGCTATGTGCGGACAGAAACCCCGATAGAGTTTCTTCCCAACTTTTCCAAAGCCTTGGGCGGCAAGGTCAATATCTACATCAAACGCGACGACCTGCTTCCCGGCTGCGGGGGCGGCAACAAGACCCGGAAACTGGATTTCTGTATCGCGGATGCCCTGAAAAAGGGAGCGGACACGCTCGTCACCTGCGGCGCGGTGCAATCAAACCACGCCCGCCTGACCCTGGCCTGGGCCGTCCATGAAGGGCTGGATTGCCATCTCGTGCTGGAAGAGCGCGTCAAGGGCAGCTACAAACCGGAAGCCTCGGGCAACAACTTCCTGTACAAACTGCTCGGCGCCGGGAGCATAAGCGTGGTTCCCGGCGGCTCGCCCATGCTGGAGGAAATGGAAAAGGTCGCTGCCGGTCTGCGGGCAAAAGGCAAAAAACCCTACATCATTCCCGGAGGCGCTTCCAATGCCCTGGGCGCCCTGGGCTACGCGGCCTGCGCCCAGGAAATGACGGAGCAGCTTTTCCGCATTGGCCTCGACATAGGGGCGATCGTCCTGCCCAGCGGCAGCGCCGGCACCCACGCAGGCGTACTCGCGGGCATCTTCGGCTCGAACGCCGGAATTTCCGTGCTCGGCATGAACGTGAGCCGCACCAAGCAGGCGCAGGAAGAACTTGTCTACAAACTCGCTTCGGAAACCGCTGAACTCGCCGGGGTCAGCCACCCCCTGCCCACTTCCGCCGTAACCTGTTTCGGCGACTATGTCGGCACCGGATATTCTCTGCCCACAGAAACCATGATTGAAGCCGTTACCCTGCTCGCCCGAACAGAGGCCATTCTCCTCGACCCCGTGTATACCGGCAAGGCCATGGCGGGATTTATTGATCAAGTGCGCAAGGGGGCTTTCCCCGCCGGGACCAACCTGCTTTTCCTCCACACCGGAGGCTCCCCGGCGCTGTACGCCTACCTTGACCTGTTCAAATGAAACGCGCGCTCATAACCGGAATAACCGGCCAGGACGGCTCATATCTCGCCGAGTTGCTTATCGAAAAAGGCTACGAGGTGCATGGTCTTGTCCGCAACTCTTCGCAGCCAACCACGGCGCGCATCGATCACCTGCACCAGGGCCTCTACGCGCAAAACCCGCGCCTCTGCCTGCACTACGGAGACCTGACCGATGGAGGAAATCTCTTCGCCCTGCTCGCCGGCATAGAGCCGGACGAGATTTACAACCTCGCCGCCCAGACCCATGTGCTGGTATCCTTTGAACTGCCGGAATACACGGCCAACGTGAACGCGCTTGGGGTCCTGCGCCTGCTGGAGGCCATCCGCGTCCTGAAACTCACGGATAAAACCCGCTTCTACCAAGCCTCCACCTCCGAGCTCTATGGTCTGGTCAGAGAGACACCCCAGAAGGAAAGTACGCCATTTTACCCCCGCAGCCCCTATGCCGCCGCCAAACTCTACGCTTACTGGATCTGCGTGAACTACCGGGAGGCTTACGGAATGTACGCCTGCAACGGCATTTTGTTCAACCACGAATCCCCACGGCGCGGCGAAAACTTCGTTACCCGCAAGATCACCAGCGCCCTGGCCTCAATCGCCGCCGGGCTAAGGGACGTCCTGCTGCTTGGCAACCTGTCTTCCCTGCGCGACTGGGGACACACCCGCGATTACGTACAGATGCAGTGGCTCATGCTGCAACAGGAAAAGCCGGAGGACTTCGTCATCGCCACCGGACGGCAATGCACGGTCCGCGCTTTTGTGGAGACGGCCGCAGCCGAGATCGGCATCCGGCTGCGATGGGAAGGAGAGGGAGAAAACGAGCGCGGGATCGCGGAAGAAGTGGATCCCCGGCGTTTCGGGCATATCTGCGGCCGCGAGGATCTGACCTGCGCCGTTAGCCCCGGCCAGACCATAATACGAGTGGACAAACGCCTTTTCCGTCCGGCCGAAGTCGGGACACTGCTGGGCGACGCGTCCAGGGCAGCGCAAAAACTGGGCTGGCGCGCAAGTTCCACTCTGGAGGAGTTGATCCGGGAAATGACGCGAGAAGACTGCCTGCTCGCCCTGCGCGATCTGACGCTCAAAGCGATGGGGTTCAATATCAGAAATCCTCTGGGATGACAATTTGTTACTGATTTCCGCAGAAATCGGTAGAGGTGATCTCCATCGTTCGGACATAGCGGATCAAACCAATCTTCTAGCGCTTAATGCTGCCATTGAAGCGGCGCGCGCTGGAGAGGCCGGACGCGGTTTTGCCGTTGTGGCGGACGAGGTGCGAAAACTTGCTGAAAAAACAATGAATGCAACGAGAGAAGTGGACACCAGCATTACCGCCATTCAGCAGTCAGCCAAAGCGAGTATCAAAGAAATGGCAGAAGCTGTTACGGCAATCGCAGGATCTACGAAGCTCGCAAATTCCTCCGTCCAGGCCCTGTCAGAAATTGTGGACCTGGCCACTTCCAATTCAGCGTTAGTGGCGTCCATCGCCATTGCAGCTGAGGAGCAAAGTTCCACTTCAGAAGAGATCAACTCTACCATCGAGGAAGTGAACAAAATTGCAGGAGTGACAGCGAAAGGCATGGAGCAGGCGTCTTCGGCCGTCCAGGAACTTACACGTATGGCGCAGGAGTTAAACCAAATCATGGCGGATTTAAAATAGTCACTGGCTTGACTATATCTTAAACTTGCTATACGAGTATAGCAAAAAGGAATAAGCCATGCTTGCCATCAGATTACCAGAAGAAATCGAAGCCCGCCTTGGCGCATTGGCCAAGGCAACCGGCAGAACGAAGAGTTATTACGCCAGGGAAGCCATTCTCATGCACCTGGAGGACATAGAAGACGCGTACAGGGCTGAGGAGGAATATCTGCGTTTCCGGTCAAGCGGGGGAAAGGGAATACCCTTAGAAGACGTGGAACGTCGTCTTGGCTTGGCAGATTGAACTCGCCCCTGAAGCCGACAAGGCTTTGTCCAAGTTGGGAGTGGATACGCAAAAAAGGATAGTCCGGTTTTTGCGAGAACGTGTGGCCAACTTGGAAAACCCGCGCGCCATTGGAAAATCTCTTACAGGACAGACACTTTCTGGGCTATGGCGGTATCGAGTGGGCGATTATCGGATTTTATGTCGAATCGAAGAAAACAAAATTAGTATCGTCGTGATTGCAATAGGCCATAGGCGTGAAGTGTATGCTTGAGCAGAAATTCCTTTACGGATGGAAGCCAGACGTGGATTGAAACAAATAAATAAACTGCTAGGTAACAATGTAATTTCTTTCCAAAATTCTCCTTTGCATCTCTCTGGTTCTTTTTGCATGCGGTGATTCCAATCCTCTCATTGGTAAATTGCAGCTACAGATGAGTACAGGCAACAAATAAGCTGATGCAATGCTCAAAAATTTTACCACCGAATACACAACTTCAGAAGCCATTGTGACGCAAAGAACAACAGAGCGTCGTACAAAAGCTAAATACCGAAAAAATGAAGACGGCTCATGGGCAGTAAGCGGCGACGATGGTAAAGTCTGGAAAAAAATTGTTATAAAATATAAAGATACAATTATACAAAACAACGGAGTGATGAGTATAACACCAAAAAGAATTAAATAAGCATGCGAGACACGAAAGCTATTTCCGTGGAAGCGGCCAGATTGCCGGGTGATATGCTACGGGAAGGCCTTCCGCTCTTGCTGTCGCCGGTGGCAGCGGGGTTCCCCTCTCCCGCTGAAGATTATCTGGATCGGAAACTTGATTTACATGAATACTTGGTCCGCAACCATGCGGCAACTTTTTTTCTACGTGCAAGCGGCGATTCTATGAAACCTGCCGGCATACAGGACGGAGACCTGTTATGGCTCCCCCGATTAAACCTTGCCGCAGTTGCACGACGTAAATGGAGTACCTCGCGTAAAAGATATATTCCCCGTTTGGCAATGTTTATTTGGTGAAGCAATAGTGGCGGATTGATCCGTTGCCCCAAGAAGCGGGAACATTGTAATTGCAACAGTTGAAGGGGAAATGACGGTAAAGTATCTTGCACACAAACGCGGAAAAGTTTTGCTGGTTCCGGTGCAAAAAAGTCTGCAAAAAAGGATTTGACATTTTCTCGAAAGGTATAGATTTTTTTGAAAATATTTTTGGAGCGAAAACTGTAACCGCGTCGAAGCAAAGATGCTGCATCGCCATATTAACGATACACAGCCATTTTCTCTCGTCGCCATTGATGATATTATCAGCCGGGGGAGCCTCGCCGACTGGATTGAACTTCGCGATGCCTTGATTGCCAACCCTGACTTGGCCGCTTCCATTCAGCGCGTTTGTGCTAATTATATCCATGATCCAACAGAGCAACGCTACCATTTCTGGAATTTTTTTGTAGGAAGCTGCGCTTCTTCTGAAGTCTCAAGTCTGGTTAGTGGAACTGGATGCGGTGCTTCCGCGCCGGGAAACAGGTGAAAAAGACCGAATTGGAGTGGTGGGACGAGGTTCTTTCCGCTGCGTCCCGTCTGCAAGGAATAATACATGAGGCGGTTCTTGTCGGCGGGACTGCCTCAGCTATTTATACTGAACACCGCATTTCGTTTGATGCTGACCATGTTATTCCCAACGTGAAAGAGACTTTTGATGACATCTTGGCTGCTCTTGAATCCGTAGCTGGCCGGCAGACCGCGCGGATGAAAAGGCCGATCCTAGGCAGCCTTGACGGTATTGAAACAGGTATCCGTCAACTTATGCGCACAACACCTCTTGAAGTTCAAGAGGTCAATGTTCAAGGGCACAAAATTTTATGTCCCACGCCTCAAGAACTTTTGAGGATTAAAGCTGTTTTGATTCTTAAGCGCAATGCGACTCGGGACTATATTGATTTTGTAGCCTTGTCTGATAGTTTGGGGTTTCAAAATACATATAACGCTTTTGAAACTTTCGATATTCTTTACCCGCAGAACAATAACGCCTCCGCATTGCAACAACTTCTTGTCCAGCTTGGAAAACCTCTGCCGTTTGATTTGCAGGATACAAATCTTGGTAACTATAAATATCTGAATAGCAAATGGATTTCGTGGGATGCCCTTGTAGCACATTGCCAACATGTTGCTAAAAATCTGATGTCTTCCATTGAGTAGGATAATATTCCTGTGGAAAAGCCCAGGATATCTGTAAAGTCCCCATTTTTAGGGCCAGCTTGGCCCGGAGCTTTTCCAGAGCGTCGGGATCATCGCCGGAAATGCCACCGCGCCGGTTGTCAAAATTCCGATTCTTGATGCCGTATATGGTCTTTCTCCTTTGGGTTTGGTTTTTCCTCTTTCTCTCCGAACCATTTTCCCTTCAAAGCCAAAATGGCTCCGGCAGCGCTTTCGGGTGAAAAAATCATCGCTGAGTTGGGTTCCGAGTACCATGTTCATCAGACGCAAATCCACCGCTGGGTCAAACAGCTCAAGGACTCAGCGGCGGGTATTTTCGCTGGGGAAACCAAGACAGAATAGGCCAAAAGAGCAAAAAAGCTTGCCACCCTGCACGCCAGGATCGGTCAGATCACTGTGGAGCGCGATTTTTTAGCCGAAGCCCGGGGGAAGCGATGAGCGTGTACCTGCATGCTTTTGAGACCGGCTCCAACGCTCGTGCGGGTATCGGCAGACGGTTCGAGTTCCGCAACCGTATTCGGCCCCACAACAGTATGGGCGTAACCCCGGATATGTGCCATGAACAGAACAGGATAAAGGCAGCCTGATAAGGGAAAGGACAAGCTATGAAACCGCAACCTGTCCGAACGATCCGGCATGCGCTTCCGTTTCCGAAGGGGCTTTCACCCCTTCGGAAACGGTTTATTGCTCAAATTATGTTCAGGGCATCGGAGAGCGCGCCGATGATGTCGTCTATATGTTCGAGGCCGATGGACAGGCGAATCAGGTCGGAGTGTAATCCGCCCGCCGCCTGCGCTTCTTCGGACAGTTGGGAATGTGTGGTGGTGGAGGAGTGGATGATCAGGCTTTTGGCGTCTCCGACATTGGCAAGCAGGCTGAAGAGTTCAATGTTGTCCACCAGTTTGATGGCCGAGGCTTCTCCGCCTTTGACGCCGAAGACCACCATGCCCCCTGCCCCGTTGGGCAGGTATTTTTGCGTTGCCGCGTAGCTCGGGTCTTCAGCCAGGCCAGGATAGCGCACCCAGGTGACCTTGGGGTGTTTTTGCAGATATTGGGCCACCTGAAGCGCGTTTTCACTATGTCTGGCCATGCGCAGGGGGAGGGTTTCCACGCCTTGCAGGAACTGCCAGGCGGCGTCCGGGGCAAGGGTCGGACCCTGGTTGCGCAGGCCTACGGTGCGCAGACGCAAGGCAAAGGCCACGGGGTTCAGCTCTCCCAGATCGTGCGCGAAGCGCAGGCCGTGGTAGCCTCTGTCCGGTTCGTTGTAAAGAGTGAATTTCGGGTCCGTCCAATCGAATTTCCCGGCGTCGATGACGATGCCTCCTATGCCCGTCCCGTGTCCGCCGATCCATTTGCTGAGGGAATGGATTACGATATCCGCTCCATATTCGATTGGGCGCAGAAGGGTCGGGGGGGTAAAGGTGGCGTCGACAATCAGGGGCAGGTGGTGTTTTTTCGCTATGGCGGCGTACCCTTCCACATCCGCCACATCCAGAAGGGGGTTGCCGATGGTTTCGATAAACACGGCGCGGGTTCTGGCATTGACGGCCTTGTCCACGGCGGCGAAATCATTGACCGGCGTAAAATGCACCTTGATGTCCTGCTGCGGGAGGATGGCGTCAAACATCGTGTAAGTGCCGCCGTAAAGGTTGACGGCGCTGACCAGTTCGTCTCCGGATCGCAGGATGTTGGTGATGGAAAAGTAAACGCCCGAGGTGCCGCTGGACAGAGCAAGACCGGCGGCTCCTCCGTCAAGGGCGGCCAGACGTTTTTCCAGAACGTCATTTGTGGGGTTCATCAGCCGGGCATAGATGTTCCCAAGTTCGCGCAAAGCGAAAAGATCCGCACCGTGTTTGGAATTCCTGAACTTGTAAGCGGTGGTGCGGTAAACTGGCACGGCCCTTGCCGAGGTGGCCGGGTCGGCGTCTTCCTGTCCGACGTGCAGGGCCAGGGTCTCTATGCGATAGGGATGTTTGGGCATGCTGACCTTCCTTGTTCTGTGAATTTTAGAGAGCAATTAACGCTTGAAACAGTTCGCTTACGGCGGGCAAAGCCCGCCTGCCCCTGTTTCGCGGCAAGGATTTGCCCGCAAATCCTTGCCGCGCAGTTCACCCGTTTCATTCGTGAACTGCTCCAGAGCGAGTGGATATTGACGCCCGCACCGAGGCTGGCGTCGTATACCAAGGACGAAAGCAGGGTATATAAATTTGCCGACAGTGGAAATATCAAATTCGCATATAGTTATTCCGTCAGCGACTATGCATTCCGTAACTCGCGCCTGGAAATGTGACGGCGCGCCCGGCGTCGCGGCATTCCGCGAACGACATGACACTACCAGTTCAGGGTCGCCTTGAAGGCCCGCGCCATATCCTCCACCTCCACACTGAACAGTTCCGCGCTTCCAAAGGACAGGCAAAGTTCCGTCCCGGCGCGTACCGTCCCTATATGGGCAGCGTCACGTCCGGGATGGCCAGCGCGAGCAAACAGCGCCTCAAAGGCATCGCTTTCGCCCTCCGGCACGGCAACCAGCAGGCGGCTTGCCGATTCCGCGTACAAAATCGAAGTCGCGGCATCTTCCGGATCCAGCCCCTCAAAACCCGATCGGGGCACGCGCTCAAGGTCAACGCAAGCGCCCAGCCGGCCGCCTATGCACATCTCGGCCAGAGCCACGCCAAGCCCGCCGTCCGACAAATCGTGGCAGGCGCTGACCAGCTTCTGGCGCATGGCCTCATGGAGAAAAAAATATCTCGCCCGCGCGGCTTCGGCCGCAACTACCGGAACCGCGCCGCCCAAAAGCCCAAGCTCGTCGGCAAGTTCGCTTCCGGCCAGTTCCGGCCTGGTGATCCCGAGGATATAAATCCGCTCTCCCGCCCGCTTGAAATCACTGCTCACGGCCAAAGACACGTCAGGGATGAAACCCAGAACGGAAAAAAGCAGGGTGGGAGGAATTGATATCTTGATCCCGCCGCCGGTATAGTCGTTTTTCATGGAATCCTTTCCGGACACGCAGGGCACGCCATAGGCCAGGCAAAAATCTTCCAGGGCCTGACAGGCGCGCACAAGCTGGGCAAGTTTGTATTCTCCGTCCGGGGTTTTTTCCGAACGCACCGGATCGCACCAGCAAAAATTGTCCACTCCGGCCAGACGCGCCGGATCGGCGCCCACCGCCACCGCATTGCGCACCGCCTCGTCCACCGCGTTGGCGGCCATCCAATAAGTATCCGCGTCGCTGAATTTCGGGCAAATGCCGTGAGACAAGACGATACCCGCCTCGCAAGCCAGAACCGGGCGCAAAACCGCCGCATCCGAAGGACCGTCGCGCATCGCTCCCACCAGGGGTTTGATCGCGCTGCCGCCTTTGACCTCATGGTCGTATTGGCGGATCAGATATTCCTTGCTGCAAATATTCAGGCGAGCGAGCATGCGCAGCAGCAAATCGCGATGCCCTGTCCCGCCTTGCCTGCGCGCCCGTTCCGGACTTGCCTCCACACCGTCGGCGCTCTTTAACACGCTGACACCGGCGGGGTAAGCGGCCGGACGCTCCCAGCGCGCGCGCAGGTCCATGCGCGGCAGTCCGTGGTGCATAAAATCCATACGCAGCCGCGCGACCTGAACATCTCCATACACGACATGGAAAAACCCGGAATCCGTAAATTCCCCCAAAGCGCCCGCCTCTACGTCCATTTCTCCCGCCAATTTCAGGAAATCCCGCAAATTGGCCTTGGGCACGGCCAGGGTCATGCGTTCCTGCGCCTCTGACAGAAGGATTTCCCAAGGCCGCAGGCCGTCGTATTTGAGAGGGGCTTTGGCCAGATCCAGAATACAGCCGCCCGTGTCTTCGGCCATTTCGCCCACGGAGGAAGACAGTCCCCCCGCCCCGTTGTCCGTGATCGAGTTGTACAGGCCGAGATCTCGAGCCCGGATGATAAAATCGTAAAGCTTGCGCTGAGTTATAGGATCGCCGATCTGCACGGCCGTGGCCGGGGAATGCTCGTGCAGTTCCTCGGAAGAAAAGGTCGCGCCGTGGATGCCGTCCTTGCCTATCCGACCTCCGGCCATTACCACCACATCCCCCGCGGCGGCTTTTTTCTCATAGCCCCGCCGTCCGTGGATGCGGGCCGGCAAAAGACCGACAGTCCCGCAATAGACAAGCGGTTTGCCCAAAAATCGCCGGTCAAAAACCATGGAGCCGTTTACCGTGGGTATGCCGCTCTTGTTGCCGCCGTCCTTCACCCCTTCGCCCACCCCTTCCATGATCCGGCGCGGATGCAGAATGCGCGGAGGCAACTCGCCCTGATAAAAGGGGGAGGCGAAACAAAAGACATCGGTATTGCAGACAAGTTCCGCCCCCAGACCTGTGCCCATGGGGTCACGATTCACCCCGACAATGCCGGTCAGCGCTCCCCCGTAAGGGTCCAGAGCGGAAGGACTGTTGTGCGTTTCCACCTTGATGCAGACGTCATAGTCCTCGTTAAAGGCCACAACCCCCGCGTTGTCGTTGAAAACTGAACGGCAGAAATCGCCGTCTCCGAGCTTTTCCCTGATTCTGGCCGTGGTCTGCCGGATGCGGCTCGCATACAGGCCGTCTATCACCTCTTCGCGCCCGGCTTCCGCGTCCTCGTAGACTATGCGGGAGGCAAAGATTTTGTGCTTGCAGTGCTCGGACCAGGTCTGGGCCAGGACTTCCATCTCCGCATCGGTGGGGTCATTTGCCATCTCCGGGGGAAACCCGGCCGCAAGTCGTTCCCTCACAGTGTCAGAGCGGGAAAAGTAGGCGCGCGCGGCCCGCAATTCCTCCAGCGAAAGCGCCCAGGTGTTTTGCCGGCTTAAATCCAGCATTTCCGCATCGGACATGGAGGTCAAGGGCACGCGGTCCACTGCCGCGCTGGCCGCGCCGCTGACTCCGGCGGCGCGGGGGGCAAACCCAGGTTCCGTCCGCCAGTCCTCCCCGCTTTTTATGCTGTAGCGCTGGATCAGCTCGTTCACCAGCAGATCGCGGGCTATGCGCTCCGCATCCTCCCTGCTCAAAGCGCCCCGGAGATGGCAGCGGACGGCCGTATATACGGACAGGGACCGCTTATCCGCAAGACTCAGGACAAGGGCCAGGGTATCGCGGGCGGTGCGGCCTTCGTTATCCGTCACCCCGGGACGGAAGGCGGCTTCGATTATCCAGTCCGCGTCCGAGGGGAAAGGGACAAGAGAGGCGTCCTGAAGCACAGGATCGTGCACGGCAGCCTTCTCAATCGCGGCTTGCAGCTCGTCGCGTCCCAGGCCGTCTATGATATAGGCCCTGGTCAGCCTCGCGCTCTCGGCTTCCAGGCCGAGCGTATCGCGAATACGCCGCGCCAGATTGCGACCGACGCAGTCCTCCAGATCCGGTTTCAACCGCACTTCCAAAGTATAAAGCATAAGAACTCCGAAACCCGGCGCAACCGCCGCCGCAAAAGCCAGACACCCGCTTGACCGGAGAAAAAAGTTGTTATACCTGGAACCGGTTCGGCAAATTCAGCGTGACGTTCCCCAAGATGCGCAAAAGCATACAGAACCTTGGAGAAGCCCGCAAGTGTCTCCCGCGCGAAGTGTCGCGAGCACATGATATGACAGTGTCTCCCGCGCGAAGGCGGGAGCGGACGAAAATCCCGCGGAAAGGAGCGATGCGGCATCCGCCCGGCACATTTTCACGGCGAAATGCCCCGGAACCAAGAAGGCAGCATTGGCCTTCAGGCCCATGCGTCTTGCGTCTGGATGGGGTTTGGGCCCCGCCAAACTTCCGCTCGTACGGATACCCAGCCCTTCAAGGCGGGGCTATCCGTCCTGAAGGCCGGGGTCTCAAACCGCAAAGGAAGCTCAGCTAAAAAATAGTTCCGGAAGCGGAAGAACAGGAGTTTTTATGGGCAGCACCATCCGCTTCGGCGTGTCCCTCGATTCCGATTTGCTGGAAAGCTTTGACGAGCTTTCGCGGGCAAGCGGCTATCAGACTCGCTCGGAGGCCATACGGGACCTGATCCGCAAAAGCTTGGTGCAACAGGAATGGGAGAACAGCGACGCGGAATCCGCCGCCACCCTGACCCTGGTTTATGACCACCACAAAAGCGATCTGGCCCAGCGCATAACCTCGGCCCAGCACGATGCGCACGAGTTGATCGTCACCACCCTGCATGTGCATCTGGACCACCACAACTGTCTTGAAGTCCTGGTGCTCAAAGGCCCGGGCGCCGAACTGCTTGAACTCGGACGCCGCCTGATTGCCGTCAAGGACGTCAAGTTCGGCAAACTCTCCTTGGCCACGACCGGAGAAAACCTCCCCTGACCGCCCTGTCGTCCTTGAGCGCAACCGGCGCCGTTTTCAATCCGCGGCCGGCTCCGTCCGCCGACTGGCTTCTGTCCCGGCTGAAAGGAATTTTTGATGGAAGACGTGCAAAACACCCCGGCTGAGGTGGCCATGCCCATCGACAGCGTGGGGGTACGCAACCTGAGCCTGCCGATCTCCGTAAGCCGCCGGGAAGGCGGCGCGCAGTCCACCGTCGCCCTGGTCGAACTGGGGGTTGATTTGCCGGCCCATTTCAAAGGCACGCACATGAGCCGGTTTATCGAGGTGCTGGAAAGGCGCCAGGAAGACCTGAGCTACAAAACCGTACGCGGCCTGCTGGAAAATATCCTGGAGCGGCTGGACGCGCGCAAAGCCCGCGTTACGTTCGAATTTATCTTTTTCATGCCCCGGCCCTCCCCGGTCAGCAAATCCACCGCTCTGCAAAGCTACCGCTGCAAAATCACCGGGGAACTTTCCCGCGCCGGGGAAAACAGGCTCGATTTTATTCTGGAAGTCATCGTCCCGGTCATGACCGTCTGCCCCTGCTCCAAGGCCATCAGCTCCGAAGGGGCACACAGCCAGAGAACGGAGATCCGCCTCACACTGTATCTCAAAAATTTCTGCTGGCTGGAAGAATTTATTGAAATTGCGGAAACTTCTGGTTCATCCCCGGTCTATCCCCTGTTGAAACGCGATGATGAAAAGTTCGTCACCGAGCAGGCCTTCGCAAATCCCTGCTTTGTGGAGGATGTTGTACGCAACATTGCGGAAAAACTGGAAAATCACCAGCACATCTCAAGGTTCACAGCGGAAGTGGAAAGCTTTGAATCCATTCACGCCCACAACGCCTTCGCCCGAATCGAACGCTAGCAATTTCACTTTGAAATTGCTCCGGCGGCCGCGAGAGCGGACACCCGCCGCGAAGGCGTAAGCGCTAATTTATTTGCGCTGTTAACGCCGGAACGGGCGTAGGCTGAGAGGCCGGGCGCATCCTCTCAAAGGTAAAATGCTCCTATGGAGTCTGGAGCGGGCCGCAGGAACGCGCGCGGCGGTCCTCTTGTGCCGCATCTCCTTCATACGGCGGGGTTTTCGCCACGGCACGATGCCTGTACCGGCTCCATGCGCCGGGCGTCACAAAACGAGCGCGGCGCGAACCGCCGTTGCCGACGCCGCGCCGCGCATGAAGACATCGGAGGTTGTTGCCTTGTGAACAACCCCGCCTGAACCTTCGCCCGGAATGGGAATGGAAAAAAACTTGTATTGCAGGGACATATATACGTTTCACTGCCGGTTGACGCTTTTCGCAAAAAAAATTTCAGCGGAGGGGCGGCTTACTCCGCCCCAGGTGGAAAGGCAAAACATACTTGCCCTGCCCGGAAGGAACAGGCGGGCTTCACGCATTCCGCTCCGTTCCACTGCGCTCCATGCGTTTGCCGCGCCTGTTCCATCCCTCCTGCTACTCCGTGGAGAGGGCCAACCGGAAACCTAAGCTGAGGAGGCGGATGACCGGCCAGTGGCTGCCGCGGAAGCCCGAGCTGCAGAACTCCGCGCCGCCGCTCCAACCGCCGCCCCGCAGCACGCGGACCGAGCCATTTG
>JAISZH010000010.1 GCA_031269345.1 Desulfovibrio sp. | reverse complement strand
GGTCAGCCGCAGGGTGCCGGATCCGGAAAGCTCCAAAAACGGTGTAAAATAGGAATCGAAGCTGTTGTCACCTGCGAAGGAGAGCCGGGAACCTTGGGTTATATTTAGTTTGATTGAGCGACTGAATGCCTGGCCTAAAAACTCAACCCAGGACGGAGATTGGGCATCGCCGATCGTGATGTTGGAGTCAAAAAAATCGGCCAACAGCCTATGATCATTGCCGTGAGAGGTGCCGTGGGTGTCGTAAAAAAGCACGTTGGTAGTGAAAATTATCCCAAGATCTAAGGACGTGGAATTTCCGGGAGCTGAGATTTTCAAGCTCGAGTTGTTTTTCCCCGTTATGGGACCGGTCGTTACAGAGCTGCCCCGAATGTCCAGGACGCTCGAATCAAGAACCACTTCAGATGCCCACAGCCTGCTGCCATCCTTCACCAGGAGGGTATTGTAGTCGTAAATATGAAGCGATCCCGTGGTCACATATAAATCGCTGAATGTGGTCGTAAACCTGGAATTGGGTGCGCCGCCTTTGATGGCTATTTGATTCGCGGAAATGTTCTCCTTACCCTCGAATGAATAGTCGCCGGTGAACGTCCAGTCATGCCCGGGATTAAATACGTTCTTGGTATTGTCTATCGTCATTGATTCGAGAGACACGCGGTTGCCGCCGTCCAACGATACGTTGAAAACCTTGGGCTGCACGGTTTGGTTGAATGCCGAAAAGTAGGCGTAAGACTTGAAGGGGCCGGCAGAATTAAGATAATTCGTTTTTTCCCACTCGTAATGTCCTTGGGGGTTGGGGTGATCCGCTCCTCCCCGATCAACCACATAGACCACTTCCCACCAGCCGCCCAGACTATCGCCCCAAAGATGGTTGTTCCCGGAGCCCGTGCTCCAGTAGTAGTCGTAGTTAACCGCGAAACAGGGCGAGGCCGCGCCGGACAGCGCGAAAAAGATCGCCAAACACAAGCTGAAAAGAGCGCGAACAGCGCGTCTGCGCGCGGTTTTCATTGTCTCCCCCTTATCTTGTTCCAGGCGGCGAGGCGTCGGCCCGCGTCCTTTTCGGCGGCGGCGGTCTGTTGCGGAGAAAGCTTGCCCTTAAGTTCCGCGATGGCCTCATTCAGCCCCGGACCCTGCGCGCCGGCGCTCTGAAGCGCCAGGAGCCAGGCGAGCGCCCCTTCCGGGTCCGCCTTGCCGCCGGCACCCTCCCGGCACATGGACGCGTAGGCGAGAACCGCCCCGGCGTGGCCGGCTTCGGCGGCTTTGAGAAAACGCGCGCGGGCCTTTTCCGGATCGGCCTTGCGCCCGAACAGGCCGTCGCGCAGGATCACGCCCAGGTCAAAAAGCGCGGCCGTTTCCCCGGCATCGGCCGCCTGGGTGAGCAAGGCAAAGCCCTTGCTCTCGTCCCTGGGCAGGCCGCGCCCTTGCAGGTACAGGCCCGCCAGTGTGCGCCGGGCCGGGGCAAAGCCCAATTCGGCGGCTTTTTCAAAATTTTTGATCGCCCGGCCCATGTCCGCCGCCGCGCCCATGCCGATTTCCCAGCACAGACCCAGGCGCATGTAGGCTTCCTTCTCCCCGGCGTCAGCCGCCTTCTGATACCATTCCAACGCCTTGGTGAAGTTGCGCGGCACGCCGACCCCCTCCTCATACAAACGCCCGAGGTTGAGCATGGCCTGGCTCTGCCCTTTTTCCGCGTTCACCAGCAGAGACGCAAACAGGGCCTCGGCGCTGATCGTCCTCTGCCCGTCTGTTTGAACGGCATTGGTCCGCGCTGCTTCCGGCCGCGCTTCCGGGGCCGCGAAGCCGGGGGAAGCGTGACACGCGAGAAAGAAAACAAGAAAAACGGACTGACCCCATGAATTTTTTATCGTTTCCATGATGCGCCGATCCTTTCCCGCAGGTTCTGCACCAAGGAATACATCCCCGGAATGAGAAAAACGCCGATGGCCGTCGCCGTGAGCATGCCGCAAAATACGCCCGTTCCCAGAGAGTGGCGGGCGTTGGCCCCGGCTCCGCTCGCGATGACCAGAGGCAGCACGCCGAGGATAAAGGCGAAGGAAGTCATGAGTATGGGCCGGATGCGCTGCCTGCCGGCGGCCTCGGCGGCTTCCGCGGGCGGGAGTCCCTCTTTCCGGCGTTCCTGGGCGTACTGCACGATAAGGATGGCGTTTTTGGCGGCCAGCCCGATGAGCATGACCAGTCCGACCTGCATGAACACATCCATGCTCAGGCCCCTGGCAAGCTGGCCGAACACGGCCCCGCACACGGCGACGGCCACCGAGAGCATGACGATGAAGGGCGAGGTGAAGCTCTCGTACAGACCGGCCAGAACAAGGAAACAACAAACAAAGGCCAGCAAAAGAACCGTGCCGGTCTTCCCGGCGGCCAGCCGCTCCTGATATGACTGCCCTGTCCACTCGAAACCGAACCCGAGCGGCATAACCCGTTGCGCCGCCTTTTCCATGGCGGCCATCGCCTCGCCGGAACTGCTCCCCGGAGCGGGAGCCGCCATAAATTCCACCGAAGGATACAGATTGTAACGGGTCAGATATTCCGGCCCGCTCATGTCCCTGGGGGTCACAAAACCTGAAACCGGAGTCAGGTTCCCGTCGCCCGCGCGGACGCGGAAGAAACGCAGGGTGTCGGCCGTAACGCGGTATTCGTCACGAGCCTGCATTTTGACCTTGTATGTGCGCCCGAATTCCTGAAAATCATTGATGTAGGAGCCGCCGAGCAGGGTTCCCACAGCGTCGTACACCTCCGACAGATTCACGCCCTGCCGCTTTGCCTTTTCGCGGTCGACGTCCAGGTTGACGAATTTCCCCTGCATGCTGAAGGCGGTATAAGGCGAGGCCAGTTCCGGAGTGTGGGCAAAGGCGGTCCACAGCTTCGCCGCCGGTTCGGCCAACGCCCCGGCACTTTGGTCGTCACCCCTGTTTTCCACTTCAAAGGTCAGCCCCAGCCCCATGCCCAGGCCGCTGATGGTCGGGACATTGAAAGCGATGACCAGCGGTTCCAGAAACCGCTCCGAAGCGATAGCCCGGGCTTTGGCGATAAGGCTCAGGGCATCCTGCCCCCGGCCTTTGCGTTCCTCCCAGTGTTTCAACTGAACCACCAGAGAAGCCACGCTGGAGCTTTGCGCGCCTGTGGCCAGATTTTGGCCGCCGATGACGGCTATGGTCCCGATTTCCGGGATACCGCCTTTTACCGCCGCGCAAAGCGCGTTAGCGGTTTCGATGGTGCGGGTCTGCGAGGTTCCGTTGGGCATCTGCATGGTCATGAGAAAGACTTTCTGATCCTCACCCGGCACAAGCGAAGTGGGCAGAATCCTCATTCCTCCGATGGCCCCAAGGTAGACGGCGAGGAGGATGGCCGCGGTGACGGCACCGCGCCGTGTGAACAGGCTGAGAAGCGAGGAATAGCGCGCGAAAAATACCCGGTACGCGCTGTTGAACAGCCGCACCGGCAGGAAGAGCGGCCGCGCGTCGCGCCCTTTGGGTTTCAACAACAAGGCGCAGAGGGCCGGACTGAGGGTAAGGGAATTGAAGGCGGAAACGGCCACGGCCAGGGAAAGCGTCAGGGCGAATTGCGCGTATAGCCTGCCGGTGAGCCCGCCAAGCAGGGTCATGGGCAAAAATACCGAGATCAGGGCAAAGGTGAT
>JAISZH010000203.1 GCA_031269345.1 Desulfovibrio sp. | reverse complement strand
TTTCAGTAAACGGTTGCTGGATGGCCTTGCCGTCATTCTGGAGACGCCGCTGACCATTGTTGAGGCTCCCGTGGGTTACGGCAAAACCACGGCGGTACGGGAATTTCTGAACAAAAACGCTGCGCGGCGGCTATGGGTTCCTGTAGTTGGCTCTTTGTCCGGCGTATCCGAGGATGTCTTTTGGAGAACCTTCTGCCGTGGGCTTGGGCAAGCTTTGCCGAAATCGGCCGATGTCGCCGCGTCGCTTGAGCGGCTTGGCTATCCCCGTGATTCCACGCGTTTTGAAGCGGCACGAGAACTCCTGCATCAACTGAGCGTTACGGTTCCAACCATCCTGGTCATTGACGATTTTCACCTGCTCCCTTCCCCGGCTTTCGGCGCCTTGTGTGAGGTTCTGGCCAAAGAAGCGCTGGCCGGAATCGGCATCGCCAATCTCCATATCACGCTCATCAGCCGCCATGTCTATCCGGGCGAAAAGGAGCTGCTGCGCCTGAAAGGCGCACTCACGGAATACGCGGCCTTGCGTGAGGCCGGGTTACCGCAGCCTATGCGGAGGCGTCCACATCGTTCGGGACAATCAAACGCCGTGATGCGGTGGCGCGCGTGCCCGCCTCTTTCGCTTCTTCCGATGCATTCGGCAATAATCCGTATTTGTCTACCACGCTACGCACCTGCTCATTAACATACCGGGTATGCTCCTCAGGCGTCATATCTTTTGCTTCATCGTGAAGCATCAGACGAATTGCATGGACTTCACGCATCGGCACCGGCTCATTGACGATATCAGGATCATTCATGTATCTTTCCAGATCATTCATAATCTATCCTCTGTTGCTCAATTTCTTCAAAAAGCTTCCGCGTGTCACGCTGCTTGTCATGGTCATTATCAGCGAAAACAAAATTAAAGATGCTTGTTTCCAGGTAAATTTTGGTGGTACGCATGACTTTCCGCCTCTGTCCTGTAATATAGCGCGAGCGTGACCTTGATTCAAGAAAAATCGAACAGAAACAACAACAGCACAAGCCCCGGCCGCGGGTTTCTTTGCCCTGTCTGATATTTCCCAAAAATTTTTGTTGTCAACAGGCAAAATTCAAGGCCGCAATACTGTCTTGCCTACGGAGTCCCCTGCGTAAAAAAATTCGCGCGTATGATACGTTTTTCATAAACAACAACAGTGTATTATAGAAAAAATCTGCGAAAACATTACCCAGGCGCAAGACCATTTTTTTCTTCATTTTTCGCCCGCATGCCGATACCCATTTGCCCTCTATGGGTTCCAACTTGGCATCAATTACACATTCGGAGGAAATATCCCATGCGTTGGAATGCTTCTTGTGCCCGCAGGAATTGCCTTACCTGCCTGCTGATCGCCTTTTTTCTCATTGCGGCCACGGCGGCTCATGCTGCGATCAAAGAAGCGGGGCAGGTTATTTCCCTTGTTCCCGGCGTAGTTGTAGAACGGGACGGAGCAAGGAAGCCTCTTGTGCTGAACGACACGGTGCGCGCAACGGATCGCATTATTACGGACGCGACCGGCAAAGCGCGTATTCTTTTCCATGACGATGGGGCCGTGAGCCTGAGCTCGAACACCTCTTTCGACCTGATCGACGTCATGCCGGAAGGTGACACGCCGGTTTTCAAGGCCCATGTGGCCCAGGGGGTGGCCCGCTTCATCACCGGCAAGATTGTGGAACGGAATCCCAAAGGATTTTCCGTAAGCACGCCGGAAGGCACGGCGGGCATCAGAGGCACGATTTTTACTTTGCAGACCGGCAGCGGCCGGACCACCATCTATGTGGCCAACGCTACGCGCGACGTGGTCTTGAGCGGGGTTTCCGTACCGAGCGGCTTCAAGATGACTCTGCCCGGCGGCAGCCCCGTGCGTATGACTCCGGAGGATGTCTCATTTACCCAGAGCATAGCCGCCGCCCCGCCGTCTTCCACTAACGCGGGGCGGCATCGACAAGCGCGAGTACTCGCGCGACCACTTGCGCGACGGGGCCTACTGGACGTTGGGTCAATTCGCCCGTTTCCTTTTCTCTGAAAGCAACCACGAGTTCACTGTGGGAGCGCAATACCGGGGCAGCTCGCCGGAAAAGCAGGACTATGCCTACGACGGATGGGAACTTTCAACCCGCCTGCTTTTCAAGCTTCCCTACGGCTTCGAGTTCGCGCCCTTCGCCTCCCTGAGCCGCGACTACTATGGCTCCCCCGATTAAACCTTGCCGCAGTTGCACGACGTAAATGGAGTACCTCGCGTAAAAGATATATTCCCCGTTTGGCAATGTTTATTTGGTGAAGCAATATCACGGCCCGGCCACGGCTCTGGAAATCAAAGACCGTGAGGACGAGCACCTGCGCCTGGGCGGCGGCCTGACCTGGCGCATTGACGAGGCATGGTCGCTGGAATATACTTACCAGTACAGCAAAAACAACTCCACCAGCAATCTCTATGACTACCAGCAGCACTACTTCAGCACCGGAATAGCCTGGAATTTCTGAAAGCCGCCAGTCGCCGGGAGAATCGTATGGAAGCCATCATGCGCGGAGTGCGCGGCAGCATAGCCAATCCCGCTCCGGACACGGCTTTTTACGGAGGCAATACCGCCTGCGTGGAACTGCATACGGACGGCGGATCCCTGCTCTTTTTCGACGCCGGAACCGGCCTGCGCGAAGCCGGGGACAACCTCCCCGCCAGCGGGGAATG
>JAISZH010000179.1 GCA_031269345.1 Desulfovibrio sp. | reverse complement strand
CCGTCCTCCCGGCGGGCCGCAGGTGAGGCAAACGCCGGAGAAGGCGCGCCATGTGGACCCTGTTTCTCGCCGGCGGCCCGGTTATGTGGCCGCTTCTGCTTTGTTCACTGCTGGCCCTGACCGTGATTATCGAGCGCGCCTGCTTCTGGCTGCGCCTTGACATGGCGGGAGACGAAGCGAACATTGAGCGCCTGCTGGATGCATACTACCGGGGGGACGACTGGAGAAAGCTCGCGGAACGGGAACGTTCCCCGGGGCACGGGATAGTCCGCCGCATGCTCCTGTCCGGCATGGCCCACGACGGCTTTTCCAGCGTCAAGGCCATGGAGGCCGTGGCCCAGCAGGCAGTGCGCGCCATGCGCCGGGGCATGGGCGTTTTGGACACCATCATCACGGTGGCGCCGATGCTGGGCATTCTTGGCACAGTGCTCGGCATAATCAGCTCCTTCGACATGCTGGGGCAGGCGGGCATAAACGAGCCCCAGGCGGTGGTCGCGGGCATAGCCGAAGCCCTGATCACCACGGCGGCCGGGCTGATCATCTCCATCGCCACGGTTTTTCCCTTCAACTACTTCAATTCGCGCATTGAAAACGCCCGCGACGTCCTGGAACATTACGGCACCCGCCTGGAAATGGCGCAGGGCAAGATGCGGCCTGCACAGGAAGGGGAAACGACGCGGCCTGCACAGGAAGGGGAAAGGTGATGCGGCTGCGCCGGGACAGACATACGGCCCGCCTGGAAATGCTGCCTCTGATGGACGTCGTTTTCCTGCTCCTGGTCTTTTTCATCTATGCCATGCTCATTATGACGGTCAACAGAGGGTTGCCCCTGGAACTTCCGGTTTCAAGCACGGCGCAGATTGAAAACGCAAGCGCCCTGTCCCTTTCCGTCAGGGCGGACGGCGCCCTTTTTCTGGACGCGGAAGAGATGGAACGCTCGGAACTTTCCGAAAAACTGCGCAGAAAAGCCGAGGAAGACCCGGAAGGGATTTTTTTGCGCATCTACGCGGAAGATACGCTTGCCTACCAGGATTTGTTCTCTGTCCTGGATCTTGTCAGGCAATCCGGCATCTCCAGGATTTCCCTGCAGGCGCGGCAGACGAAAAAACAGTGAAGCTCCCTCATGTTTTAACGCGTCTATCAGCAAACGCACAAGCGCGACGCCGATGAAAAACGATACAAGACGCCTGGCGGCGTCAGGCGCGGCCGCCCTGCTCATCCATCTGGGCCTGATCTTCGGCGCGGGCCGACTGGATTTCTCGGTAGGCAGTCCGCCGCCGCGTCAGGAACCGACGGAACTCTATCTCCTGTATCAGGCCGAAACCCGGCAGGAGGACGCGCCTGTTGCGGAAACCTCCCCGCGCACTCCCCCGGAATCCCCGCCCGCGCCCCAGGAAAGCATCGTCCCGGTGGAGGAAGTCCCCGACCCCGCCCCTGTCGAAGAAGCGTCCGCTCCCGCCTTTGTTGAAGAAACGCCGGTTCCCGTTCCTGTTGAGAAAGCGCCTGCTCCCGCCCTGGTGGAGGAAGCGCGGCCCGCGCGCGTTGCCGAGGCCCGGAAAAGCGTGTCCCGCCCGAAGCCAGCCGGGGAGACCGCTGCGTCCCGGCGGGAAGCGGGGCCGGAGACGGGCAGGAGAGAGGAAGTTTCAAGCCCGCAGCCATTGCAGGAATTTGTGAACAGCAAACCGGTCTATCCGGAGCTGGCGAGGCAAAGGGGACAGGAGGGGCTGGTGATTCTGGGCGTGGATGTGGACGAAAGGGGCAACGCGGTCAGGGTAGCGGTACGGCACAGCAGCGGTTTTTCCCTGCTGGACGACGCGGCTTTGAAGCGCGTCGGCAGATGGCGTTTCAGACCGGCCAAGGTGGCCGGGAGAAGCGTCGCCGGCCATGTGCTGGTCCCTGTTGAATTCAGACTGAAATAACCTTATCCTTGCGCGGATTAGGCTGCCGGTCAGGCGCGTAATCACAAGGTTTGAGAAACAGCGTGGCGGATCGGGGCAAAGGCGCGGCATGGAAAATGATTTGGAGAAGATAAGGGAATATTTCGCGGCGGACAATTTCGCCGTGCACGCGGGCATGGTCATTGATTTTGCCGGGGAAGACGGGGTGCAGTGCAGCATGGAGATCGCGGAACTGCACAGGAACGCGGATCGGGCGGTGCAGGGCGGGGTGATTTTTACCCTGGCGGACTTCGCCTTCGGGGTGCATTCAAACCTGGGCAGGGTATTGGGCCGGGAAAAGGGGGGCACGGTGGGGCAGTCCTGCAACATTTCCTATTTCCGGCAGCCCGCCGGCAACCGTCTGATCGCCCGCTCCACGCTGCTTTCCAAAGGCCGGCGCGTGCGTGTCTACCGGATGGAGGTGCGCGACGAACTCGGCAATGCCGTCGCGGAAATGATCGGCAATGGCTTCACCAAAACTTCCTTTATGGGATGAAAGGTGAAGCTTCAGCTATAGCATTTACGCTTGAGATGCTCACTTGACGGCGGGCAAAGCCCGCGTGTAAGCATCTCGCGGCAGGGATTTGCGCTGCAAATCCTTGTAGAGCGTGTTAACAATTAAAGTTAACACGCTCTACAGCATTTTACTTTTGAGATGATGCCACCGGCCCTCTCCAGCCTGCGCCCGCTTCGGCGTTTAACAGCGCAAATAAATTGCGCTTACGCCTTCGCGCCGGGCGTCCGCTCTCGCGACCGCCAGAGCACTTTCAAAGTGAAATTGCTCTAGTACTTGGGCTTGTACACCTTGAACTCGTCGCGGCGGTTTTTGGACCAGGCCGCCTCGCCGCCGCCGAAAACAGCCGGACGCAGTTTGCCGAAACTGACGGTTTCCAGCTGCGAGGAGGACACGCCCAGGTTGATCAGAAAGTCAAAGGCCGCGCGCGCCCGGCGTTCGCCGAGCGCCAGATTGTATTCCTCGGTGCCGCGTTCGTCGCAGTGGCCTTCGATGGTTACGCGCAACTGGGGAAAGTTCTTGAGTACCGGAACCTTGCGGGTGAGCATGCCCTTGGAGTCCTCCCGAAGATCGAAGCGGTCGTATTCAAAATAGATGACGCCGCTGCTTATCTCGGCAGCAGCCTGCCGTTCGCTTTCGGTCATAGCCAGTTCGTCGTCTTCGAGCGCCTGACCGACTTCCTTTTTCGCGCACCCCACGGCAAGGATCAGGGCGAAAATTGCGCAAAGCAGGGTGGCGCGTGTGAGCTTGTTCATAAATCCTCCTGAAAAACCTGTTGGTTGTTTCAAGTGTTTCAATCCACACCCGGCTCCGCTTGCCGGATAACTCCATCACGGCGGATTGGGACCGGGTGGATTGGCCCCTCCCTGAAGGGAGGGGCCGCCGGGAAAGTGTGCGGGGCTTTGCCGGGCGGCATTCAAACCCGTTCGAATGCAAGACGCCCAAAATTGCTTTCGGCTGACGACCCCGCGTTAAAAAAGTTTATTTTTCAACGCGTCAATCAGTAGAGCATGTCACACTTGAAATGCTCTGCAAGGATTTGCCACGCAAAACCTTGCCGCGGAACAGGCGCAGGCGGGCTTTTACCCGCCGTAAGCGAACTGTTTCAAGCGTTAATTGCTCTGGACTACGTTTGGGGCATTACAGTTTCCGGGACGGTCCCCAGGCCGGGAACGCGGCGTCCCCCGGTCCTGTCGGCAGACGGCGGGCCTCTCCGCCGTTGCGTGTCGTGATATATATTCCTCTGCTTCCGCCTCTGGTGGACATAAAGGTAATGAAATAGCTGTCCGGGGCGAAGGCCGGCTCCTCGTCGCTGCCCGGCCCGAAGCTCACCTGCCGTTCCTGCCCGGTCACCAGGTCCTGCACGTAAATGCGGTGTCCTCCCCCTTCCTGCCGTGCATAGGCGATCATGGTGCCGTCCGGGCTGATGGAGGGATCGGTGTTGTAGCTTCCCGCCTGGCTTACCCTCCGCACCGCGCCCGAACGCAGGTCCTTGAGAAAGACCTGGGGGCTGCCGAGACGGCTTGAGGTATAGGCCATGAGCGAGCCGGTGGCGTCTATCGAGGGTGATACGTCTATGGCCGGGCTGTCGTCAAGACGTCCCTGCTTCTCAAGGTTGCGGCCAAGCAGAAAGATGCTGGGGTTGCGTCCGTCGGTAAGGCTGACGGCCACGCGCCCGTCCGGCATATAGACCGGCCCGATTACCGTGTTGCCGGGGAATTTTATGCGCCGCACGCTTTTGCTGTCCAGGTCGCAGACGCCCAATCCGTGCGAACGCTTGTCGATATGCGTGAACAGCACGCGCCGCCCGTCCGGCGACCAGGCGGGCGAAAGGGCTTCCCCCCGTAGGTTCGTCAGGCGGACGAGACGGCGGCCGTTGGGCTGGACGGACCAGACGTCCTTTTTACCCTGCCCCTCCGACTTGACGAAGGCCATCACCGAACGGAAAAAATCGCCCCGGCCGATCACCTTGTCCAGAAAGGCGGCGCAAAATTCGTCCGCCACGTCCAGCAGATCGTTTTCGCCCGCCCCCACGGTATAGCGGTTGCCGAACATGAAGCCGCCATCCGCCACGCTAAAGCAGATCAGTTCCACCTGGGAGGGGCCTTGCCAGGCCGAGGTTATCAGCATGTTGATCTGCGCAAGGGAAAACCGTTTGAAATCCACGCCCTTGCCGCTCGCGGAGGGCACGCCCGCCCCTCCCGGCACGACGCCGGGGCTTTGGACGCGGATGAAAGGCATCAGGCCAAGGTTGGAGTCGATCGCTTTGCGCAAGGTCGCCCCACGCCCGGTGTCCCCTATGGGGTCCGCCTGGAGAACGTTGACGACGCCTCCTCCAGCGCCCACGATCTGCACCGTGAAAGGCCCGTCCGCCTCAGCGCGCGCGGGAAGGAGAAGCAACAGGCAGGCGAGAAACGCCGCGCGCAGAATAATTGTTTGCCGTGACACCATGTTTTTGATCATAAACCACCTCGCAAGGTTGAAAGCGACTCTCCTCAATCGGCGTTAAGGGATTCGGGAGTGAAGCTGATGTCTATATCCGAATATCCCGCATGGGGGGGCGGCTCAAGCGTACGGGTGGCCGCCACCGCCTGCATGACGGAGGAATCAAAAAAATCGTTGCCGGACGGCTTGACGATCCTGGCCTCAAGAATGGTGCCGTCCTTGTCTATTTTTATGTTCACCACGGCCGTATAATTTTTTCTGTCGGCGCGCATTGGCAGAACCCAGTTAGGCCGCACCCTGGAAATGATGGATTCATGGTAAGAACCCAGCACTCCCATGCCGTCCCCGCCGCCGCCGCCCGGCCCCGCGCCTCCTTCGCCAGTTCCGCCCAGGCCCCTGCCCAGATCCGACAGGGCGCTCATTACTGTCCGTTCGTTGCCGCTCTTCCTGCCCTGTCCCGCTCCCCGTCCGGGGCGGGTGACGTCTCGTCTGATTTCGGCCAGAGCGCTGGACAGGCTGTCCTTTTTGGGCGGCTGCGGCTTGACCGGAGCTTTCTTTTGCTGCGGCTTTTTCGCATCCGGTTTTTTTGTCTCCGCTTTGGGCGGTTTTTTTTGCTCCGGCGGTTTTTTTTGCTCTGGCGGTTTTTCCGGTGTTTTCGGAATAAGTGTCGCCGCGGGATCCGCCGCCGGCGCATCCGCGGCCCGGGTCTGTTCAGGCGGGGGTGGAGGCGGGGGTGGAGGAGGCGGCGGCGGAGGAGGCGGGGGAGGAGGGTCTTCCGCGCCCTGGCGCGCGTCCTGGCCGCCGCTTTCCTCTTTTCCGCTTTCCGGCTGCGATCCCTGTTCCTTGCTCCCTTCCGCGCCTATGGTTACAAAGCCGCTGACCAGCACCGCCTTTGGGGGCGCCGGAGTGGTCGACGCCCCTTCAGGCATAAGAATCACCAGGGCCACGAGGGCGAGGTGCAGGAAAATCGAGGCGATAAAACTCGGCAAACGTTCGAAGTCCACTCTCTGCTTCCATGTATCGCGTGCTGCATTGTTCTTTCATGGGTTGTTCTGTCCGGGACGGGCGGGATCGGGCCGGGCCGGGACGGTCTGGTCCGCTTGCGCGCCTCCGCCGCCCGGCGGTTCATCATCAAGGCGCTCCGCCACAATCCCCAGTTCTTCGATGCCTGCGGCCCTGACCTTGCCCATCACGCCCACCACCACGCCGTAGGGCACCTCCTTGTCCGCCTGCAGAAAAAGCCTGCGGGACGGGGCTTTGACCACGACGGCGAGCTGTGTCGCAAGGTTCTCCATGCCGACGTTGAACTCGTTCAGAAAAACGGCCCCATCCTTGCGCACCGTGAGCACGACGTTGTCCGGATCGGCCGGCAAACTTTCCACAGCCTCGGTTTTCGGCAGGTCCACGTCCAGACCTTCGGTCATCATCGGGGCCGTGACCATGAATATTATCAACAGGACCAGCATCACATCAACAAAAGGAGTGACGTTTATTTCCGATACGAAACCGTTGTTTCCCAAGGATGCGCCCATTTTTTCCGCCTTTTCAGGGCATTAGCCCATATCCGCCCTATTGCGTCGCCGGGCCGTCGGCCTTGGCGTTCACCTCGCGCTGCACGCGGTTGAGAAAAACGCCGGCGAAGTTCACCAGTTCGCCTTCGATCTCGCGCATGGCCCCAAGAAAGACATTGTAGCCCACAGTAGCCGGAATAGCCACAAAAAGGCCCACGGCGGTGGCGATCAGAGCCTCGGAAATGCCGGGGGCGACGGTGGCGAGAGAGGCGCTTTTCTGCATGCCAATCTGATGAAAGGCGTACATGATGCCGGAAACGGTGCCGAAAAGCCCGATGAATGGAGCGGTGTTGGCCGTGGTGGCCAGAAAGGATATGGAGCTTCCGAGACCGGCCATGGATTCGCTGACGCCTTGGCGCAAAGCCCGGCGCACGTTATCCGCGACCACATCCGACTGGTTGCCGGCCTCCTTTAAGCGGTTGAATTCTTCCACCCCATGCTGGGCGACGCGATACAGAGGGGAGGAGGCGTCCCCGCCAAGCGTCTGCACGGCCTCGCGCAGATCCCGCGCCCGGCTGAAACGGGACAGCCCGTCCGCAGCCTTGCGTCTGGCCCGCCTCAGGCTGACCGATTTGTGCAGGATCACCGCCCAACTGCTCAAAGACATGCAGACCAGCAGCGCCATTACCGCTTTTGCCGCCAGGGTGGCGTGCAATATCATGTCCAGAAAATTGATTTCCATAGTTTTTCTTTCCTTGCCCCCATTATCGGGAAATTTTCTAAAAAAAATATAGAAAATGCAACAAAAAAATCGGGGACGGTCGCGAAAATATTCATATCAATCCGTTTTCGCTGGAAAACGAATTGGGATGGCGGAGGCGAAGCCGCCGCAGCAAGTTTTTGAAAAATACCGAGGGGGTCCGGGGGAAACCATTTCCCCCGCAGGGTTTGGGGCAAAGCCCCAAGTAGAGCAGTTTCAAAGTGAAATTGCTCTAATCGGCGTTTCCTCAGGGACGGCCCGCCGGAACAAAAGCCCGGACGGAGCAAAGCCACATTGCCGCGACAAAGACCAGCGCCGCCGAAAACAGCAGGGCCTGGACCAACGCCCTTGTATTTTCCGAAAGGCGGGCAATTCGCCTGTCCGGAAGCAGGCAGGGCAAACCGAGCAGCAAACCGCAGACAAACCCGCTGACGTGTGAGACATAGTCCGTCCGCGCTTCTCCTCCCCCTCCGAGAAAGCCGAGCAGGGCCAGACCGGCGGCTACGGGCGCTACGCTTTTGCGCGCCAGCTCGCGGCTGCCGCTTCCGTCAAAACCCCGCAGGGCGTCCGACGCGTTGAAAAGGCAGAGCGTTCCCAAGGCGCTGAACAGGGCCGTGGAAAAGCCGAGACTTAATCCCCCCCCCGGCGGGGGCGTAAGGCCGGGCCAGAGCGGAAGCGAGCAGACAAGGACGTTCGTCAGGTTGCCGAGCATCCCGCCCGCGATGGTCAGGCAAAGGCCGAAACCCTGCCCGGCCCGGCGGAAAAGGGGCAGGAGAAAGAAAAGTCCGAAACCCATGTTGCTGAGAAGGTGCTGGGCGTCGGCGTGCAAGGTGAGGGCGGTAAGGCAGCGGCGCAGGTCTTCCCACCCCGGCGGGGTAGAGCGGTTCAAAGCGAAAAGAGCCGGCCAGGATTGAGGGTCAAAGGGAAAAGGCGGGTCCGGCAGCGCGGGGGCAAACCAGTGAAAGCGCAGTCCGTGCCAGACAAAAAGCAGAAGGAGGAACAGGAGCGCTCCGGCCGCGCCGTAAGTCGCGCCGCTTTCGCCGCCTTGCGTGGTCCGGGGGAGAAAAGGGCGTTCGTTCTCAAAGCCCCTTATCTCTTCTTCCGCCTCTTGCGCGTAATGCGGAGGCACATAGAGGCCGGGTCTTTTCCGATCCGGCTTCCAGGCGCGCGCCCGCGCCCGCGACAGGAAAAGATGCGGAATGCGCTTCGCAGCCAGGACCAGGAGCCATTTTTCCATCCTGGCTTCAGGGACCGCCTCCTCTCCCTCCGCATCGAGGCGATGCCAGCTTTGCGCCGGCGATCGCGGGTGCTTTCGGAAAAAGGCGGCGCGCCGCGGCGTGTCCCCGCTCAAGGCCGCTCTCTCCCGGCGGGGTCGTCGGCACGGCCGGGACCGCCCGGATCGCTGGCACGGCCGGGACCGCCCGGATCGCCGGCGCGGCCGGGACCGCCCGGATCGTCGGAGCGGCCGGGACCGCCCAGGTCGTCGGAGCGGCCGGGACCGCCCGGATCGTCGGCGCGGCCGGGACCGCCCAAGTCGTCGGCGCGGCCGGGACCGCCCGGATCGTCGGCGCGGCCGGGGATATCGGAGCGGGAAACCTCCCTGGCCGTGCCTTCAATGATTATATCCCGGCCGGGGGGGGCGGATTTTGCGTCTTCTTCCCGGCGCAAGGGGCCGATGGTGCGGCTGAAGAAAAAGAAGTTTCCGCCGGGCCGGGCGTTCAGTCGCCCGTCTCGAGCAATTAACGTTTGAAACATTTCGCTTACGGCGGGCGAAGCCCACCTGCTCCTGTTTCGCGGCAAGGATTTGTGAGGCAAATCCTTGCCGCGCGGTTCACTCGTTTCATTCGTGAACCGCTCTAATCCGGCGCCGGCGGATCTGCGCAAAGGGGCGATAAGGAGCAAAAGGCCAAGAGCGTCGGAAAGAAAGCCGGGGACAATAAGCAGGACGCCGCCGCAAAAAAGAAGGATGCCGTCCATAAGCGAGCCGTGCAGGGGGCGGCCGGCGGCCACGTCCTCCTGCACCCGCGCCAGGATCTCGCGCCCGTTGGCGCGGATGGCCCAAAGGCCGAGAACGGCTGAGGCGAAAAGGCAAAGCAGCAGGTTGAAAGCCCCGATTTCGTTCCCCACGCGGATCAGCAGAAAAATCTCCGCCAGGATGTACAGGATAAAAAGCGCAAGGGGCATGGCCTTCCCCCAAACGCGGTCAGCGCCGGAATTTGACCCCTGCCAGGAGCAGACGGTAGATAATGAAAAAACACGTGAGCAAGGCGATCAATCTGCTCAGATTTTCCGTTACCCAGGCCGAGGACAGCAGGCAGGACAGGCACAGCGTGATGAGACAAATCTTTTTCAAATTGAAGTCTTTTCTGAAGGCGGCGGCCGCTTCCGCGCTATTCCCGCCGTGCTCCCGGCGCAGGGAAAGGAAATGTATGAGATGATATGCGGCGAAAATCGCGCTCACCCCCGCCAGGGATATGGCAAAAAGCAGAAGGTCCGCTGTGAATTTTTCCATCGGAAATTCCTTGCGCTCCGCAACCTCGCTCCGCCCGAGGCTTGGCAGAGCCTTGCATGCGTATGGTATAATGCCTTGGCCGGGCCTTGGCAAGTTTTATGATGTTGCGTCCGCTGCCTTTCTTGAGTATTTTTCCTCTTTCGAGGTTGCGGCTGTTGCCGCCTGACGCGGCAATAACGGGAAATTGCGATGGAAACGCCGGATAAAGCGGAAACGCGGAGAGAAGACGCCTTTATAGGGCTTGACGTGGGGTCTACGACGGTAAAGGCTGTGGCCCTTGATTTGCAGGATAAAATTCTTTTTTCCGTCTATCGGCGACATCTCTCCGAGGTTCGCTCCACTGTGGCCGCGGTGCTGCGGGAGGCGGACGCCGCCCTGAGGGACAGGAAAAGATTTCTGTCCCTTACGGGTTCCGGGGCCATTTCCCTGTCCGCGGACGTGGACATGCCCTTCGTGCAGGAGGTCGTGGCCTCCGGCCTGAGCATCCGGCGTCATATTCCGGACGCGGACGTGGCAATAGAACTGGGAGGGGAAGACGCCAAGCTGACCTTTTTCACCGGCGGCCCGGAACAGCGCATGAACGAGACCTGCGCCGGGGGGACGGGGGCCTTTATCGACCAGATGGCGGCTTTTCTGGATACGGACGCGGCGGGGCTCGACAAGCTGGCCCACGGCTTCAAAACCCTTTACCCCATTGCCTCACGTTGCGGGGTGTTCGCCAAAACCGACATTCTGCCTCTGCTCAACGAGGGCTGCTCGCGCGCGGATATCGCCGCTTCGATCATGCAGGCCATGGTCAATCAGACCATTTCCGGCCTTGCGCGCGGCCGGAGCATAACCGGCAAGGTCGTTTTTCTGGGCGGACCCCTGGCTTTTCTGCCTTCGCTACGCGAGCGCTTTGTCCAGACCCTGAAGCTGGACAAGGACATGGCGGTCTTCCCCGAATTCGCCGAATATTTTGTGGCCATGGGCGCGGCCCTCCACGCCCGCCTCAAGGCGCGCCCGGAAACGATGAAGCTTACCCTCCTGCCGACGCCCAAAAAGAAAAGAGCCGGCGTGAGGAAAGCCCATCCCTATAGCGATTTCGCCGATCCGGCCGCGGACAGGATTTTTTACGGCAAGGTAGTCGCCTATGCCGAACTGAACCCGGCGACGCCCGACAAAATCGAGTCTCCTTCACAAGCAACCCCGGATTCGGAGGAAGATCCTCCGCTGCTTATGCTGCGCAGACTGGAGGATTCGCAGGGACCGGACGGCAGGCAACTGCTCGATCCCCTGTTCGCGAACGCCGCGGAACTGGATGAGTTTCGCCGCCGCCACTCCGTGGAGAGCCTGGCGCGCGCGTCTCTGGAGGATTACGCGGGCGACGCCTGGCTGGGCATAGATTCCGGTTCCACGACCATCAAAGGGGTGCTTCTGGACGCGGAAAACCGCCTTCTTTATTCCTTCTACGGGCCGAACCAGGGAGACCCCTTGAGCGCCGCCGTGGCCGTCCTGAAGGACATCTACGCCCGGCGTGCTCCTGGCATGGAGATCCGCGCCTGCGCGGTGACCGGCTACGGCAGCGGCCTGCTGGCGGCAGGGATCAGGGCGGATATAGACGAGGTGGAGACTGTGGCCCATTTTACCGGGGCCAGATTTTTTCAGCCCAAGGTGAGCTATATTCTGGACATAGGCGGACAGGACATAAAATGCATGCGCGTACGCCAGGGGGCGATTGACCGCATTCAACTCAACGAAGCCTGCTCCGCCGGCTGCGGCTCCTTCGTGGAAACCTTCGCCAAGTCCCTGGACATGCCCTTGGGCCGGTTCGTGGACGAGGCCCTGCGCGCCGGGCGTCCGGTGGACCTGGGCACGCGTTGTACGGTCTTCATGAATTCAAAGGTCAAGCAGGCGCAGAAAGACGGCGCGGAGGTGGGGGACATAGCGGCCGGCCTTTCTTACTCGGTGGTGCGAAACGCCTGTTACAAGGTGATGAAGATCACCAACATCGCCGAGCTTGGCGAACACATCGTGGCCCAGGGCGGGGCCTTTGCCAACGACGCTCTTTTGCGCGCCCTGGAGTTGCAGCTCAAGCGGCCGGTGGTGCGGCCGGACGTGGCCGGACTGATGGGCGCTTTCGGAGCGGCGCTGATCGCCAGAGAGCGCGGGGCGGGAAAGGAAGGCAGTTCGCTCATCGGGCCTTTGGAAGCGGAATCCTTCAGCATGAAAAGCCGCGCCACCCGCTGCCGGCTCTGCGCGAACCATTGCCTGCTCACGGTCTCCACCTTTACAGACGGGCGGCGCTTTGTTTCCGGCAACCGTTGCGAGCGAGGGGCGGGGGCCACCCCGCAAAACCTGCCGAATCTCTTCGCCTACAAGTACGAACGCCTTTTCGGGCACTACACCCCTCTGCCCAAGGGAAAGGCCGTGCGCGGGACGATCGGCATTCCGCGCGCCCTGAACATCTTTGAGAACTACCCCCTGTGGTTCACCCTGTTCACCAGGCTCGGTTTTCAGGTAGTGCTGTCCTCGCCCTCGTCCAAGGAACTTTTTTTCAAAGGCTACGGCACCATCCCCTCCCAGACCGTCTGTTATCCGGCGAAGCTGGCCCACGGGCATATTCTGGATCTCATCGAACGCAAGGTGGACAACATTTTTTTCCCCTGCCTGCCTTTCGAGCAGAAAAATTTCAGCACCCAGGCCGGGAATTTCAACTGCCCGGTGGTCATCGGCTACCCCGAGCTGCTGGCCAAGAATATCGAAGAACTCGCGGAGGCGAAGATACCCTTCGTCCACCATTTTCTACCTCTGGATCGCGCTGTGCTGGCAAAACGCCTGCGCCACATCCCTCTTTTCGCCGATATTCCGCCCTTCGAACTGGAATCCGCGGTTCTGGCCGGTTTCCAGGAAATGCAGGACTACAAGGAGGACATAGCCAAGGCCGGGGAAAAAGCCCTTTTGGAACTGCACGAGAGCGGGCGCTTCGGCGTGGTCCTGGCCGGGCACCCTTATCACGTGGACCCGGAGGTGCATCACGGCATAGCCGACCTCATCACTTCCTGCGGAATGGGCGTGCTCACTGAGGATTCCGTCGCCCACCTGATGCCGGATCCGGGGCCTTTGCGGGTGGTGGACCAGTGGACGTACCATTCGCGCCTTTACCGGGCCGGAGCCTTTGCCGCCGGCACGGACAATCTGGCCGTGCTTCAGCTTGTCTCTTTCGGCTGCGGACTGGACGCCATCACCTCGGACCAGCTTGAGGAAATTGTGACCATGCGGGGCAAGCTCTACGCCCAGATCAAGGTGGACGAGGGCGACAACCTGGGCCCGGCCCGCATCCGCATCCGCTCCCTGCTGGCCGCCTTGCGCGAGCGCAGGGAGCGTAGGGATTACCGCGCGCCTTCGGTGAACATATTCAAGGGTTCGCCGCCTTATACCGAAGCCATGCGCGACACCCACACCATCCTGATACCCCAGCTTTCTCCCGTCCATTTCCGCTTTCTGGAGGCCTTGCTCACCTCGGAAGGCTACAAGGTGGAGCAGCTTCCGGTCGTGGAGCGGGCGGCAATCGAGCTGGGCCTGCGCTATGTCAACAACGACGCATGTTTTCCGGCCATAGTGGTGGTCGGCCAGCTTCTGCACGCCGTTCGCAGCGGAAAATACGATCAGGGCAGGATAGCCCTGATGATCTCCCAGACCGGCGGGGGCTGCCGGGCGACAAATTACATCGCCTTCCTGCGCAAGGCCCTTGTGGACTGCGGCATGGACCACATCCCCGTGATCTCGTTCAATATGAGCGGGCTGGAAACAAATCCCGGCTTCAAGATGACCGGCGCCCTGCTGCGCAAGGTGCTCATGGCCGGATTTTACGGCGACGCCCTGCTGCGCATGCTCTACCGCATCCGGCCTTATGAGCTGGCGCCGGGAAGCACGCAAAAGCTTGTGGACTACTGGACGGAGCGGGGGCGCGAAGTCATCGCCCAGGGCAACCCTCTGCGTTTTGAACTGACAATGTTCAAAATGGTGCGCGCCTTTGACAGGTTCCCCATACGCGGGGGCAAACGCAAGCCGCGCGTGGGGCTGGTGGGGGAGATACTGCTCAAATATCACCCAGACGCCAACAACGGCGCGGCGGAAATCGTCGAGCAGGAAGGAGGCGAGGCCGTGGTGCCGGACCTCATGGACTTCGTCCTCTACACCTTTTATGACAGCGTCTTCAATTACCGGCACCTTTCCGGCACCTGGAAGGCTTACGCGGCCGGACTTGTCAGCATCGCCTTCCTGGAATTTTGCCGCCTGGGGATGCGCCTGGCCCTAGGGATTTCCCGGCGCTTTCACGCGCCCTTGCGCTTCAGTTCCCTGCGCAACAAGGCAAAGGGCCTGATTTCTCTCGGGCACCAGACCGGGGAAGGCTGGCTTCTGGCTGCGGAAATGGTGGAACTTCTGGAATCCGAGGTGCCCAATATCCTCTGCATGCAGCCCTTCGGCTGCCTGCCCAACCACATAACCGGCAAAGGTCTGCTGAAAGAGCTGAAAAACCGTTTCCCGAACGCCAACATAGCCGCCGTGGATTATGACCCCGGAGCCAGCGAATCCAACCAGATCAACCGGATCAAGCTGATGATGTCCCTGGCGAAATAGTGAGATGTATCGCTTAAAACTACGCATCCGCTCCGGTTTAAGCGACAAGATCGCACGGTAAAAACGCGGTTTTTTGTCGTGCTCACGCCGCCTGCGGCGGCGCGCGCCCCCTTGCGGGGCTGCGACTATTGTCGCGTGACGCGACAATAGTCTTTCCCGCGCCGTAATCAGAATTTTTCAAACTTGTCCTTCCCCACTCCGCACAGGGGGCACTTCCAGTCGGCGGGCAGGCTCTCGAAGGGGACCGGCCCGTCATAGACGTGGCCGCAGACCGTGCAGCGCCAATTGGGGGCGCTTTGCGGGATTGCCCCCTGGGCCTTGAAGCGTTTGAAGGCTTCGTAGGCCGCCGTTTTCATGCTCTTCTGATACTCGCCGAACGTAAGCGGGGTCGCCTTGACCGGCGCGTTCCAGGCATCGGCCACGCGGCTGAAAAAGACGGTGTGCGTGGACAGTTCCCTTGTCTCCTCCACCTTGCAGCGCGTATAGGCACAGGCCCCGTCCAGGACCGGCAGGCCGTCTTTTACGGTGTGCGGGACATTGGCCCACTTGTCCGTGTCGCGTGAAGACTGAAAACCGAAATTGGCCACCACAAACGGATCCACTGTTTGCGCGAGCACGGAAACGGTAAATTCGCCTTCGGCTTTGATGCGCGCGTTGGTGTGGTTGTTTTTCATGCTGGCCAGCATGAGCAGCGGAGCTTCGTCGCCCGTGACCTGGGCCAGGGCGTCAACCACACAGCCGCCAAGGCCTTTTTCCGTTTTTACGCCCAGCACGTACAGTCCATATGAAAAATTAAACAATGCGGTGAGGTCCATCACTTTCTCCTGAAGCTTTTATGGAAACACTGTGGGGGGAGGCCAACATCATATTTATTTTAGCAGTTCACCTGTTTCATTCGTGAACTGTGCTCTATTGCATTTTCCTATGAGATGATGCACCCGGCCCTCTCAGCCTGCCTGCGCCCGCTCCGGCGTTAACAGCGCAAATAAATTGCGCTTACGCCTTCGCGCGGGCGTCCGCTCTCGCGGCCGCCAGAGCAATTTCAAAGTGAAATTCCTCTACTGATATCCGCATTGAAAAGTAAACTTTTCCCCGCGGAGGATCGTCAGCCGAAAACGCGGTTTTCGGCTGACTTGCGCCGCTTTGCGGCGACAGCGGCCGCCGGGCCGCTGTTCAGA
>JAISZH010000046.1 GCA_031269345.1 Desulfovibrio sp. | reverse complement strand
CGGTGATATCATTGACGAAGTCCTTGCGCATTTTCTGCATGAAGCCGGTGAGCTTGATTTTCTGCAGGTAGTCGGAGATCTGGTTCAGTTCAAGGAAGGCGTAATACCTCTCCCTCTCCCATCTGGGCAGATCCAGCTCCACGCGCGCCCCGCCCGAATCCGCGCCGGGGATGTTGATGCTCGACCAGAACTGGTCATAGCCCGCGCCGATTTTGCCGTGCTCCCAGGTGTAGTCCAGGTAGGCGGAAATATTCCTTTGCATGTAGCTGGTGTTGTCGATGCGCCCGGAGCCGCCGCGCTTGTCGTTGGCGTCGACGTAATCGCCTGACACCCGGTAGTTGAAGCCTTCGTATGACCCGTAAAGCGAGATGTAGGGGGTAACGGAGTCATTGGAAGAGTCGAAGGTCGTCGCCAGCGTCGCCTGAATCGGCCTTGTTCCGCCCTTCTTGGTGATGATGTTCACGACCCCGCCGATGGCCTCGGAGCCGTACAGCACGGAGGCCGGGCCCTTGATGACCTCGATGCGCTCCACATTAAGCGAATCGATCATGATCATGCTGCCGTCCATTGACTTCTGCTCCGAGATCTTCATGCCGTCGATGAGGATGAGCACGCGGGCCGCGGACTCGCCGCGGATGCGCACCCTTTTGGCCCCGCCGCCCATGCCGCCGTCTGTGACCTCGACGCCGGGGATGTCCTGAAGCTGCTCGGCAATGGTGCCGCGCGGCTCGCGCTGCAGTTGCTTCTGGTTAACTATGGCGATGGAGGAGGGGACATCGAAAGCCTCCCGCTCCACGCGCGTGGCCGTGACCACGACTTCCCGCACCGGCTCGGCCGGCGGTTCCGCCGCCGGTTCCGCCGGTTGCGCGGCTGGCGTCGCGGCCGGTTGCGCGGCTGGTGTCGCAGCCGGTTGCGCGGCCGGGCCGGTTCGCGTCCGGGCGGCGGCTTTGCCGGGAGACGCCGGAGAATCCGCCGCCAGAGCGGGATTTACCCCCACCCCGCACAGGAACAAGGCCGCAACGAAAAACGCGAACACAAATCGCGGGGCGCGATTCAGAAATTGGTCGATGCCGGTGGCCGGCGCGTTCCTGGTCATTCGTTCACTCCTTTTTTCCGGCCGCTGGGCCGGGCTGGGACGTTCAACTTCGGGAGCATGCTGAGGAGCGCGTTAACATATGAAATTACTGATTTTCGCAGAAACCGGTAAATATCGGCCGCAGGGCCGTCATCGCCGCGAAGCGGCGTCAGCGCAATTGACGCTTGAAACAGTTCGCTTACGGCGGGCAAAGCCCGCCCGCTCCTGTTTCGCGGCAGGGATTTGCCCGCAAATCCTTGCGGAGCATTTCAAGCGTGAAATGCTCCTGGCAGCCGAAAACCACGTTTTCGGCTGACGATCCCGCGTTAAAAAATTTACTTTTTAACGCATATGTCGGTAAGGCGCTCCAGGAACGCCTGGGTGATGTTGACCTGCCAGAATTGTCCGGCGAGGGTCAGTTCCATCCAGGGGCCGTCCCTGGCGATCAGTCCGGCTTCCTCCCAGTTCTCCAGCAGGGGGGCGTACAGGGCGCGCGCCTCGTCAGCCTCCGCGCCGAAAAGCCGGGAGAGTGTTTCGCCGACCATATCGAGGTTCAGGCGGCATTGCTCCATCTGTTCCAGAATAAGGCGCATGAGCGGCAAATTGTCCGGCGGGGCCGCCAGGGCGGCTACCGGTTTTTCCCCGCGCGCGCGTTTGGCGGAATAGCTTTCCACGTTGGAGTGGTTGTACATGAACCAACCCTGCAGAAAACCTCCCGCCCCCGCGCCGTAATGCAGACAGTCGGCCCGGCTTTTGGCGAGGGGGTTGTAAAGATTGCGCTCGCGCGCGGTACAGTTCCAATGACTCATGGAAATGCGGCGGCAACGGGCGCCCTGGAGCAGGGAAACGCCCAGGGCGAAAAATTTCCCCTGTTCGGCAAGCGGGGCCGGAGGAGGAATTTTCCCGGCCTCAACGCCTTTTGCCAGGAGGCTGCCGGGAAAGATGTTCAGTTGATACAGGTCCACCCCGTCCAGGGGGAGTTCCAGAAAGGTGCGCAGTTCCTCTTCCCAGTCTTTCAGGGTCTGGCCGGGCAGCCCGTATATCAGGTCCAGGACGATGGCCGCCTGATTGTACGCGGCCAGAGCGCGCAGCCTTCCGATGATTTCCTCGCGCGAAGACAGCCGGCCCAGGCCGCGCCTGAGTTCCGTGTTGAAACTTTGCACGCCCAGGGAAAAACGGTTGACGCCCTCCCTGAGACATGCCTCTATTTTGTCCTCGCCGAAACTGTGCAGGCGGCCTTCCACGGTGATTTCACAGTCATTGGCCAGGGGCAGGGCCGAGCGCAGGGCGCGCAGCAGGGCGGCCAGATCCTTCGCCTCCAGGGCCGTGGGTGTCCCCCCGCCTATATACAGGGCGTTGACGGGCGATGAAGCGACGCACGGAAGAGGGGACTCGGATTCAATCTCTCCCGTGAGGGTCCGCACATAGGCGGCCCCGGCCTCCGGGGTGTATTTGCCCCCGAAAAAGCCGCAGTATGTACAGCGGGTTTCGCAATAGGGCACATGCACATAGGCGGCGGCCGCGCCGCGACGCGGCGTGTTCCGCAACTTTTCCAGCGCGGCCGGAATTTCGCCTTGCGGCACGGGACGCCCGCCCATGCCAGCGTGAACGGCGGTCTTGCTGGAAAAGGCCCCGGACAGGGGGTCGCCGGTGATCCTGGCGAAATGGTTTCCGTGCGCGCGCGCCGGGTTGAGCGAAAGGATGTTCAGGCCGCGCGGGCGCGCTTTGGGCGAAGACGGCGCGTGCGGGCTTGGGCGGGTTTCGGCGGAGAGGCCGGGAGGCGGGGGATCCCCGTGGCCTGCGGGCAGGCTCAGCATCAGGCATACCTCATAAATATGTGAATTTGAATTTCAAAATCGTGTACGCGAAATGAATTAGCCTGAATGAAACTGATTGTCAATGTCATTGTCACACATCCTTGCCGCGAATTGCCGGAAAATTATATTGCAGGTTAACTACTTGAAATTAAATATAAAAACTCGCGCGCGCGGGAAATCGTGAAAGGGCGGCTTGCAATGTTTTTGCGTGCGTATTATGAATAAAAAAATCGTAGCACTCAATCGGGGAGGATCAAATGCGTGACTTCACACACGGCTTCACCCACGCGGTGATTGCGGCGTTTATCTGTTTGACGCTTGTGAGTTCTCCGGCGCGGGGTGAAGACCCCGGCGCGAGCGGCGCGCAGGCGGCGGCCGGGCAAAGCGCGCAGGCGGCGGCCGGAAAGGAACCTGCCGCCCGGACGGGGGGGCTCACTCAAGGCTCCGCGAGCGCCTTCACCCTGCCTGCGGTCACCGTCTACGGAGTGGCCGATCAGCCTCCGGTCACGCCGGTCACGACGCGCTTCGGCACCCAGTTCAACGTGGTCACGGAAGAGCAGATCCGGCGCCAGGGCTCGCTGGATTTTTACGACGCCCTGCGCAACGTGCCGGGGGTTATGTATCAGAAAAAGAACATCATCGGCGGCCAGACCAGCCACAGCCTTTACATACGCGGGCGGGGCGCGGGACACCCCAGCCCGGACCTGAGCATCTTCTTCGACGACGTGCCGAGAAGCGGACTGCTTTACGGCCAGGCCCTGGCCGACGGCATCCCGGTCTACGCCCTGGGCGGCATGGAGATCTACAAGTACCCCCAGCCCTCGCGCTTCGGCACCGGCTACGGCATGGTGAATTTCGTCCCCAGGCACATGACGGAGGAAGGCTTTGAGGCCAGATTCGGCATCCAGGGGGGGAGCTACGGCACCTTCGCGGAAAACGTGGGCCTGGGCATGAAAAAGGACATGTTCGACATCTACGCGGCCCAGAGCCGCGTCTCCACCGACGGGCACGTCCCCCATTCCAGCGGCTGGCAGGACAGCTATTACATGAACGTCGGCGCCCAGATGGGGGAACACCTTGAACTCAGGCTCCTCGGCAATTACGTCAACGCCCGCACCGAAGCCCCGGACAACCCGCTCACCGGGGCAAGGGCCGCCCCGCGCCGTTTCGACACCGAAACCGGATTCAGCACCCTGACCCTGTCCAACCGTTTCGACAAGGCCTCCGGTTATGTCAAAGGCTATTACAACAACACCGAATTCTGGCTGATCGGCGAAAGCAACAACACCCGCAAATCCAAACAGTCCGTCGAAGCCTACGGACTGCGGGCGCGCGAGACTTTTTCCCTCTGGGAAGGCGGGGAGTTTACGGCCGGTTTCGACCTGGACCGGATGGTTCTGACCAACCGGCAATATGCTTTTACGGGAGGGACGCTGTCGACATGGGATTTTCCGGACCAGACCGTGTTTTCGCCCTATCTGGCCTTCAGCCAGTTGTTCGGCGACAGGGAAGGCCTGCACTTCATCCCGTCCGCCGGCCTGCGCTACTACCGGAACAATGTCTTTGAAAACAAGCTCTCCCCGCAGGCCGGGCTGGTTTTCGGCTACGGCGGCACCGATCTGAGCTTCAACTACGCGCGCGGGGTGAACTATCCCAGTCCGGTCGTCCTGCAGGGATTTCTCCAAAATACCTCCTTGCCCGCCGGTCTGGATACAAAGAAGATCAAGCCGGAGATAGTGGATCATTACGAAATCGCCCTGAGCCACTCCTGGGAAGGGCTTGCCAGCGTAAGCGGGACCTGGTTTTATGACTCCGGCAGGGACAGGACCAGGGCTTACATGGGGCCGGGAAACATCCCGGACGCGTCTCTTTTCAATTCCACGACCGCCAGGTACAGGATCCGCGGCGTGGAACTGGCGGGTTCCCTGACCCCGATCGAGGACCTGGAATTTTTCGCCGGGGCCACCTGGCTGAAAGCCAAAGCCGTGGGCGAGGACGGGATCATGAGAAACAAGATGCCCTACACCCCGACCTTTACCTTCCAGGCCGGGTTCAAGTGGGACTTTCTCGAACACTTCAGCTTGAGCGGCGATTACCAGCACCTGCAGGGCGTGTATGTCGGCACCTCGGGCAGGGGGACCTCCTCGTCGGGGACCGGCAGGCCCGCGAGCAACTTCGCGGCGATGAGCGACGCCAACAAGCTGAAAGACATAGATCTGGTCAACCTGCGCCTGGACTGGAAGTTCGCCTATGATCCCATACATCTCAAAGAAGGGCGCATTTTTGTCGCCGTGGACAATATCCTGGATTCGGACTATGCCTACGCCAAGGAAATAACAGGCACAAACAGCGCCGCCTACGACATGCCCGGCACGACGTACATGGTCGGCCTTGAACTGAGGTTTTGAGCGTTTCCTTAAAAAGGTTTTAACAAGGAGGAGAACAGGTGTTTTCCGAATCCGAACGCGACCGCCGCCGCTGCCGGTTTTTCGACGAGGCGGCCGCAGGCTGGGAGGAGCGCAATTATCCCCCGGAGATCATGGCCCGGACGGAAGAGTTGATCGCGGGGCTGGGCATAGCCCCCGGCCTGACCATTCTGGACGCGGGTTGCGGACGGGGGGTGATCCTCCCGGTTTTGCGCGGAATTTCCGGTCCTGAAGCGCGGCTGCTGGCCCTGGACGCCTCCGCCTCCATGCTTGAGGGCGTGGCGGCCAAGGACCCCGCCGCCCTGGCCGTCTTCGCCCGCGCCGAGGAGATCCCCCTGATCGACTCCTATGTGGACCTTGTGCTCTGCTTTTCCGCCTTTCCCCATTTCAGCGACCATCCCGCCGTCGCCCGCGAATTTTTCCGGGTGCTGAAGGCGGGCGGCCGCGCTTGCGTGCTGCATCTGGCGGGGAGCGAGATGATCAGGCGGCATCACGAAGGCCATTTCGCCGTGCACGGCGACTGTATGCCGGATGCGCAGGGTATGCTGGCCATGTTCTCGGAAGCCGGGTTTTCCCGTCTCACCCTGATCGACGAGGAAGACCGCTATGTTTTTTCCGCCTTCAAGCCTTAGTGTCGCGTCACGCGACAATAGCCGCAACCCCGCAAGGGGGTGCGCGCCGCCGCGGGCGGCGTGAGCAAAGCAAAACCGTGTCTTTTGCTTTGAGATCTTCACGCCTGTTACGACAGTGCAGGCGTGACATCTCACCAGGGAGTGAACAATGATTCCGCATCGTAAAACCCTGCTCCTCATCGCCCTGTGCGTCATGCTCCCGGCCTTTCAGGCCGGGGCGGAGCCTTTGAAAATCGTGGCCGGAACCTCGCTGATCGACGATATAGCGCAAGACCTCACCGGAGGCCGGGCGCAGACCATAGTCCTCGTGCCCGGCTCCTCCTGCCCCGGACACGACGCGCTGAAAACCTCGGATTTCGTTTTCGCGGCCGGGGCGGACCTGTTCCTGGTCCATTCCTTCCAGCAAAACTCGCCCCAGCTTGCGGGCATGCTGCAATCCGTCCGGAGCGGGCGTCTCGTCGTTTTCGGCTCCAAAGGCAACTGGCTCGTTCCGGAGGTTCAGAAGCAGGCCGTGAAAGATATCGCCGCGGCCCTGCAAGCCGCCCGTCCGGAGCTTTCTGCGCTTATAGGCGAACGGGCGAAAGCGCGCCTTGGCAAAATCGATCAGGCGGGCGCGGAATGCGCGGAAAAACTGGCGGCCGTCCGGGGAAGGGCCGTCGTCTGCGCCGGCATGCAGGCCGAATTTCTCCGCTGGGCCGGCCTGGAGATTCTGGAGTCGTACAACCGGGCCGAGGATATGACCCCGAAGGACGTGGCCATGTTGATCGACAAGCTGCGCGGGCGGCCGGTCGCCGGGGTTGTGGACAATTACCAGAGCGGAGCCGTTGCCGGGCTGCCTCTGGCCCTGGAATTGAAAGTGCCGCATCTGGTGCTTTCGAACTTTCCCGGTTCCTCAGAGGACGCGCCGGATTATTTCACGCTCCTGCGCGGCAACGTGGAGCGGCTGATCCGGCTGGGCGGCTGAACCGCATGTCCCTGGCCGCTCTGGAAGAAGTGAGCGTCGCCTTCGGAGCCCGCCGCATCCTGGATAAAGTGACCCTGAGCGTGGATACCGGCGATTTCTGGACCCTGATCGGACCGAACGGGGCCGGGAAATCCACTCTGCTCGGCCTGTTCAACGGCCTGACCCGGGCCGGGTCCGGAAAGGCGACGTACAAGGGGGTGGAGGTGACCCCGAAAACCGCTCCGCTGGCGCGCCGGGAAATAGGCCACGTCTTTCAGGCCGCGGATATCGATCCCAGGATGCCCTTGAGCGTTTTTGAATCCGTGCTCTCCGGCACTTACGGGGGCCTCGGGCTTTTCAAAAGGCCGGGGGAAAAGGAAAAAAATCTGGCGCGAAACGCCCTGGAGGCGGTCGGCCTCTCCGGTCTGGCAAAGCGCCCGGTCGGCCACCTCTCCGGGGGGGAGCGCCAGCGCGTGGCTCTGGCGCGGGCGCTCGCCCAAGAACCAGAGTTTCTGCTGCTCGACGAACCCACCGCCTCTCTTGACCGGCAGGCGCAAAGGGAAATACTGGACAGCGTATCCGCGCTTCAGCGGCAATTCAGGCTCACGGTCTTCATGGTCACGCACGATTTGAACGCGGTCTTCAGTCTGGCCCGGCAGGTGGCCATGCTCAAGGAGGGACGCCTTATCTGGGCCGGCCCGGCGCAAGAGGCAGCGGACGCGGAACTTTTGGGAACCCTCTACAACGTGCCTGTGGAGATCGCCGAATGCCGGGGCCGCCGGGCGGTCTTTTTCTAGTGTCGCGTCACGCGGCGCCGGTCGCAACCCCGCAAGAGGGCGCGCGCGCCGCCGCGGGCGGCGTGGGCACGGCAAAAAACCGCGTTAGCGCCGTGCGATCTTATCGCCTAAAACGAAGCGAATGTGTAGTTTTAAGCGCTACATGGCACTGGTGCGGTTAGCGCCTGAAACGGTTCGCTTAACGCGGGCAAAGCCCGCCGTTAAGCAGGCGTCTCAAGCGTAAAGGCTATAAAGGCAGGCATGGAATCTTTCCTGAGTTATGAATTTCTGCGCCGGGCGCTTTTGATGGGCGTGCTGGGCGGGAGCGTCTGCGGGGCCATGGGCGTGTTCGTAGTCCTGTGGCGCATGAGTCTCGTGGGCATGTGCATTTCCCACGCCGCCTTCGCCGGGGCGCTGATCGGCCTCTGGCTTGGTTTTCCGCCGCTGGCCGGGGGCCTTGCCGCCGGACTGGGCGCGGCCTCGCTCTCCGGCCCTCTGGCCGAGCGCCCCGGCTTCAGCCTGGACACGGCCATGGGGGTCATTTTTTCGGTGGTCATGAGCCTCGCCATGCTGGCCCTGGGTCTGCTGCCCGGCGCGAGAATTGAGGGCCTGAGCCTGATCTGGGGCAGCCTGCTGACCGTGACCACCCTCGATCTGGCCCTGATGGGCGCCGCCGCCTGCGCGCTCTTCCTGTTCATCTTCTGCTTCTTCAAGGAGATACAGGCCATCATCGGGCACAGCCAGGCGGCTTTGGCCAGCGGCGTCCCGGTGCGGCAAATCCGCCGCGCCTGCCTCGCGCTTCTGGGGCTGGTCGTCGCCTGCGCCCTGAAAGCCATAGGCGGTCTTCTGATTTTTTCCCTCATCGTCACCCCGGCGGCCGCGGCCTTGCAAATCACGTACAGCCTGCGCCTGATGTTCATCCTTTCGGCCGCCTTCGGGGCTGTCTCCGCGGCTTGCGGCCTCTGGTTCTCCTTTCATTTCGCCCTGCCCGCCGGGGCGGCGATAGTGCTGTTTTCCGCCTTGATTTTGATTGCCTGCATGATAGTTTCCCCAAAAAGGAAAATGCCCGGAGCCTGTTGACAAAAAGCCAAGGAGGCAGCATGGGCCTTCAGACCATGCGTTTTGTGCTTGTGCGGGGTTTGGACCCCACCCAAGCTTCCGCCCGTACGGATACCCCGCCCTTCAGGGCGGGGTCGGGCTATCCGGCCTGGAGGGCGGTGTCTCAAACCGTAAAGGAAGCTCAGATCAACCGGCGGGGATTTGCCCGCCTGCGGCGATTTTCTTGCCTGCGGCGCGGCTATATGATAATGAAAATTGATTTCGAATAATTCAAATTCCAGATAAAAATCGGCCATAATTTTTATCCGGGGAATGGAATAGCGTGACAGGATGTCACGCCGAAATGCAAAGCATTTCGAGCGGCAAGGCGGGACCACGCTCCCGCCGCAGCCGACGGACAAAAATTGCAGGACGCAATTTTTGTCCGAAATCCAGATACCGTAAAATTCCGGAGCGGGGCATGGACGGCGGGGTCATCGGCGGCACGACAATGCGCTTTTCGCATGTTTGCGTTTCCGCCCTGCTGCACGCATGCCTGGTCGCCCTGCTGCTCCTGCCCGGTGGGCGGACGCCGCCGGAAAAGGTGTACCGCGTCGCCCTTTCGGCCTTCCCGGCCGTTTCGGGTGTGCCCGGCGCGCCCCCGGAAGCCGCTTCCGCGCGGGAAGAAGCTCCCGCCCCCGAACCTCCCGCCCGGGAAACGCCCGCCCCCGAACCCCCGACGCAGGAAACGCCTGTCCCGGAACCCCCGGTCCAGGAAGCGGAGGTTCCTGAACCGTCCGTTCCGGACCTCGTCATCGCTTTGCAAACCCACGCGGACAAGCCGGCAACGGAGAAGCGGGAAAGAAAGAAGGCAAAAAACAGAGCCGCGGCAAGACCTGAAGCGGCAGCGCCGGTTGCGCCCCCATCGTCCGCCCCGGCCGCCGGGACCGGGGGATCGGCGGGATCGTCCGCCCTGTTCGGGGGTGTTGCGGCCTATGACGCGGACGCGGTTGACCGACGCCCGGTCATTTCCCGCCGGGTTCTGCCGGAATACCCGGAAAGGGCCAGGCGGCAGCAGGTGCGGGGGAGGGTGGAGGTCCGCCTGATCGTGGACGCCTCGGGCAACCCCAGAGATTGCGTGATCCACAGGGCCGAGCCCGCCGGGTATTTCGAGGAGGCCGCCCTGGAGGCCGCGCGCAGGACGCGCTTCATCCCCGGCGAGATCAAGGGCCGGGCCGTGAATACGGTCGTGCTGATCCCCTTTGTTTTTGCCATACGATGACGGATGGCAGTCGGAAAGGGGATTTTATGTAGAAAAAATATTGACAAAAATTTACGCTGTAAATATTATAGGCATACAAAGAGGCAGGCTTGTTTCAATCCTGAAGAGATACCTCTTATAGCGTTTACGCTTGAGATGCTTACTGAACGGCGAGCTTTGCCCGCCGTGAGCGAACTGTTTCAAGCGTTAATTGCTCAAGACCATGAAGGAAGTTTTGAAATTTACCTGGAATCAGGAAAAGGCGATTGCCAACCGGCGGAAGCACGGCGTTGCCTTTGAAGAGGCACGAACGGTCTTTGAGGATCGCAACGCGCTGAGAATATACGATCCTGACCATTCGGAAGATGAAGACAGATTCCTGCTGCTTGGATTGAGTTCGGCACTTCGCGTTCTGACGGTTTGTCACTGCTATCGGGAGGACGATGGGCAAATCAGGATCATATCAGCCCGGAAAGCCACAAAGAACGAATCGGAAACCTATGAAAGAAGGAAATAGCCATGCGTGAAGAATATGACTTT
>JAISZH010000035.1 GCA_031269345.1 Desulfovibrio sp. | reverse complement strand
GATCCGCAAATTTTGCCTTGACACAGAGACACTAATAGTTGATTAGTGGGAAAAAGTGGGAAAAAGTGGGAAATAGTGGCGGAACAGGCCCAGGCTGAACCTGGCAAAGGCAAACTGGTGTCGCGTCACGCGGCACCAGCCGCAACCCCGCAAGGGGGCGCGCGCCGCCGCAGGCGGCCCTGGCAAAGCAAAAACCGCGTTTTTTGCTTTGCGATCCTCACGCCTGTTACGACAGTACAGGCGTGACATGACACCAGCGGGAGAATTATGTTTCAATCCACACCCGGCTCCATCCGCCGACTGACTCCGTCCCGGCGGATAGGAGCCGGGTGGATTGCCCCCTCCCTGAAGGGATGGGTTACCGGGATGGTATGCCCGACATAGCCGGGCGTCAAGCCGGCATCTCCCTGAAGGGAGAGGTTTCAGACCATAAAGGAAGGTTTGATGAATTTTCGCGGCAGCATCCAGCGCAACCTTGACCCCAAGGGACGCGTCATGCTTCCCCCCGGATTCAGGGAGATACTGTTCTCGCGCAGTCCGGACGGTTCTCTGGTGCTGACGGCTTACGACGACTGCATAGTGGCTTTCCCCAAACCGGACTGGGAAGTGTTCGAGGAAAAAATACACAGCGTCACCGGAGGATCCGAAACCTTCCGCGCCTTCCGCCGCCAGGTCGCCGGCAAGGCCTGGGACGTGCGCATGGACGCCCAGGGAAGGATTCTCCTCTCAAGTGAGCTGTTGAAATACGCGCGCATAGAAAATGAAGCGACCCTGGTGGGACAGGGCAGACGTTTCGAGATCTGGGAACCGTCCCGCTTAAACGCCCATCTGGATCGCGACTACTCCGGCATAGCCGAGGAAATCGCGGGCCGGGGCATTGATTTCGTATTCTGATACCAATTTGCTTTCGATAGAAAGCGAATTGGGATGGCGGAGGCGAAGCCGCCGCCACCAAGTTTTTGAAAAATCGGGCTTTTCCTGTTTTTCAAAAACTTCGGCGTCCCGCATTCAAACTCGTTTGAATGCAACTTGGCATGAGTCCGCGCGCCTGCCCGCATGCCCTTGCGGGAACTATTCCCCTGCATGTGGCCCGGCGTCGGCTCAGGGATACATCCGGGAGCGGAGCATGGATGCGGCGGAACATATGCCTGAGACAAGAGATCCCGCTCCGGCGCCCATAGCCGGTATGCACACTCCCGTGCTGCTTGCGGAGGTGCTGGGCTTTTTCGATCCCAGACCCGGCCTGCGCTGCCTTGACGCCACTCTCGGCCTGGGCGGGCACACGGAACACCTCCTGCGCAAGGCGGAGGCCGCCGGCATCCGGGATACGGAAGTCCTGGGGATGGACCGCGACGCATCCTCCCTTGAACTGGCCGTTCAACGTCTGGCTCCCTTCGGCCCCAGGGTGCGCGTCCAAAACCGCCCTTTTTCGGAATGCGATCTCGCCATGCAAGAGCTTGGCTGGACTGGTCCGGATTTTGTCCTGGCTGACCTGGGGGCGTCCTCACCGCAGTTCGATCGCGCGGAGCGCGGCTTCAGCTTTTCCTGGGACGGGCCTCTGGATATGCGCATGGATCAGAGGCAGGAAAAAAACGCCGCAGACCTTGTGAACACCGCCTCCGCGCAAAAGCTGCATGACATCCTCCGCACCCTGGGGGAAGAACCCCTGGCCGGGCGCATCGCCGGGGCCATAGTCAGGCAAAGAGGACTGAAGCGCATAGAAAGCACCCGGGAGCTGGCGCGCATCGTGGAAACGGCCTATCCGGCGCGGCGCCGGGCGACGGCGCGCAACCACCCGGCCACGCGCACCTTCCAGGCTCTGCGCATGGCCGTAAACGACGAAATGGGAGAGCTTGAAACTTTTTTACGCAAAATCGCCGGTCTGCTGCGCCCGGGAGGACGCGTGCTGACCATAGCCTTTCACTCTCTGGAAGACCGCGCCGTCAAACGCCTCTTCCGGGAAGAGGCCAAAGACTGCCTCTGCCCGGCCCATGCAGCCGTCTGCCGGTGCGGGCACAAGGCCCGGCTCAAAGTGCTGACGACAAAGCCCATCCGCCCGCAGGCGCATGAAACGGCGGCAAATCCGAGGGCGCGCAGCGCGAAATTAAGGGCGGCGGAAAGGTTTATCCATGGCTGAGACGCGCGAGCGCCCGGAGGCGGAGGAAACGCCCCGCAGCCTGGTTCTGTCCATGGTGTTATCCGTGGCCTTCCTGGCGGCTCTGGCCTTGTCCCTGGTGTGGATGAACATAGAGCGGACCAAGCTCTCCTATCGCCTCAGAAATTTGCAGAGCGAATTTGAACAGGCCTTAGACATGAACGCCAAACTGAACGCGGAAAGGGAATATCTTCTTTCCCCTCATGAACTGGGGAAAAAGGCGGAGGCATACGGATTGATGCCCGCCAAGCCGGGCCAGGTACGCAGGCTTGAGGCAAAACCTCCGGACGGAGAACTGAAAAAGGAATAAGCGTGTTCGGATACCGCAGAGAATTGAGTTCTTCCCCCGGTTGGGGCAGGAAAAGCGCGCGCGCCGGACGCGAGGGCACGCTTCCCCGCGCCTCCGGGGGGAGAAAGGCCCCAGGGGCAGGCGCAATCCGTTCCAGGCCGGCCACGGTCAGGAAAAAACTTCTCCCCGACCTGGACTGGGGGCGCATCCGCCTCTGGCTCATCGCCTCGCTCTTCGCCCTGATCTGGGGCGGCCTGTGGTGCCGCGCCTATTACCTGCAGATCGTCAAGGGCCCGGAGTACGCGGACAAGGCCAGAAAACAGCACATGACCAGGGAGGTGGTGCAGGGAACGCGGGGCAACATAACGGATCGCAACGGCAACGTCCTGGCCATGAGCCTGGAATGCGACTCCGTCTGGGCCAACCCCTCCCATCTGCGCGACAAGGAGGAGACGGCCGCGAAACTGGCCGAGGCCCTGGGCATGAAGAGCGAGAAAATCCTGCAAATCATCAGCGCGGACCGGCAGTTCGTCTGGATCAAACGCAAGGCCGACTTTCAAAGCGCCGAGAAGGTGCGGGCGCTTAAACTCCCCGGCGTATACACGGACACGGAATCGGAAAGGGTTTACCCTTACAAGCATGTGGCCGGGCAGCTTCTCGGCTATGTGAACATAGACGACAAAGGCATAGAGGGCCTGGAAAAATCCCTGGAAAACGATCTCGCCGGGCGGACGATCCACCGCGTGGTGGAGCGCGACGCATCAGGCAGACGGCTCATGCCCCCCGGCTCCGGCACCTTTGTGGACCTGCGCGGCAAGGACGTGCGCCTGAGCATAGACACCAACATCCAGTTCTTTGCGGAAGAATCCCTGGCGGAGAACGTGGAGAAGTTCGGCGCCCGCTGGGGCGGCTGCATAGTCGTGGACGTGCCGAGCGGGGAAATCCTGGCCTGGGCGCAGTATCCCTTTTTCGACCCCAACAACATCGCCGCCACCCCCGCCCCGGACCGGCGCAACCGCCTGGCCGTGGACATGCTGGAACACGGCTCCACCATGAAAAGCTTTCTGATCGCGGCCGCGCTTGAGGAAAAGGTGGTCCAGAGATCCACGATCATCAACTGCGAAAAGGGCTTGTGGAAACTCGGACAGTTCACCCTGCACGACACCCACCCTTACGCCAACCTGAGCGTGGACAAAATCCTGCATGTGTCAAGCAACATAGGCGCGGCAAAAATCGGCCTCAAGCTGGGCGCGGACAAATATCATTCCTACCTCAAGCGCCTGGGTTTCGGAGAACGCACCGGTCTGCCGCTTTCCGGCGAAGCCAGGGGCATCCTGCGCGCCGCGAACCGCTGGGCGCCCATAGATCTCGCCACCGCCTCCTTCGGGCAGAGCTTTTCCGCCACCCTGCTCCAGATGTCCCAGGCCTACCTCACCCTGGCCGGGGGCGGGGTGAAGAAACCCCTGCGCCTGCTTCTGGAAACCGGCGCGAGCCAGGATTCCCCTCCTCGGGACGCGATCTTCTCTCCCTCCACCATGAACGAACTGCGCGGCATGTTGCGCGAAGTCGTTGAGGAGGAAGGCGGCACAGGCAAACAGGCCCGCATTTCCGGTCTGGTGGTCGGCGGCAAGACGGGCACCGCCCAGAAGGCGGACGCCTCCGGCAAATACGGCAAAGGACGGGTCGGCTCCTTTGTGGGCATGATCCCCATAGAGAACCCGCGCTACCTGATCTGCACCCTGCTGGACGAACCCTCCAAATCACAGTACGGCGGGGTAGTGGCCGCGCCGGTATTCCGCCATGTGGCCCTGCGCGCCATGGCATACGGCGGCCTTCTTCCGGACAACGACGACCCGGTGGTGCAGGAGATGGTACGCAAGGAAGCGGAACGCCGGCAGAAGGCGCAAGCCCGCTCCGGGGCAAAAAATCGGCCCGGGACCACGGCCCGAAACCCGGAACAGGCCGGTATCCGGAAGGCGGACAAGGCCGCGCCCCTTGCCAAAGCCGGGCAGATCGGAGCGGACTTCGTTCCGAAAGCGGACAAGGCCGCGCCCCTTGCCAAAGCCGGGCAGATCGGAGTGGACTTCGTTCCGAAAGTGGTCGGGATGGGTCTGCGCGGGGCGGTGGAGGTCTTTGCCGGCCGGGGCATAGTCCCGATGATCAAAGGCAAAGGCGGCTTTGTGGTGCGCCAGGCCCCGGAAGCCGGTAGCCCCTGGCCGGACGCGGACAAGAACTGCATTATCTGGCTTGAGGAAAAAAGCTCATGATCCGGCAAATTCCCCTGGAAGAGCTGCGCGCGCGCGTTGCGGGACAAAAAATTCCGATCTCCGTCCATTCCGGAAAGGTGAACCCCGGCGACGTCTTCGTCCTGCTCCCCCCCGCCCTGCCCACGGGACAAAACGCGCCGGACCGGGAGGAACACGGCGCGGGATTTCTGACGGAAGCCCTGAGAGCGAATCCCTCGGCCCTGGTCTGCCCTCCCTCCTTTCTGCCTCTGCTCGAGGGTCCGGCCGCTTCCGCCGCAGCCTGCGACCTGGTCTTAAGCGAAGATACGCGCAAGGACCTCGGCATCCTGGCCCGGGCGCTCCACGGCGCGGGCGGCCTCAAAATCGCGGGCGTAACCGGCACCAACGGAAAAACCACCACCACGTACATGCTGGAGAAGATTTTCCAGGCCAAAGGATGCAAAACCGGGGTCATCGGCACCATAAGCCGGCGCTGGCCGGGCTATGAGGAAGAAGCCTCCCTGACCACTCCCGGATGCCTGGAACTGCATTCCCTGCTCGCGCGCATGCGTGAAGCCGGCGCGGACTACGCCTTCATGGAAGTCTCCTCGCACGCCATAGACCAGCAACGGGTCGCCGGGATTGACTTCTTTGCCGCCCTGCTCACCAACATAACTCAGGACCATCTGGACTATCATCCGGATATGGAGCACTATTTCCAGACCAAGGCCGCGCTTTTCCAGGCTCCGGAACAGGGCGGCCTCCCTCTGGCGGACAAGGCGTGCGTAATCAACGCCGACGATCCTTACGGACAGAGACTCTTAAAGACGCTTCCCGACGCGCTCGGCTTCGGGCTTGGCGTCCGAGGCGGGCGTCCGGAGGACAGAACTCTTCGCGGCCGCGTTCTGTCAATGGGCCGGGACGGCCTGAGACTGTCCATGCGCTTTGCCGGACAATCCTGGGAACTTGCCTCCCCCCTCACGGGAACCTTTAGCGCCATGAACCTGCTCGGCGCCCAAGCCCTGGGGCTGGCTCTCGGCCTGAAGCCCGAAGATTTCGCCGCCCTTTCCGGCTTCGCCGGAGCGCCCGGCAGGCTGGAGCGCGTCCCGAACCGTGCGGGGCTGAACATCTTTGTGGACTACGCCCATACGCCGGACGCCCTGAGCAAGGCCTTGGGAGCGTTGCGCGCGGCCGGCTTCGCCCGCGTCGTCACCGTCTTCGGATGCGGCGGCAACCGGGATCGGAGCAAACGCCCGCTGATGGGCGCGGCCGTGGCCGAACTTTCCGATGTGGCCGTACTCACTTCGGACAACCCGCGCGACGAGGACCCCCTGGCTATCATGAACGACGTGCTGCCCGGGCTGGCGAAATGCCCCAGGGTCATAAGCGAGCCGGACCGCCGCGCCGCGCTCGCCCTGGCGGTGAAACTTCTGAACAGGGAAGACGCCCTGCTTGCAGCCGGCAAGGGACATGAATCATACCAGCTGATCCGGGGGGTGAAACATCCCTTTCAAGATCAGACGGTGCTGCGGGAGCTGGCTCAATGAGGCTGAATCTTAAAGAAGCGGCGGCGGGCATGGGCTGCGAGGCGGTTATGCCGTATGGACAGGATTTTGCCCCAGCCCCCTGGGCAGGTCTCATCCCAAGCGGCGCCGCGGTGGACAGCCGCCTTGTCAAGGCGGGGGACATCTTTTTCTGCCTCAAAGGCAAAAACGCGGACGGCCACGCTTTCGCCCTTGACGCGGTCTCGGCCGGGGCCTGCGCCGTTGTCGCGCAACACGACCCCTTTGCGGCGCGGGAAAAACCCGCCGGGTACGATACAGGTCTTTTGCCCGTATTTCTGACCCCGGACGTCGAAACGGCCCTGATGCGCCTGGCCGCCTGCCATCGGCAAAGCGCGAGCGCCAGGGTGGCGGGCATAACCGGCACGGCCGGCAAAACTTCCGTAAAGGACGGCCTGTTCTCGGCGCTTGAAAAAAGCGGGCGGACGGAGCGCAGCCGCGGAAACTTCAACAATCAGGTCGGCCTGCCCCTCAGCCTGCTCAACGCCCCGGCGGACGCCCGCTTCTGGGTGATGGAAGCGGGCATAAGCAGGACAGGCGACATGGAGGCCCTGGCCGATATTCTCCGCCCGGACCTGGCCCTTATCCTGAACGTGGGCGACGGGCATCTGGAGGGACTGGGCGAAGGCGGGGTCGCCGCACAGAAATGTCTGCTCCTGGATTATATCCGGCCGGGCGGAACGGCTGTGGTCAGTTGCGATTACCCGGAGCTCCGGCGCGAATGCGCGGCGCGCGGCCCGGCATTCGCGGACAACAACATAACATGCCGGACTTTCTCCATAAAAGATCCAAAAGCCTTTTGTTTCGCCGAATATCTCGGGGCGGCCGGGCCGGCGCGGGGCAGATACCGGGTGCGAATTGCCGGGGATGAAGAAGAGATGGACGCGCCTTTCGCAGGCGCATACGGGGCCGAAAACGCCGCCGCTGTCGCCGCGGCCGCCGTCTGCCTGGGGATCGGGCTTGCCGGGGTGAAAAGCGGGCTCAATCGCGCTCTCCCGCCTCCGGGACGCTTTACCCTTGAACAGCACGGCGCCTTCGCCCTGATCGACGACAGCTACAACTCCAATCCTCTCTCGGCAAAGCGCATGCTGTGCGCCGCCGCGGACGTCGCGCGCGAAGCCGGGCTGCCCCTGGTCCTGGTTTTGGGAGAGATGCTGGAACTGGGCGCGAAAAGCGCAAGCGCCCATGAAAGACTGGGAGAACTCGCGGCCGCGGCGGAGCCTGAACTGATTTTCTGGAAAGGCGGGCAGGAGGAAAGTCTGCGCCGCGGCCTGCAAAAAGGCGGGTACGGGGGCAATATGCAGCCCCTGCGCACGGGTTGCGGATCAGACCGGGCACAGTGGGACGCCCTGCCGCCGGGGGCGGTCATTCTTTTCAAAGGCTCGCGCGCCTGCCGCCTTGACGAGGCGGCGCAAAGCCTGCGAGTTTTTCTCGCGGACCCCGAAGGACGCGCAAAAAACCAATCCGGATAAAGGACCCTCATGTTTTATCATCTGCTTTATCCGCTGAGCTCGGAAATAAGCGTTTTCAACGTCTTCCGGTACATCACCTTCCGGTCCGTCTGGGCGCTGCTCACCGCCCTGATCATAAGCATTCTGGTAGGCCCCTGGTTCATCGAACAGTTGAAGCGCCTCAAATACGGCCAGTATATACTGGAAGAGGTGCGCGCGCACCAGGACAAGGCCGGCACACCGACCATGGGCGGCGTTCTGATCGGCTTCTCCCTGCTGTTCAGCGTGCTGCTCTGGGGCGACCTCGGCAATCCCTACGTATGGCTGTGCCTCTTTGTCTTTTTCGGCTTCGGGGCAGTGGGCTTTGTGGACGATTACCTGAAGATCCGGCGCAGGACCAACAGGGGCATAAGCGTGCGCGCCAAGCTCGCCGGACAGGCGGCGGTCGCTTCCCTGGCCATGCTCGCGCTTGTCAACCTGCCAGCCTTTTCCACGGAACTGGCGGTTCCTTTCTTCAAAAACTTCACGCCGGACCTGGGCCTTTTCTACCTGCCCTTCGCGGTGTTGATCATGGTCGGTTCCTCAAACGGGGTGAACCTGACGGACGGATTGGACGGACTGGCCATAGGTCCGACCGTGGTCGCGGGCATGTGTTTCGCCGTTTTCATTTACGTGGCCGGGAACGCGCCCATGTCCGCATACCTGCAGGTGGCGCATGTGCCGGGCGTGGGCGAGGCCACGGTCTTCTGCGGGGCCTTTGTGGGCGCGGGGATAGGCTTTCTGTGGTTCAACGCCTATCCGGCCCAGTTGTTCATGGGTGACGTGGGATCGCTTTCTCTGGGGGGCGTGCTGGGCTTTTTCTCCGTTCTCTGCAAGCAGGAACTGCTTCTGATTGTAGTCGGAGGACTCTTTGTCATCGAAACCCTTTCAGTCATCCTGCAAGTGGGCTGGTTCAAATTTACCGGGGGCAAACGTATTCTGCGCATGGCCCCCCTGCACCACCATTTTGAGCTTTCCGGAACGCCGGAATCCAAAATCATCATCCGCTTCTGGATAACCTCAGCCCTGCTGGCTCTGGCCGCGCTTTCCGTTTTGAAGCTGCGCTAGACATGGAGATTGTGAGAGAGGACGATTTAAAAATGGCTACGGCTCCGAAACTCGCTTTGGGCATGAAAGCCCCGATCCTGGCCGGTGGTCTGGCTGCGGTGGTCGGCGCCGGCGTCTCGGGGATCGCGGCCGCGCGCCTGCTGCGCGCCCTTGGCGCCCGCATCCGCCTGCTGGACCGCAACCCCTGCCTGCCCCCGGAAACGCTTGAGCAAATTGGGGAAACGGGTGCGGATCTCGTTTTGGGCGAACATGTTCCCTCCCACTTTGCCGGAGCGGACCTTGTGGTGGCAAGCCCAGGCGTACCTTACACACCTCTGCTGGCCTTGCTGGCGCAAGCCGGATCCCCTCCCCTGATCGGGGAAATCGAACTGGCCCTGCCCTACGTCCACGCGCCGATCCTGGCCTTTACCGGCACCAGCGGCAAAACCACCACAGCCAGCCTGAGCGCGGCCATGCTGGAAGCGGCTGGGCGCAAGGTCTTTCTGGGCGGAAACATCGGGGCGCCGCTCTGCGGCCATGTCCTGTCCCCGGAAGAAGCGGACGTTCTGGTCCTGGAACTGTCAAGTTTCCAGCTTCAGGGCATACAAAGCCTCCGCCCCGCTGTGGCCGGCATCCTCAACCTGACCGCCAACCACCTGGACCAGCACCGGGACATGGAGGAATACAGGACGGCCAAATTCAGCATTTTCTCCGGACAGACGGAAAAAGACCTCGCCCTTCTGCCTGCCGGGCTGGCGGATGAATACAGAAAACGCGGCTTTCCGGCGCGCCTGGAAATCATTGCTCCCACAAAACGCTTCCCGCGCGCCAACCTGATCGGACGGCACAATGCCGCCAACGCCGAAGCCGCTTTTCTGGCCGCGCGCTGCCAAGGCGTCAGCGAAGCGGACGCCGCCCGCGCCGTCGCCGCTTTCCGGCCCCTGGCGCACCGCCTGGAAAACCTGGGGGAAAAAGACGGGGTGCTTTACATCAACGATTCCAAAAGCACCACCGTGGACGCCCTGCGCGCTGCCCTGGAAAGCTTTGACGCGCCTGTGTTCCTGCTCGCCGGGGGCAGATTTAAAGGCGGCGACCTGCAATCGCTGCTCCCCCTGCTGCGGGAAAAAGTCAAAGCCGTGGCTCTGTTCGGGGAAAGCAGGGAAGTCTTCGCCTCAGCTTTTGCCTCCGAAGTCCCCCTGACCTGGGATCCGGAACTGCCCGGGGCGCTTGCGCGACTCAGGGAACAGGCGCGGCCGGGAGCGGTGATTCTGCTCTCCCCGGCGACGGCCAGCTATGATCTCTACCGCAACTATAAAGAGCGCGGCGACCATTTTCGCCGTCTGGTCCAGGATATGGAGAAAAAACCGTGATTCAATCCGCGCCCGGATTCGTCCGCCGGATGACTCCGTCCCGGCGGATTGGAGTCGGGTGGATTGCCCCCTCCCTGAAGGGAGGGGCTACCGGGGATGCATGCCCGGCAAAACCGGGCGTCAAGCGGAAATCTCCCTGAAGGGAGAGGATTCAGACCATAAAGGAAATTTTGGTGAACTCCTGCGTACCCGTCTCCCTCCCCGTCGTTGCCGGGGAAAGCGCGCAGCCCGGCAGCGTCGGGCGTCCGGACTGGTGGCTTCTGGCCGTGACCATGGTTCTGGCCTTTATCGGTCTGATGATGGTCTTTTCCGCCAGCGGCATTTCCGCGGAGCGCGTCCAGGCCGACACCTACTATTTTTTCAAGCGCCAGACGCTTTTCTTCCTGATCGGAGGATTGGTTCTGGCCGTGACCGCCTATCTGCCGCGCTCCGTGGTCTTTCATCTGCATTATCCGGCCCTGCTCCTGAGCTTTATCCTCCTTGCCCTTTGCTTAAGCCCTCTGGGGGCGGCCGCCAAAGGCGCGCACCGCTGGCTGGCCTTGGGCCCGTTGCGCGTCCAGCCCATGGAGTTCGCCAAAATCTCCCTGGTGTTGTACCTGGGGTGGTTTATGGGCAGCAAGCAGTCCATAGTGCGCACTTTCAGCAAGGGCGTGCTACCGCCTTTTATTATCACCGCAGCCATGGGCGCTCTTCTGCTGCTTCAGCCGGACTTCGGCGGGGCCTCTTTTTGCGCCATACTCCTTTTTTTCATGTGCTTTGCGGGCGGGACGCGCCTGATCTATCTGATCGGTTCCGGTGTCATAGCCGGAGCAGGGGCCTGGATGCTGATGATCGCCGAGCCTTACCGCCTGCGCCGGCTTCTGGCCTTCCTCGATCCCTTTGCCGACGCCTCGGACACCGGCTACCATCTGGTGCAGTCCTTTTACGCCTTTGGGGCGGGCGGCATTTACGGGGCGGGCCTCGGCGCCGGCAAACAGAAGCTTTTTTATCTGCCCGAGGCCCACAACGATTTCATCATGGCGGTAATGGGCGAAGAGGCGGGCTTTATCGGCATTTCCCTGATTTTTCTGCTTCTGGCCTGTTTTTTCTGGCGCGGGATGCTCATCGCCCTGGGGCAGCCGGATTTACGCGCCCGGCTCACCGCCTTCGGGCTGCTCCTGGTGCCCTCCCTGTCCTGCATGCTCAATCTGGCCGTGGTCATGGGTCTGGTGCCGCCCAAGGGCGTGCCCATGCCCTTTATCAGCTACGGAGGCAGCAGTATGGTCGCCAGCTTCCTCTGCGTGGGACTTCTGCTCAACCTCTCGCGCTCGATGGAGAAGACATGAAGGAACTGCGCATGATCCTGACCACAGGGGGAACAGGCGGGCACATTTTCCCCGCCCTGGCCCTGGCGGGCGAAATGCGCCGGCTGCGCCCCGAAGCCCGCATCCTCTTTCTGGGCGGCAGGCAGGGCCCGGAAGCCGGCCTGGCGCGCGAAGCCGGGCTGGAATTCGCGTCCTTGCCGGCGCGCGGCTTTCTGGGCCGGGGTTTGGCCGCCGTCCCGGCCGCCTGGGACATGGCCCGCTCGCTTTTACTGGCCTTGAGGCACATGCGGCGCTTTTGCCCCGGACTGGTGGTCGGCTTCGGGGGTTACGCGGCCTTTGCCGGAGTTCTGGCGGCGGTTGTAAGCGGCGTGCCCGCCGCCATCCACGAACAGAACTCCCTGCCGGGCCTGAGCAACCGCATCCTCGCCCGTCTGGTGCGGACGGTGTTTTTGTCGCTTCCGGACACGGGAGGTTTTTTCGACGCGCGCAAGACAGTGCTCACCGGCAACCCGGTGCGCCCGGAAATCGCCGCCCTGCACGGACGGGCGGAACGCCGGACCTGCGAAGCCGGAAAGGAGCGGAGCCGCTGCCGACTGCTTGTTCTGGGCGGCAGCCAGGGGGCGCGCGCCATAAACAACGCCATGATCGCCATCGCCGGGGATTTGCTCAAGGCGGGCCTTGAGATTGTCTTACAGACCGGACGGGACGACTGCGAGCGGGTGCGCGAATCCTGCCTCGGCCTTGACGCGGAAAAACTGGACATCCGGCCGTTCATAGACGACATGGCGGCGGCATACGCCTGGGCGGACCTGGCATTGTGCCGGGCCGGGGCCTCCACCCTGGCCGAATTGTGCGCGGCCGGGCTTCCCTCCCTGCTGGTGCCTTATCCCCATGCCGCAAACGACCACCAGCGCCTGAACGCGGCGACCCTGGAAAAGGCCGGGGCGGCCCGCGTTCTGGAACAGGCTGTCTTTTCCGGAGCCCCGGACAGGTTGTCCGCAGCCCTGCTTTCTCTGCTGCAAGATGGAAAAAAACTGCGCTCCATGACCGAAGCCGCTCTGTCTCTGGCCCGTCCCCTGGCGGCGCGTTCCCTGGCGGAGGCGGCCCTGCGCATGATTTCCCCGGACGCGCCGGAACCGGACAATCAAGGAGCGGCTGATGCGCAATGTTAAATGCGTGCATATGGTGGGCATAGGCGGGTCGGGAATGAGCGGGATCGCCGAGGTGCTGCTCAACCTGGGCTATGACGTGCACGGCTCCGACCTTTCCGACGGACCGGCCGTACAGCGCCTGCGCGAGCTGGGGGCGAGCATCGGCATCGGACACCACGCGGAAAACCTTCTCGCCCCGCATGTGCTGGTGAAGTCCACCGCGGTGGGAGACGACAACCCGGAAGTAGCGGCGGCGCGCGAACGCGGCATCCCCGTCATCCCGCGCGCGGAGATGCTGGCAGAGCTCATGCGCCTGCGCACGGGAATAGCCATAGCCGGAACGCACGGCAAAACGACCACCACCTCATTTACGGCGGCGATTTTCGACGAGGCCGGACTTGACCCCACAGTGATCATCGGCGGCCGCCTGAACGCCTATGGGGCGAACGCGCGTCTTGGCGAAGGGGAATTTCTCATAGCCGAAGCCGACGAATCCGACGGTTCATTCCTCTGCCTGTTTCCGATCATGAACGTGGTGACCAACGTGGACATGGATCACCTCGATTTCTACCACAACCGCGACAACATAGACGAAGCCTTCGCGCGCTTTATGAACAAGGTGCCTTTTTACGGCCTGAACGTGGTCTGCGGCGACGACCCCGGGGTGCGGCGCATCCTGACCCGGGTGAACCGCCCGGCCCTCACGTACGGGTTCAACGCCCGCAACGATCTTACCGCCGAGATCGAAAGCAGCGGCGTACAAAGCGAATTTACCGTCCGTCTGACGGGGCTGCGGCTCGGGAAGGTGAACCTCGCCCAGCCGGGGCGGCACAATGTCTTAAATGCCTTGGCCGCCATAGGCGTGGCCCTGCAGGCGGAAATAGACTTCTCCGTATGCGCCGCCGCGCTCGGAAAATTCAGGGGTGTGGGCCGGCGCTTCGAATGGAAAGGGGAAAAGCGCGGGGTCATCGTGGTGGACGACTACGGGCACCATCCGGCGGAGATCGCGGCCACCCTTGCCGCGGCAAAAGACTGCCTGCCCGGACGCCGCCTGGTCGTGGCCTTCCAGCCGCACCGCTTCACGCGCACCAAGGCCCTGTTCGGCGATTTCTGCAAGGTCTTCGCCCCGGCGGACAAGCTTTTCCTGACGGAGATCTACGCGGCTTCGGAAACCCCTCTGCCCGGGATTTCCGGGGAAGGGCTGGCCAGGGGCATAACCCAGGCCACCGGGGCATCGGTATGCTACTGCCAGGACTTTGACGAGCTTTTGCGGAAACTCGACGCTGAACTGCGCGAAGGCGACGCGCTGCTCACCCTGGGGGCGGGCAGCATAACCGGGATCGGGCCGCGCTGGCTGGCCATGCCCTGAGGCGAACGCCAAGCGGGAATCCCCTTGATTGGAATCCGAATCAGCCCACAAAGGAAATTTTGGTGAAAGGAATCAGCGTCAAACCCGGACCAAGGCTCTCAGAGCGTACCGGCATCGGTCTCGGAGGACGCGCGCTCGCCGAGGTCCATCTGGAGGATGTTCAGGCCTGCGAAAAGCTCCCGGCCCTGCTTTCCTCCCTGGGAGGGACCCCGGTCATGTTCGGGGCGGGCAGCAACATAATCGCGGCGGACGAAGACCTGCCCCTGACGCTTGTCAGCTTGCGTCCGAGCCGGAAAGAACCCCTGTTCGGCAAAACCGGCGAAAAAATTCTGGTCAGAGCAGAAGCCTCCATGCCCCTGCCCGCCCTGCTGCGGGCGGCCGCCGCGCGCGGACTCGGCGGCCTCGAAGGTTTGGCGGGCATACCGGGCAGCGTGGGCGGGGCCGTGGCCATGAACGCGGGTTCCTTCGGAACGGAAACCGGGAGCCTCCTGCACAGCCTGACGCTTTTTTCCCCCAGCTTCGGGATGCTGGAGACCGAGGCGGACAAAGCCGTCTTTTCATACCGGAACGGAAGTTTTGCCGGACTGCCCTTCGGCGGCGCGTACGGAGGGGGGCAGAACCGGGACTGGCTGCTGGTGCTTGCGGCGACCTTCGCCCTTGTGGAAAGAGGGCGGGAAGAAGTGCGGGAGAAGATGCGCGCCTGTTACGCCAGAAAAAAATCCAGTCAGCCGCTCGCCGCAAAAAGCGCCGGCTGCGTGTTCAAAAACCCCTCGCCGGACCAGCCGGCGGGATACCTGCTGGAGCAGGCCGGCATGAAAGGCAAAGGCGCGGGCGGCATGCGTTTCTCCACCCTGCACGCCAATTTCCTGACCAATGAAGGAAACGGGTCTTATGCCGCAGCCAGAGACCTCATGGAAGAAGCGGTTGCCGCGGTGGAAAAAACGTACGGCCTGCTTCTGGAAAAGGAAGTGCGCGTATGGGCCTGAAAAACAGAAGCCAGGCGCGGGGCGCAAGGCGGATCAGACCCGACAGGGGGCAGAACAGGGGATTCAAGGACAAACAGCCGCGGGAAAACCGCCGCAAAACCCCGAAGCCGGCTCCCCGTTCCCGCCACGTCAGCCTCCCCTGGAGCGGGATAAAGACCACCCTTTCCACCCTGGGGTTTTCCTTAATCATGCTCCTCCTGGTCGCCGGCGTTGCCCTCGCCCTGGTCTACGGCTACCGGAGCACGACCATGGGTACATATTTCGCTCTGAAGACTATTGAAATTCACGGAAATTCGCGCATAAGCTCTAGAGAAATTCTAAAGATTGCCGATTTATTGGAAGGAGCAAATACGCTGGCTTTGTCCATAGATACTGTGGAGAGCGCGCTGTCCGCCCACCCCTGGGTGGCGGAGGTGTCGGTGAAGCGCGTGTTGCCCGGCACGCTTGTTATAAACGTCAGGGAGAAGCATCCGGCGTTCTGGATACTGCACGAGGGAAGCCTGTATTACGCCGATGCCGCCGGGCGCATAATCGCCCCGGTCATTCCCGGCAAGTTTTCCTCGCTTCCGACGCTGGAAGTGGAGGCTGGGGCGTGGTCTTCGGCGGCGCTTTTGCCGGATGTGACGCAGGCGTTGCAGCAGACGCGGATTTTGCGCGGACTGGGTGAGATATCCCTGCTGCGCCTGTCCGCGGCGCGCTGGCTGGAAATTTACACGGAGGGCTCGGATCTGCGGTTTTCCATCGGCCTTGAGGACTGGCCGGCCAACCTGCAAAAGTTGGGGTTGGTGCTCGCGGATCTGCAACGCCGGGATGAATTGCCCAGGGTCAGGGAAATCAGAGCCCAGGGCGCGAACGTATGGGTGGAGAAGCGTTCCGGCGGGGCGGATGCGCCGGTATGACGCGCGAGGAGATAACATGGCAAAGGCGAACAATCTGGTCATAGGGCTGGACATAGGCACCACCAAAATCTGCGCGGTGGTCGGTGAAATCAGCGAAAGCGGGGCTGACGTCATCGGCGTCGGCGCCTGTCCTTCCACCGGCCTGCGCGATGGGGTCGTGGTCAACATCGACAGCACTGCCAAATCCATAAAAAGGGCCGTGGAAGAAGCCGAGCTGATGGCCGGCTGCTCTATACGCTCCGTTTACGCCGGCATAGCCGGAAGCCATATCAAGGGGTTCAACAGCGACGGAGTTGTGGCCATAGCCGTGAAAGGAAGCGAGTCAGGCGGCGTGAAAGGCGGCGAGGTCAGCCAGAGCGATGTGGACCGGGTGCTGGAACACGCCGGGGCCGTGGCCATTCCCGCGGATCGCGAGGTGATCCACACACTGCCCCAGGAATTCAGCGTGGACAACCAGGACGGCATACGCGATCCCCTCGGGATGACCGGGGTACGTCTGGCCGTAAAGGTACATATAGTGACCGGGGCGGTATCCAGCGTTCAGAACGTGATCGCGGCCTGCCACCGCAGTGACCTGGGAGTGGTGGAGGTCGTGCTGGAATCTTTGGCTTCGGCCAAGGCGGTGCTTACGAACGAGGAGCGCGAACTCGGCGTCGCCCTGGTGGACATAGGGGGCGGAACGACGGACATCGCCATCTTCACCAACGATACGATCAAGCACACCGGGGTAATCGGCATAGGCGGACAGAAGCTGACCAACGACATTTACATCGGCCTGCGCACGCCCATGAACAGCGCGGAAGAGATCAAGACCCGCTACGGCTGCGCCATGGTGGATCTGGTGAGCCCGGACGAGATAATCGCCGTGCCCAGCGTGGGCGGGCGGGAACCGCGCCGTCTCTCGCGCCGCCTGCTCGCGGAGATTTGCCAGCCGCGCCTGGAAGACATCCTGGATCGGGTGGAACAGGGGCTGACCAAGTCCGGCTGCAAGCACCTGATCGGCGCCGGGGTCGTGCTCACGGGCGGAACCTCCCTGCTGGACGGCTGCCAGGAACTGGCCGAGCAAATTTTCAATCTGCCCACGCGCATAGGCTACCCGCGCAATGTCGGAGGTCTGATAGACGTGGTGAACGACCCGCGCTATGCGACGGCGGTGGGCCTTATGTGCTACGGAGCGGAAAACGAAAGAACCGAGAGCGCATCAAGCGCCCGGAACGAGAATTTCTTATCGCGGGGAATAAAATTTATCGGAGACTTTTTCAGGGATATCACCTGAAAAAATCTCCGGCAGACTGGTGCCATGTATCGCTTAAAACTACGCATCCGCTTCGTTTCAAGCGATAAGATCGCACCGCAAAAAACGCGGTTTTTGCGGTGCCCACGCCGCCTGCGGCGGCGCGTCGGGCTTGTCAGCCCGGCGGTCGGCACGCTGTTTGATACGCATTTCAAATGTTACAGCGCGCCAGTACCATGCCGCCTGCGGCGGAGCGCACCCCCCGGGGTTACGACTGTCATCGCGTGAGGCGACACCAATCATAGGGCCGGCGCCGGCCGGCTCAAAGGCAAGGAGAGGCAAAATGGAACTTTCAGATCTGGTGATCAACAAAAATGATCTGGCCAAGATTAAGGTCATCGGCGTGGGGGGAGGAGGCGGCAACGCGGTCAACAACATGATCAGCTCCGGGCTTTCCGGGGTAAGCTTCATAGTGGCCAACACGGACGCCCAGGTACTGGAGCAGTCTCTGGCCGAACACAAGGTGCAGCTTGGCGCCAAGCTTACCAAGGGGCTCGGGGCGGGCGGCAACCCCAAGGTGGGCTTCGAGGCGGCTATGGAAAGTGAAGAGCAAGTGCGTCAGGTCATTGAAGGCGCGAACATGGTCTTTATCACCGCCGGCATGGGCGGAGGCACCGGCACCGGCGCCGCCCCGGTAATAGCCCGCATCGCCAAGGAACTGGGCATCCTCACGGTGGGCGTGGTCACCAAACCTTTCTTCTGGGAAGGTCCGGCGCGCAGAGAGGCGGCCCGCCTGGGCATAGATGAATTCAGCCGGCATGTGGACAGCCTGATCACCATCCCCAACGACCGTCTGGCGACCATCGCGCACAGGAACGCCACCTTCATCGAAATGCTGAAAAAAGTTGACGATGTGCTCTTTCATGCGGTCAAGGGCATCTCCGAGCTGATCACCAAGCCCGGCTACATCAGCCTGGATTTTGCCGATGTGAGGACCGCCATGGGCGACGCGGGTCTGGCCATGATGGGCACCGGCATCGCCAGAGGCGAAGCCAGGGCCAGGGAAGCCGCCCTGCAGGCCATTTCCAGCCCCCTGCTGGAAGACGTGTCCATTGACGGCGCGCGCCATGTGCTGATGAACGTCACCGCGGACAAAAACATCCAGCTTGACGAGGTGACCGAGGCAGCGAACATCGTGACCGAAGGCACGCACCACGATCAGGCCTATGTCTTCTTCGGCATGGTCATTGACGAGACTATGGGGGACGAGATGCGCATAACGGTTATCGCCACCGGCATAGACCGCACTCAGGAAAAAATTCTGGAGGTGGGCCAGACCGCTTCCACCCAGCTTTTCAGAAACGGCAGACCGGGTCTGCCGCCCAAGCCGGCCGTCTCCCCCGCCCGGAACGAACTGGACATGTACGAGGGCGTGGACCCCAGGCTCAGGCAACGCGTACTGGACAGAATAAACAGGGAATCCTCCCCGGAGGACTCCCCCCACGCCCGCTCCGCCCCCGCATGGCACAGAAACGTCTCCCCGCAGGCGCAACGTCAGAACGCGCATGCGCCGGGAGAAGACAGCTTCATCTTTGACGGGGATGACTCCGACATGGCGGATATTCCCGCCTTTCTCATCAAACAGGCGAATTAGAGAGTGTCGTCATGTACGGATGATACATTGAAATTATTGGCTCTAGTTGCTTTAATGATTGAAATGTAGTAGATGGTCGGTCAGAGGTGAACATGAAAAAGAAAAATTTTTCAACTCTTCTGGCCCAAGTCTGCTCATTGAGTCCAAAACAAAAG
>JAISZH010000005.1 GCA_031269345.1 Desulfovibrio sp. | reverse complement strand
GGGTTTGCCTCCAAATTCGCTTACGCGGAAAACCGCTTGGACTGGTTTGCCGGTTTCCTGGCCGGCCAAAAGGGGATGCCGCCGTATTTGCGTCTGGTGTTGCAGGGGGATTTGCTGCTGGCTGGGGACCGCCGGCAAGAGGCTTTTGAAAAATACGACGAAGCCGCCGTCAGGTTTGAAAGCCCCGGCCTGATGATCAAAAAAGCCGAAGCCCTTTACGGTGCAGGCAATCGCTCCGGCGCCGTTGAGCTTTGGCAAAAGGCCTTTGCTGCTCGACCCTGGGATTTTACTCTGGCCCTGCGCTTGAGCGATGTTCTGCGGGAGCGCGATTTGCCGGGCGATCTGCCGGCCGGAAGCGGCGTTGTTCTTTTATATTCCTGGAACAATGCTGCGGATCTGGACATTACTCTGGGCAGCCTGGCGGCTACCACTCCTCCACAGGTGCCCATTCTGCTGCTGGACAACGGCAGTACCGACGATACGGCTGCGGTTTGCAAGCGTTGGGAAGCGGAACTCGGCGGCCGCCTGAGCCTGGTTCCCCTGCCTATAAATATCGGCGCTCCGGCGGCTCGTAACTGGCTTATTTCCACGCCGGAGGTCTGCGGCGCGGACTGGGTGGTCTTTCTGGATGATGATGCCGTTGTGCCGCCTCTGTGGCTCAACTATTTCGGCAAAGCCCGGCAATGCTTCCCGAAAGCCGGAATTTTCGGCTGCCGGGTCAACTACATGGCGGCCCCGCAAATTATCCAGAGTGCCGATCTGCACGAGGAACGCCCATTGGAGCCGCAAGCTGAAAACATGCCGGAGGCGGCCTTCCAGATAACCGACTTCCATGGGCAAATCCCCGATCGCGGCGAGCTCGGCTATATGCGGCCCTGCCTTCACGTCACCGGGTGCTGCCATCTGATAACACGCGAAAATCTTGATTCTGTCGGCGGCTTCAACCTGATGTTTTCGCCTTCGCAGTTTGACGACTACGAACGCGACCTGCGCTCCGGCATCGGCGGTTCCCTGCCGGTGTATAACGGGCACCTGCGGGTAATGCACCGGCAAAGAAGCGGGTGGGCCAAGTTTGTCAGCCTCGGGAACGCGGCCAATATAAACGGCAATTCGCTCAAGGTCAGGCTGATTTATTCCATCAAGCAGAGGGCCATGTTGCAAAAACAGGATTTTTCGACATTGGCAGGGCATTTGGATGAATGCCTGGAGGTTATCGGCGGGGGGAGGGGGGATTTTAAAGGCAAAGGCGACGACAGGGTATGCAACAGTAAGTGATGGGCTAAGGATTTATTTAAAAGTGGAGAGTGGCATTCTACGTATAGATATATATACAATAACTAGGTGAAATATTAAATCTTCTGGCATTTGCCATGCATAATGCGCGCGATGTAGCTGAAAAATTGTGGAATGAGGCACGCGCCCAGCAGCAGAGTCGCGTTCGCCTCTTTATCCATATGTGGTCAGTAACAACCTATCATCTTTTCAACTCTTGGGACATGTTGATGAAAGCTAACATAACCGGAGCCCCACATCCATAGTCGTAAAAATTATGATATTTAGCTATGATAGCGTATACCTCGCCTAAAATGAGAATTGCTGATCTTCCTCCCGGGTTTTTGACTTCCGCACAGAAAGGGCTACCCAGAGGCTTGCAGCCAGATATCGGCACAAGATGTAATGATCATGCGGCGCCTTCGAACATCGTCCTGACCGGCGCCGCAAAAATCCTGTCACCCATGGGAATGATTTCCTGCCCGGCGTATACGACTACGCCCCGGACAAAATGCCCGCCCAGCGCATCACGCAGTGAGGCCAGTCCCTTGATGTCGTGTGAAGACACACTGGCGGCGAGTTTCACCTCCACAGCGGCCACACGTCCGGCCCGGTCTTCCAGAACCACGTCCGCTTCCTCGCCGCTTTGCGAGCGATAATGATAGAGCGTCACCGGATGTTCCGTCCAACTGCTTTGTTTCAACAGTTCTCCGGCCACAAAGGATTCCAGGAGCCGCCCGGCCATGATCGGGTCATCGGCCAGCCGTTCCGCATCCGCGCCGCAGAGATGGCAGGCCATACCGGAATCGATGACGTGCAGCTTGGGTGATTTCACCTGACGTTTGCTCAGGTTGCTTGACCAGGCCGGAAGGAACCAGATCAGGAACAGCGCTTCCAGGAGCGGAATATAGCGGCTGAGGGTGCTGGCGGGCATGCCCGCGCTTCGGGAAAGCTCCGCCTGATTGTGCAGCGTTCCGGAACGGGCTCCCAGCAGGCGTAGCAGGCGGATCAGACCACTGACGTCCTGGATGTTGGATATGTCGCGGATGTCCCGCTCCACCAGCGTGGTGATGTAGGAATTGAACCAGGCTGCGCGGCGCTTGGGATTGCTCCTGAAGAGCGCTTCGGGATAACCGCCCAGCGTCATGGCTCCTATGAGCGCTTCTTTAGATGAGTCGCCGCCGCCTGTAGCCGTTGCAGGGAAGTCTTTCCGGAACAGAGCCTGGATAAAATCTTCCCGCGTTCCCGCTATTTCACCCTGCGAAAGAGGATACAAGGTCAGCACTTCCATGCGCCCGGCCAGTGAATCCGCAATGCCCGGCAAGGTCAGGACATTGGCCGAGCCGGTCAGCAGGTAGCGCCCGGCATATCGCTCGCGATCCACATCTTCCTTGATGGCCAGCATCAGGGCGGAAGCGCGTTGCGCTTCATCTATGATTACCGGTTTTTTCAGCCCCCGCAAAAAACCGCTGGGGTCTTCCAGGGCTCCGGCCAAAGCCGTGGCCGAGTCGAGGCTGATATACCGGCGACTGTTTTCCGCATCGGAAGATCCACCGGCAAGTTGCTTTACCAGAGTGGTTTTGCCGGTTTGCCGCGCCCCACGGAGGAAGACCACGGGGGTATCGGACAAGGCTTCCATTAACTGTGTATATATCGTGCGCTTGTTCATGGTGTAAAATCTACCACCATGTGGTGTATTTTACAACACGATTCCCAAGGATTCACGATAGCATTTTACCTTTGAAATGCTGCGCCCGGCCCTCTCAGCCCCGCTCCGGTGTTTAACGGCGCAAATGAATTGCGCTTGCGCCTTCGCGGCGGGCGTCCGCTCTCGCGGCAGCCAGAGCAATTTCAAAGTGAAATTGCTCTGGTCCCGAAAACACCGTTCACAACGCCAAGGTCCTCAATATGTAGAGGAGATGTAGGGCAAGCGCGTAAGCGCCAGGAGGGTGCGCGCGAGATGTTCGATCTCAGCCGGCGTGTTGTAGAAGGCGATGGAAGGGCGCACGGTCGCTTCATAGCCGAAATGGCGCAGGATTGGCTGGGCGCAATGATGTCCGGCGCGCACGGCTATCCCCGCCTCGTTCAGATACCGCCCCACCTCTTCCGGGCTGTGGCCGTCCAGCACAAAGGAGAGCACGCCGGCCCGGCGCGTGGCGGAGCCCACCGGACGCAAGCCGGGAATGCGCCCAAGCTCGCTGATGCCGTAGGCCAGCAGTTCCTGCTCGTATCTGGCGACGTTGTCCATGCCTATGGCCGAGACATAATCTATGGCGGCCCCCAGGCCCACGGCGTCAGCTATGTTGCCGGTGCCGGCCTCGAATTTTTCCGGGGCCTTTTTGTAGACGGTGCGCGCAAAGGTCACGTCGGAGATCATGTTTCCCCCGCCCTGCCAGGGTCTGGCCGCTTCCAGCAGATCGCTTTTGCCGTACAGAACCCCGATGCCGGTCGGCCCGAACAGCTTGTGTCCGGAAAAGGCGAAAAAGTCGGCGTCCAGCGCGCTCACGTCAATCGGCATGTGCGAGATGGACTGCGCGCCGTCCACGCATATACGCGCCCCCTGCGCGTGCGCGATGCCGATCATCTCTTCAAGTGGCGCAACCGTGCCCAGCGCGTTGGACACATGCGTCACGGATACGAAACGGGTGTTGCGGTTAAAGAGCTTTGCGTATTCTGAAACAAGTATCTGTCCGCTTGCGTCCACCGTGGCCACGCGCAGCAAAGCGCCGGTTTCTTCGGCGAGGATCTGCCAGGGCACTATGTTGGAGTGGTGCTCCAGAAGCGTGACGATGATTTCGTCTCCTGGACGCAGCAAGGGACGGACGTAGGCGTTGGCGACCAGATTCAGGGCTTCCGTCGTGCCACGCACAAAAACGATGTTTTCTGGAGCGGGCGCGCCGATGAAGGTGGCGACTTTGGCGCGCGCGCCTTCATATGCTTCGGTCGAACGCCCGGCCAGGGTGTGGGCGCCGCGGTGCACGTTCGAGTTTTCATGTTCGTAATAATGGCGGATCCGCTCAATGACCTGTGCGGGGCGCTGGGTTGTGGCCGCGTTGTCCAGCCAGACCAGTTGCCGGTCCTTGATTTTTTCCGCCAATATGGGGAAATCGGCCCGGATTTTTTCCAGCGGATATTCTCCCACATAGGGAAGGGCCGCCTGCCGCAGCGCGGGGACAAAGGCTCCAGCATCCGAAGCGGCTTGAGCGCCCGGCGTTGCGTCGTCCTGCGCGACCACGCGCGGGGCGTAAGAAGGATTCGGCTCCTCCGTTTTCGGGTCCGGCTCGTAACCGGCCGAGGAATACGCAAGCCGAGGCAGATATTCGGCCAGACGTCCGGCCGCGAGCGCGGCCAGCTCCCATTCCTCGGGCAGCCCCCAGTGTTTCGGCACGCTATTTGTAGTTGTACTCATGGTATTCCCCGACTTCCACGTCTTCCAGCACCGCCAGGGCGTCATCGGCAAGAATGGCGGCGGAGCAGTACAACGAGAGCAGGTAGGAGGCAACGCCGTTGTCGTCTATGCCGCGGAAGCGCACGGACAAACCTCGGGACTGCTCGCCCGGCAGACCGGCCTGGTAAAGACCGACGACGCCGCGCCTGGCCTCGCCGGTGCGCACCAGCAGGATGCTGGTCTTGCCGCTTTTGGCCTTGGGCGTTTTCAGGCCGTCCACCAGCAGTTTGTCGGTGGGGATGATCGGCACCCCCCGCCAAAGTATGAACACTCCGCCGGCGATGTTGGCTGTAGTCGGAGGCACGCCCCGGCGGGTGCATTCTCGCCCGAAGGCCGCGAGCGCCCTTGGGTGGGCCAGGAAAAAGGAGGGTTCTTTCCAGACCTTGGTCAGAAGTTCGTCGAGGTCGTCCGGAGTGGGGGCGCTTTTTAGCGGTTTGACGCGCTGGGTATCGGCCGCGTTTTTCAGCAGGCCGTAGTCGTCATTGTTGATGATCTGGCTTTCCTGGCGCTCTTTCAGACTCTCCACGGCCAGGGCGATTTGTTCTCCGATCTGATCGTACGGCGAACTGTAGACATCGGAAACTTTCGTGTCCACATTGATGATGGTGGAAATTGAGCTGAGCCGGTATTCACGGGGTTTTTCCCGGTATGGGACATAGCCCTGCGGGATATCGGTACTGTCCGGGTCCTGGCTGCACAGGACCTCAAGCGGAGTATCCCCTTCGACAACCCTGTTCACGCGGTAAATGCCCGCTTCAAGCGCCTTGAATTCCAGCAGCCTGGTAAGCCAGCGCGGCGTCAGCGCCCCATACTGGGGTCTGGTTTTCGTTACATCGGCAAGCTGATAGGCAGCATCCCGTCCCAAGGCGTTAATGGCGGTTTTGTCGGACATGGTACCTCCTTAAGGTATCGGTCAGTATTGGGTTAATCCCGCGTCAATCTCCCGCGCCCAGGCATTCAGTCCCTCGGCGAGGTTGAACATCCTTCCCTGGTATCCGGCCCTGCGCAGCTCACGTATTGCGTAGAGGCTGCGTTGCCCGATCTTGCAGATAAACACCGCGTCCACGGACGGATCGAACTCGTCCATGCGCCGCACCAGTTGTCCGAAGGGCACGATCTTGGCGTTCTCAAACCGGACCAGCGTCTGTTCGTGCGGTTCGCGGATGTCGATAATCTGAAGCGGCTCGCGGCGGTCCAGGCGTTCCCTGAGTTCCCCGGCCGTCAGGCTTTGCACTAAAATTTCGTCTTTCCGGTTCAATCCGCAGAACTCCTCATAATCCATCAGCTCGACAATGGTGGGGCGCTCGCCGCAGACCGGGCAGTTCGGGTCCTTGTCCAGGCGGAATTCCCGCGTGCGCATTTCCCATGCGTCCACAAGCAGCAGCCTGCCAGTGAGGCCCTGCCCCGAGCCCAGGATCAGCTTGATTACCTCGCAGGCCTGGATGGTGCCGATGATGCCGGGCAAAGCGCCCAGCACGCCGCCTTCGCCGCAGGACGGAACCAGACCCGGCGGAGGCGGCGCGGGATGCAGGCAACGGTAACAGGGACCGCCGCGCGCGTTAAAAACCGCGGCTTGTCCTTCGAATTGCAGGATGGAGCCGTAGACAAGGGGTATGCCCAGAAGCGCGCAGGCGTCGTTGATCAGATAGCGGGCGGGGAAATTGTCCGTTCCGTCAGCCACCACATCGTAGTCTTTCAGGATGGACAAGGCGTTTTTGCTGGTGAGTCTGGTGTTGTGGACAACCACCTGGAGCGCGAGGTTTACGTCCCTGACCCTGTCTCTGGCGGAAGCCGTTTTCGGCCGGTCGACATCCTTTACGGAATGGAGGATCTGGCGCTGCAGATTGGATTCTTCCACAAGATCGAAGTCCAGCAATCCCAGAACGCCGACGCCGGCGGCGGCCAGATAAAGGGCCAGGGGCGAACCCAGCCCGCCCGCTCCCGCCACCAGCACGCGCGCCGCCTTAAGGCGTTGCTGACCCTCAACTCCGACCTCGGGCAGCAAAAGATGGCGGCTGTAGCGGGCCATGTCGAGCCTGGACAGTCCCTCCAGCCGGTCTTCAGAAATAATGCTCACGCGTTTCCCCTTGCCGCCCGCGCCCGGCGTCATGACGTTATGACGTTCAGCGAATGACATGGCACAGGCATTATCCGGGCGCGGGCGGCAAAGGAACTATTTTTTTCTTATGGGCATATACCGTCCGTGCATAACCGTCATGCCAATTTGCTTTCGATTGCCAAAAGGACCGGGGTCGGGTATGTCCATGCCGTGCCCCGGAATATGGCCCGTTCACCATGGAAAATATGGCGCGGCGCATAATCGGGCCGCGCGGGCGGAGGATTACGCCGGATGCCGGCCTGGCTGCCATCCGCGGCGAGGATTACGTCGGATGCCGGCCTGGTCGCCATCCGCGGCAGGGAGTTTTTGATGAGCACGGCGATCGACAGGGGTCATGCGGAGGCCCTTTTGCGGACTTACAATAAAGAGGATTATCATATCCGCCACGCGCTTACCGTGGAGAAGGTGATGCGCTGGTTCGCCGGAGAACTCGGCTATGCGCGCGAGAAGGATTTCTGGGGCGCGGTCGGCCTGTTGCACGATATTGATTTCGAGATGTTTCCGGAAGAGCACTGCCGCAAGGCGCCTGAAATATTGCGCGAGGCCGGGTTCGGCGAGGATCTGATCCATGCCGTGTGCAGCCACGGCTATGAATTGACGGTGGACGTCAAGCCCGAGCACATGATGGAAAAAGTGCTTTATGCCGTGGACGAGCTGACCGGCCTTATCGGAGCGGTCGCGCTCATGCGTCCGTCGAAAAGCGTCATGGATCTTGAGGTCAAATCGGTGAAAAAAAAATATAAAATCCCCAATTTCGCCGCCGGTTGCTCCCGCCCCGTTATTGAGAAGGGAGCGGCCATGCTCGGCTGGGACCTGGACGAACTGATCGGAAAGACGATCCTCGCCATGCGTTCCTGACCTCGCAAGGCGAAGATTCGCATATGTGAAATGCCGTGCGGCTTGCCTTGCCGGGAAAATTGGCGTAATAAACGCCGCATCCGCATTCGGCGGCAAGGGAGATTGTGGTTCGGCCGTATTTCCCGGATATTGTTCGGATTCCAAATAAAATATTTCGTTTATTTGGAGAGCCGCAGGCGGGCTTTGCCTGCCTGCTCTTTGCAAAACCCACGATTCTGGCGGCGTGCGCGGCCGCTGTAAACTCCCACAGAAGCGCCTTGCGGCGGCGCGGGTTCAGTCTGGACGGTTTTGCCGCTTATGAGGATTTTATGGCCAAGGAAGAAGCCCTTGAGATAGACGGAGTGGTGCAGGAGGCCCTGCCCAACGCCATGTTCCGGGTGGAACTGGAAAACGGGCATGAGGTGCTGGCCCACATTTCCGGGAAGATGCGCAAGTTCTACATCCGCATTCTGCCGGGAGACAAGGTCAAGGTGGAGCTTTCTCCTTACGACCTGACGCGTGGCCGTATCACCTACCGCATGAAATAGTTTCCTCCATGGACGGACAGATCCACGAAGAATGCGGGCTTATCGGCCTTTTCGGCGTGGACGGGGCAGCCTCCCTCGCCGCTCTCGGGTTGCACGCCCTCCAGCACAGGGGACAGGAATCCGCGGGCATAGCCACCTCCAATGCCGGCAAGTTGCATCTTGTCAAAGGGATGGGGCTGGTCTCGGCGCTTTTTTCCAAAGGGGAAACCGGGCAGCTGCCCGGAGACGCGGCCATCGGGCATGTGCGCTATTCCACGGCCGGGGGCAGCAATTTCGCCAACGCCCAGCCTCTGCTGGGCCGTTATACCGGCGGAGAGGCGGCCCTTGCCCATAACGGCAATCTGGCGTGGGCGGCGCGTCTGCAACGGGACCTCTGCGCCTCCGGGGCGCTTTTCCAGACCACCGCGGACAGCGAGATCTTTCTGCACCTTCTGGCCAGAGAACAGGCCGTCGACGACGAGGCCATAGCCAGGGTCTTCTCCCTGGCCGGCCCGGCCTTTTCCGTGGTTCTGCTGCTGGCGGACCGGCTGATAGCGGCCCGCGACCCTTACGGCTACCGCCCCCTGGTTCTCGGGCGGTCAGGCTCCGGCTGGGTCGTGGCCTCCGAGACCTGCGCCTTTGACCAGATAGGGGCCGACTATGAGCGCGAAATAGAACCGGGGGAAATGCTGGTCGTCTCCTCCGCCGGCTGTCGTTCTTTGGATTTCGCCGGTATCCGGCCCCGGCCGGCGCGCTGTCTGCTGGAACTGATCTACTTTGCCCGCCCGGATTCCCTGGTTTTCGGGGAAACCCCCCATCTTTTCCGGCAGCGTTGCGGTCGTCTGCTGGCCGCCGAACAGCCCGCCCATGTGGACATAGTCGTGCCCATTCCGGATTCCGGCATGAGCGCGGCCATGGGTTACGCGGCCGCCTTGAACATTCCCTGGGAACGCGGCCTGATCCGCAACCACTATGTAGGGCGCAGCTTCATTTCGCCCGGACAGGAGGCGCGCGTCGCCGCCGTGCGCATGAAAAACAATGTGGTGGGAGAGGTGGTCAAAGGCAGGCGCGTGGTCCTGGTGGACGATTCCCTGATCCGGGGCACGACCACGCAAACTTTGGGACACGTGCTGCGCAAGGCCGGAGCCCGCGAGGTGCATATGCGCATCGCCTGCCCGCCCACGCGTTACCCCTGTTCCTACGGGGTGGATTTTCCCCGTCACGAGGAACTGTTGGCCCACAAGTTCAGCCTGGGGCAGATCCGGGAGAAACTAAACCTGGACAGCCTTGGCTATCTCTCCCTGCAAGGGATGACCGGCCTGTTCGGAGAGAAGTCCGACACCTTCTGCACATCCTGTTGGAGCGGCGAGTACCGCGTGCATCCGGAATGAGTCCTTGCGGCCGATGCCGTCGACAGGCCCTGCGGCCGATGCCGTCGACAGGCCCTGCGGCCGATGCCGTCGACAGGCCTTGCGGCCGATGTTTGTTGATTTCAGCGGAAATCAACAAAGTCTGTTTCTGTAGTCATAGGCGTGCTTTGCGGCCAGAGCGGTAAAAATAACGGCGAAGACCGCGTGCAGCCTTTTGTCCAGCATGCCGCTTATGGTGGTAATGCCCCAGGCCGCGCCCAGAAGCAGCGTCTCCGTCTTGAAGACGCGCGTGCGTTCTTTCGCGCGGGCTACGGCCGGGATGCCGTTTCCCAGCAGCCGGGCCGCCGCCAGCAGTTCTTCCGGCGAAACGATCGCGGGGTCATAGCGGACAAGCAGACTGCCGGTTTTCAGGTTGGCCCGCGTTTCCAGGATACCCTCCCGGCCGCCGACCGCCTTCGTGACCAGGGACATTACCGCGGCATCCTTAAGCGCTTTCGCGCGGATGCGGATTCTTCCGTCGATGAAACTGGCGATCATTTCATTCCCACACTATGGTTGTCTGTTTTCGGGAGCGGAACCTTCCCCGGGCCTCGGCGGGGGCAGAAGCGGGAGTATGCTTGAAGCGGCGATCGCGGCTGTGGTCGCATTGTGGAGGAAGGCGGACAATCCCGGCCCGACCGCCCCCAAAAGTCCGCCCACGAGAAAGACGCTGTTCCAGAAGAGCGAGGCGTGGAAATTGGTGTGGATTCTCCGCAGTGCCCCGCGCGATATGCGCCGGGCCAGGAGAAGCCCGTCCAGTCTGCCGTTCATGAGCACAATATCGGCCACTTCACGGGCCATGTCCGCCCCCTCGGCCATGGCGACGCCGACATGCGCGGCGGACAGGGCGGGGGCGTCGTTGATGCCGTCGCCGACCATGGCCACCTTGTTGCCTTCTTTTTTCAGCCTGGCGACAAAGGCGGCCTTGTCTTCAGGCAGCATCTGCGACTTGTATTCGCTGATGCCGGCCTGGGCGGCTATGCTTGCCGCGGTCTGTTCGCTGTCGCCCGTGAGCATGATGATGCGCCGCACGCCGTCGGCGCGCAAAAGATTCACTACCTCCCCGGCGTCTTCCCGGATACGGTCCTCAATCAGTAAAAGCCCCGCCAATTCGCCGTTGACGCTAAGATAGAGAATGGAGCGGCCCTTGCCGCTTTCTTCGGCTACAATGTCCGCCTGCTGCGGAGAAATGGGAATGCCTTCGTCTTCCAGAACAAAATGGTCGCTGCCGATCAGCACGCGGTTCCCGCGCCATAACGAGGCTATGCCGTGGGCCACCGTGAACTGCACCTGGGTGTGTTCTTCCCGGTGCCTGAGCTTTTCCTCTTCAGAGGCCCGGACAACCGCCTGGCCCACGGGATGGGCGAAGTGTTCCTCCAGGCAGGCGGCAAGGCGCAGGACGGATTCGCGCGTTCTCTTTCCAAAGGGGATGACCCCCGCCAGTTCGGGTTTCGCGCGGGTCAAAGTGCCGGTTTTGTCAAAAACCAGCACGTCCGCTTCGGCGACAGCCTCCATGAACTTGCCGCCCTTGATGAGAATGCCGTGCGCGGCGGCCTCCTGCATGGCGGCGAACACGCACAGGGGGGCCGCGAGGCGGATGGCGCAGGAATAGTCCACCAGCAGCACGGAACCGGCGCGCAGAGGACTTCGGGTCGCCGCGTAGACCGCTCCGCTGAGCAGAAAATTATAGGGCACCATGGCGTCGGCTATGTGTTCATAGCGTCCCTGCACAACGGCCTTGGCGCGCTCGGATTCTTCAATTGTTGCGAGAATGGCGTGGATGCGGGCTTCGCTGCCCACCCGCCTCGCTTCCACCTCCAGTTCGCCTTCCTCAAGGATCGTCCCCGCATACACGCTGCTTCCGGACGTCTTGACCACGGCGAGTGGTTCGCCGGTCATGGAGGACTGGTTCACCATGCCTTCGCCGGCCACCACCGTGCCGTCCACGGGAACGGCCGCCCCGGCCCGGACAACCACCACATCCCCCCTGCGCAGATCGGCAAAGGGAATAAGGCGTTCCACCCCGCCGGCGCTGATCCAGACCTGGTCGATAGTGAGCCTTAAGCTTTCCGCCAGGCTTGCGCGGGACTTTTTCCTGGTCCAGTCCGCAAGATATTCGCCCAGGGCGAAAAAGAAGGTGATGGAGGAAAGCAGGCTGAAATTCCTCTGCAAGATGCAAACGACAAGCGCCGCCCCGTCCAGAACGTCAAGTGTGACCTTCCCCCGGAGCAGCGTTGCCAGCCCTTTGAAAATATAGGGAACGGCGCGCAATACCGCGAAGGCGTAAACCAGAACGCGCGGGTAAAAGAAACTCCGGGCCTTTCCGGGAATGGGGTTGCGCGGGGTTCGTCCATCGGGAAAAGGAGCAAGGGCGTCCGCGCGGCGGACCAGGCTTGCCTTGTCCGCGCATATCTCCCCGGCTCCGGTCCGGGCGTAGGCAATGAGGATGCTCCCGGTCACGGGGGAAACATTTATTTCCGCATCGGGACAAAGCGCCTTCAGCCTGGCCCGCATTTCGGCCGGGTCCTGGCCTTTCCCCTTGGGGCGCAGGCGCATCCGTCCGGGGACGGCATGGACCACCCTGTAGCCGCGTAAAACCTCGTTTGCCGCGTCCGCGCCGCGCTTTGCGCGCGCTTGCGAATACCCCGGAGAGTCTTCGCTGTCTTGTCCGGGAAGCCCGGCATCGGAACCAGCCTTTTCCGGCCGGGTTTCCCTGATCAGGCGGTTTTCCTCCCTGCCCGCCGCAAGGGGCGTAAAGGCGCCGCGCACAGCGACCGGAACGGGATCGGACAGAACCGCCGCGCTCTTCATGCTATGCTCCCTCCACCTTGCGGGCTTCCCCCGCTTTGCGGGACGCCTGCGCATGCCTTGCTTCGGCCGCGAGATCGTCTATGTTCTCCTTGGCGGTTTCAACGATTTCCGCGGCTTTGTCTTTCAGGTCCATGCCGCGGCTGATAAGCGCGGCGGCAGCGCCCTTCAGATCCACATTGTTGCGCGAGAGCAGCACCGCTCCGATCGCGCCCACGACCACTCCCGCGCCGACGGCGAGGCCGTACTTCCAGTAGTTGCCGATAAACATTTCGCACTCCTGAGGTTGCATTGTGATGGGGAAATTCCGTTGCGCACAGTAGTGATACTCGCATTGAAAAGTAAACTTTTACCAGCGGCGACAGCGGCCGTTTGGCCGCTGTTCAGATTTCCGCAGGGAAATCTGTAGATGACGGCAATTTTACTTTTACAGGGCGCATAAATTTATGTCAACGGAAACTGAAAGTCAAATTCATTTGAAAATTTTTTCGGATTGTCTCGAGTACGCTGTAACGCTTAAAATGCATGTCGAACAGCGTGGCGGAGTAAGTCGGCGGAAAACCACGTTTTTCCGCCGACGATCCTGCAAAAATAACCATAAAAACATGTTCGTTATTTTTGCGGTCAGACACTGGAAAGGGTCATGGCCCCGTAGACGGCCTGTCCGAAGCTGATGCAGCCGTCGCCCGGAGGGAGGAGTTCGTGCTCAAGCGTTTCAAGTCCGGCTTTTTCGAGCAGGGAGCGGATCTCCGAACTAAGGGACAGATTTTGGAAACAGCCTCCGGACAGGCCGACGTGCCTGACGCCGTTGGCGGCAGCGAGACTGGCCGCGCAGGCGGCGAGCCCGGCGGCTAGCCCCCGGTGAAAGCGCGCGGCGACTGCGCAGACAGGCACGGAGGCGGCCAGGTCCTCATATACGGCGCGAAACAGGGTGTGGCTGTCCACAACTATGAGCCGCGGGTCTTCAGGTTTCGGGAAAAAGGGACAGGGGTAGGGAGCGGCCTCTTCACGCATTCGCGCCCCGCCCGATTTCCGGGGTTCTCCCTGTTTTTGAGCCTCTCCCTGAGCTTCTTCCAGGCGCGTTGCCGCCTGTCCCTCGTAGGTTGTTTCCCGGCAAAGCCCGAGCAGGGCGGAAACGGCGTCGAAAAGCCGTCCGCAGCTTGTGCTGGTGACGCAGTTCAGACCCCGCGCGAGCATCTGCGTCAGCATCCGCGCCTCTTTGGCCCGTTCCGGAAGCCAGGGCGGGGTGAAAGCGCCGCATTTTCCGGTCGGCAGTCCGAGGCGGACAAGCAGGGCGTGGGCGATGCGCCAGGGCTCGCGCGCCGCCGCGTCGCCGCCGGGCAGGTCCAGGGGGGCGAGGTGGGCGAGGCGCCTGTGCTCGCGCGGGCGAAAATCCCCGGTGTCCAGATAGAGGATTTCCCCGCCCCAGGAAGTGCCGTCCGATCCATGTCCGTGGCCGTCCAGGGCCATAACCAGGGCCTTGCCGTAAAAGCCGTGTTCGCCGAGAACCGCGTGGGCGTGGGCGAAATGGTGCTGCAGGGAAAGAAGGGGAAGACCGCGTTGCGTTGCCAAGTCTTCCGCTGCCCGGCCGCTTTGGAAGTCGGGATGCAGGTCGCGCACCGCCAGTTCGGGTTTAACCCGCAGAAGCGCTTCCAGATGTTCCCGCGCCTCCGCGTGGAAGGCCGCCGCGGCGAAGTGTTCCAGGTCTCCTATGTGCTGGCTGACGAAGGCGTCCGGGCCTTTGGTCAGACAGAGGGTATTTTTCAGGTCCGCGCCCGCGCCGAGCACGCAGGGGCCGGAAAAACCGTCCGGAGCGAAACGCAGGGGCCGGGGCGCGTAGCCGCGCGCGCGCCGGAAAAATACGGGCGTCTTCCACGCTGTTGCCGCAGTGCGCGCCTTGAGAACGGAATCGTCCACGCGGACAAGGATGTCCCGGTTATGGAAAAGAAAAACGTCCGCCAGTCCGGCCAGATCGGAAGCGGCCTCGCGGTTTCCGAGGCACAGGGGGGCGCCGCGCGCGTTTCCCGAGGTCATCACCAGAACGGCGGGCAGCGGCGCGCGCTTTCCATCCCGGCGCGACAGTTCCCGAAAATGCCGAAGCAGCAGAAAATGCAGGGGAGTGTTAGGCAGCATCAGCCCCACGCCATTTGTGTCCGGGCTGATCAGGGAGGGCAGGGCAGGTGCGTCGCCCGTCCTGTCCCGGAGCAGGGGACAGATGACAATGGGCTTCTCCGGGGAAAGGAGCAGTTTTTCCTCGGCCGGGCCGATGTAGGCAAAGCGTCCGGCCTCTTCCAGATCCGGGACCATGACCGCGAAAGGTTTGTGCGGCCTGCGCTTGCGCCGGCGCAGTTCAGCCACTGCCGCCAGGTTTTGGGCGTCGCAGGCCAGTTGAAAGCCGCCCAGGCCCTTTATGGCGGCTATTTTTCCAGCCAACAGCAGACCGGCCAGGGTTTCGAGCGGATCGCCCGCGTCTTGCCCGGATTGCTCCGCATCGGGCGCTTTTTTTCCCGGAGAATGGACAAGCCGGAGTTTCGGCCCGCATTCAGGGCAGGCGTTGGGCTGGGCGTGGAAGCGTCTGTCGCCGGGATTTTCGTATTCCGCGCGGCAGGACGGGCAAAGGGGGAAGCAGGCCATGCTGGTCGAGGGGCGGTCGTAGGGAACGGAGCGGATAATGCTGTAGCGCGGCCCGCAGGCGGTGCAGTTGGTGAAGGGATAGGAAAAGCGCCGGTTTTCCGGATCCAGGATTTCCGCCAGACATTCCGGGCAGGTTCCCGTATCCGGGCTTACCAGCACGGCATGGTTTTGCCCGCTGTGGCTTGCGAGAATGTGAAAACCGGTTTCTTCCGGGCGCGGCGGCGTCTCTTCGCAATGCAGGGCACGCAGGCCGGCCAGGGGGGGGGCCTCGCTTTCCAGACGCCGGGAGAAGCCGCGCAGACAGGAGTTTTTTCCCTGTACTTCTATGAGCACGCCCCGGCTTTCGTTGCGCACGAAGCCCGAAAGCCCGAGTTCTTTTGCCAGGCGGAAGACAAAGGGGCGAAAGCCCACGCCCTGCACCTGCCCCTGGACGGTGAAGCGCAGGCGGCGCAGCCGGCTAGAGGACGCGCGCCCCATCTTCGGTGATCAGGACCATGTATTCCCAGCGCACCCCATGCTGTCCGGGACGATAGATCCCCGGTTCCACGGTGACCACCATGCCGGGGCTTAAAACCAGTTTGCAGTTGGGGTTGAGGCCGGGGTCCTCATGGGTTTGCAGGCCTATGCCGTGTCCGAGGCCGTGCGTGAAAAGCGTGCCCACGCCTTTTTCGTCCAGAAAAGAACGGGCGATATGGTAAATTTCCGAGGCGGCCGTGCCGGGGCGCAAGCGCGCGACGGCCAGTTCCTGGGCCTCGCGCACCATGTTCAAATCCGCCGCGAACAGCGGGTCCGGCTTGTCTCCCACCCAGAAGGTGCGGGTCTGATCCGAGCAGTAAGATTCAAGGCGGCATCCCGTATCCACAAGCAGGACGCAGCCGTCCGCGAGGGAGGACTGTCCCGGGCGGGCATGGGGCAGGGCGGAGTTTGCGTTCACGGCCACTATGCTTGGGAAAGCCATTTCCTCGGCCCCGTGTTCGCGGAAAAATTTTTCCACCTCCCAGGATATTTCCGCTTCGCTGCGCCCCGGCTCCAGAACTCCGGGCAGCCACTGCATCAGCCTGTGGTTAAGGCGGCAGGATTTTTCAAGAAGCAGTATCTCCTCCGGGCTTTTGATCATGCGCAACGATTCCACGAGCCCGTCCGCCTTTTCCATGCTGAGGCCGTCGCCCAGTCTGGCAAAGGCATGCACGCTTATATGCCTCGCCTCAAAGCCTGTCTTTCCGGAAACGGTGTCTTTGAGCAGGGAATTGATCTGTTCCAGGCCGTCGCTCTTGTAGACAAAGACGCGTTCCCTGTCCCAGACGCGGGCGGCGGCGTCGGCGAACCTGGAGTCGGTGCAGAGCATGTCTTTGCCGTCCGGCCGGATGATGAGGCAGCCGGAGCTTTCGTTCATCTGGGCGTCGTGCAGCTCGAACCCGCTGAGGTAATAGCGGTTGGCGTCGGAGCTGACCAGCAGGGCGGCGAGGTCGGCCTTTGCGAGCAGGGGGCGCAGTTTTTCCCGTCTTTGCGCGAAAATATCCGACATCAGAGCAACCCGATCTGTTTTACGAGAAAGAGACAAAGCATGGCGTAGACGCCGGCCGCGGCGTCGTCGAGCATAATCCCCAGGCCTCCGCCCAGGGCCTCAAGCCGGGGTATGGGCCGGGGTTTGGCCATGTCGAAGACCCTGAACAGGATGAAGGCCGCGCAATAGTCCGCGGTGGAGGGGTCGGCGCACGGCAGCAGGGTTAGCCATTGTCCGAAAAGCTCGTCGAGCACGACCTCCGGCGGGTCTTTGCGGCCCAGAAGCGCCTCCGCCCGCGTGCAGACCGGCACCCCGGCGAGCAGCAGGACGAGCAGCGCAAGGACGCGCCCGAACAGGGGCAGGGGAATGAAAATGAAGGGGGCGAGAAAGACCGCGACAAGGGACCCGCAGGTTCCGGGCATGATTTTGCTTTTCCCGGCAATGCCCAGGCGGGCGACGCCGAGGATCAGGGCATCGGACATAAAATTCGGCGTCGGCTCATCCGTTCAGGGTCCTGGCCAGAAAGACCTCGTTTTGCACGAGTTTTTCCGCGATTTTTTGACTGTCCACCGCATACTCGCCGCTTTCAACGCGCGCTTTCAGCTCTTCCACCTTGTCTTTGCGCACCTCGGGAGCCTTGCCGGCCTCGGAGTATGCCAGAGTGTGCAGGCGGGCGGACAGGGAGAGGCTTACCCGGTCTCCTTCGGCGGCGGTCCCCGCGGCCGGGGCTTTCTGCTGTTCTTCTCTGGCCCGCGCCTTCTCATTGGCGGAGGTGGGCCGGGCCAGGTAAGATTCCGGAAGCTGGTTCTTCAACAGCGAATTTTTTACTTCCATGTCATGACTCCTTATTCGGATCCCGGATAAACCGTTCCATTTTATCCGGAAGATGCGCGGGCAGGATTCGCCCGCCCTGGCATTTACGCTTGAGACGCTTGCTTAACGGCTGGCAAAGGCCCGCCCGCAAGAACCTCGCGGCAAGAGTTTGCGCTGCAAATCCTTACACGGCGTGTTAACACTCAAGGGTAACACGCTCCAAGGATTCCATGAAGCGGCAACGGCACTGTCGCCGCTTGACGCGACACTACTCTTTGCCGGCCGATTTTACAACATGGTGGCATCCACGGTTTTTAAGGTCACATCCC
>JAISZH010000132.1 GCA_031269345.1 Desulfovibrio sp. | reverse complement strand
GGCGTCAGTAGCGGTAGTGATCTGGTTTGTAGGGGCCTTCTACCGGTACTCCTATGTAGTCCGCCTGCTCCTTGCTGAGTGTGGTCAGCTTCACGCCCATACGTCCCAGGTGCAGGCGGGCTACCTCCTCATCCAGGCGCTTGGGCAGGGTATAGACCCTTTTTTCCAGGTTTTCGTTTTGGGCCAGCTCAAGCTGGGCGAGCACCTGATTGGTGAAACTGTTTGACATCACAAAGCTCGGGTGCCCGGTTGCGCAGCCCAGATTGAGCAGCCGCCCTTCCGCCAGGAGAACTATGGAACGTCCGGAAGGCAGAAGCCATTTGTCCACCTGGGGCTTGATGTTGATCCGTTCGCATCCGGGCGTCCGCTCCAGCCATTGCACGTCGATCTCATTGTCAAAGTGCCCTATGTTGCCGACTATGGCCTCGTCTTTCATGGCCATCATGTGTCCGGCGGTGATCACCCGGTAATTTCCGGTCGCGGTGATATAGATGTCCGCTATGGGCAGGGCGGCTTCAATGGTGGTGACCTCGTAGCCTTCCATGGCCGCCTGCAAGGCGCAGATGGGGTCTATTTCCGTAACCAGGACGCGCGCGCCGAAGCCGCGCATGCTCTGGGCGCAGCCTTTGCCGACGTCGCCGAAACCACAGACCACCACCACCTTTCCGGCCACCATGATGTCCGTGGCGCGTTTCAGGCCGTCAGCCAGGGATTCCCGGCAGCCGTAAAGGTTGTCGAATTTGGATTTGGTCACGGAGTCGTTCACGTTTATGGCCGGGAAGAGCAGTTTGCCCTCTTTTTGCATCTGGTAGAGGCGGTGTACGCCGGTTGTCGTCTCTTCGGACACGCCCCTGACCTTGGCGGCCGTAGCGCTCCAACGGTTCGGGCGCTCCGCCAGGCTGGCCGCAAGGCGGCCCATGATGATGGACAATTCTTTGTCGCCCGGCTTTACCTTGAGCAAAGCCGGATTTTTTTCGACCGCCACGCCTTTATGGACAAACAGGGTCGCATCACCGCCATCGTCCACTATCAGGTGCGGACCGTTCCCGTCCGGCCAGGTCAGGGCCATTTCCGTGCACCACCAGTAGTCCTCAAGGCTTTCCCCCTTCCACGCGAAAACCTTGGCGAGGTCCGCATCGGCTATGGCCGCGGCCGCGTGGTCCTGGGTGGAAAATATGTTGCAGGAGGCCCAGCGCATATCCGCGCCCAGCGCGTGCAGGGTCTGAATAAGCATGGCCGTCTGGATGGTCATGTGCAAAGAGCCGGAGATGCGAAATCCCCGCAGGGGTTTTTTCTCTCCGTATTTTTTGCGCAGTTCCATCAGCCCCGGCATTTCCTGTTCCGCAAGCTGCATTTCCTTATGCCCCAGATCAGCGCTCCGGATGTCCGCTATTTTGTACGGCAGAGTGAGATCCAAGGGCGGAGCGTCATAATTTTGCATGAGTTTCTCCAAAAAAATGTTGGTGTCTGTAAAGGTTTCCTCTTTTATCGCGAATTGGCGTAAGCCGCCTTCTCCGAGACTATAATATGCAGGGACAACCCCCGCTCCACCCGGGCTATGGCGGATTCCAGCACCGCAAAGCCCGCGTCGGCGAGGTAGGCGCAGAGCGTCTCCCGCTCGAAACCCAGCCAGTAGTCTTCGTATTCTTCGCGCATCCTCTCGTCCTCGTGTCTCTGGAAGTCCGTCAGCAGCAGCAGACCGGGCGCGGAGAGTATCCTGCGTATTTCGCCGAGTATATCCACCGGCCGCCTTATATGGTGCAGCACCATGTTCAGGGAGACGAACTGGGCCTCCCCGTCACGTAGCGGCAGGTGGGAAAGTTCTCCGATGCGCAACGAGACCCTGTCCGCTTCCCGGACGAAGCGCCTGCGCGCAAGCTCCAGCATGCGGTGCGAGCCGTCCACCCCGATCACGTTCTTTGCCTTGTCCAGCATGGCTTTCAGCACATGCCCCGTGCCGCAGCCGAGATCGGCTGCCGTCGTGCATTCCGGCATACGCCGGCATACTGTGGCGGGCAGATCAAAATCTCCCAGCACCTCGCGTGAGAGCTTGTCCCAGTCTTCGGCTATGCAATTGAAGAACTGCCTTGTCTTGCGCGCCCTGTCCTCGATCAGCCCGGCGGCCATGTCCAAATCCGCCCGTAACGCGGGGTCTGAGGCGACGAAGGAACGCACCGAGTTGATGAAATCCCTGGCCGCTCCTTCGCGCACGGCACTGTAGAAAACCCAGAGACCCTCCCGCCGGAAGCCCAGCAGCCCGGAGGCGGACAGTATCTTGAGATGGCGGGAAATGCGCGGCTGGCCCATCGCCATGATGAGCACCAGTTCGTTCACGTTAAGCTCATAACGGCAGAGCACGTTGAGGATGCGCAGGCGCGTTTCGTCGGCCAGGGCTTTGAACCAGAGCAGGGTTTCCGGTATGTTGCGCGCTGGATCGGACATCAGGTGCCTTTGTCGGGGCATTTTCATCGTTTGGCGGAAGCCCGCCCAAAGCAAAGAGGTGGTCCCGCGTCTCCGTGATTTCCCTTGTATCAGTATTTCCTTATATAGTATATTTTATAAGGCTACTTTTCAATGCGGATATCTGTAAAAATTGCGGGACCGGTTTGATTTGGGTACGGGACCAAGAAGGCAGTATGCCTTCAGGCCCATGCGTCTTGCGTTTGGGCGGGGTCGGGCTGTCCGGCCTGAAGGCCGGAGTCTCAAACCGTAAAGGAAGCTCAGATGAGGAGGGGCGATGGACGTTCAGCGGGAAAGGTTTTTAGGCTATGCCCGGGGTTTTTTTTCCGGCAGTCCGGAGGTGGACCCCTATATACGCCTTAAAGTGGACCATAGCCTCAGGGTCTGCGCCAATGTCCATTCCCTGGCGGAGCATGAGGACGCGCTCGGCGAAGAGCCTGCGGCGCGCGCCCTGAATCTGGCCGCCCTCTACCACGATGTCGGGCGGTTTGAGCAGTACAGGCGTTTTCGCACCTTTTCCGATGCCGTTTCCATCAACCACGGCGCTCTGGGCGTAAAAATCATACGGGAGCAGGGCTTTTTCAAAGACGAGAAGGCGGAGACGGCGCGCCTTGCGCGTATCGCCGTGGCCGCGCACAACCGTTTCGCCCTCCCCGGACGGCTGCGCGGGCGGGCGCGTTTGGTGCTTACGGCCCTGCGCGACGCGGACAAGATCGATATTCTGGGCCTTATCGCGCGCGAGCTTGCAAGCGCGGATCTAAAAGACAAGCAGGTGCTTATGGGCCTTGAGGACGACAACGGAGCCTGCACTCCGGCGATTGTCAGGGCCTTGGAGGAGGGGAGGACGGCCCGCTATGCGGACATGCGCTATGTCAACGATTTCCGCGCCCTGCTTTGCACCTGGGTCCATGACCTGAGTTTTCCCTCATCTTTGCGCGCGGTTAAAGAGACAGGGGTTTTTGCGAGCATAGTCGCGGGGCTGTCCGGGGCGCCGGCAGTCAGAAACAGTGCAGAATCCCTGCTCATGCGCGTCCTTGGTCCGGATGTTTTCTCCGTCCGGGAGAGGATAAGTCCTCCCCCGGTGTAGTGGTTCATTCTCAATACATGGCTGTGTAGATGTCAAGAATCGCCTGATCGTCCAATAGCGTATAGTTGTTGGCCATAAGCCGTCCCTGACGTTCCATGACGTTTTTCGTGAACTCGGGCAGTTCCTGGCGTGTCACACCGTATTCGCGCAAAGGCTTTCTGAGCAGAATGCCGTTAAGCAGCTTCTCCAGTTCATCGTAAACCGCTTCCGGCGGACATTCCAGAATCTTTGCGACGAACGCGTCGAATTCTTTTATTTTTCCTGTGGGGTTCTTCCGCTGATAGGCTTTGAACACTCCGGTGAACACTGCGTAGTTGGCTTCCCCGTGCGGTATGTGATAGGCGGCGCCCAAGGGATAACTCATGGCGTGCACTGCCGCGCATCCGGCAGTGCCGAAGGCGATGCCCGCGTAATTGCTGGCGATGAGAAAGTTCTTCAGCAGGGGTTTTCTGGCTTCTTCGCCTTTCTTGACGATTTCCCTGTATCCGTTCAGAATCATCTCTATGGCCTTGCGGCCGAAGAGTTCCGAACAGGGGGTGGCTTTGGGGGAAAGCGTGGATTCAAAGGCGTGGATCAGGGCGTCCACCGAGCTGGTGGCGAAAAACTTGAAGGGCAGTCCCTCAAGCAGTTCCGGAATCAGGACCGCCTTGTCAGCGAACAGCTCGTCTGTGGCCAAACCGAATTTGGTATGGCGGCTTTTAAATTCCAGGATGGAGATGTTGGTAACCTCACTGCCGGTACCACAGGTTGTGGGTACGAGAATAAGCTCCTTCTCCTTGGCGATTTCCAGCTTCCGATCAAAGAGGTCGCCGAGCGGGAGCGGGTTTTTGAGCGCGAAAAGCTTGGAGATGTCCACAATCGTGCCGCCGCCTATGCCTATGACGCGCTTGAACCGCCCTTTTACGTCGGCATACATTTTTTCCGCCATCTCGTCGGAAGGCTCCCCCGCGCCGTAGTCTTCCTGCCAGAGGATGCGCGCCTGGGAGGGTAAACCGGAAAAATAGGGTTCAAAGATATAGCGGTTGGTGATAATGAGATCGCTTTCAGTAAATCCGGTGTCGGCGTGAAATTCTTTGCAGGTGTCGTAGAGGTGCATTTCCGGTTTCAACGTCAGTAATTTCATATGGTAAATCTCCTTATCCGGCCGAAGATGTTTCCGGTCGGGCGTTATGCGCGCTTGAAACGAAGTTCCCGGCGCAGGCGCCGCCGCTGTTGCGCGGGGCAGGTTTTTAGTCCACCCGCGGGAATTTGCCTTTTACTGATTTCCGTGGAAATCAGTAAACGTCGGCTGTGGGGCCGACGCGCCGCGAAGCGGCGTAAGCCAACCGAAAACCACGCTTTCCGGCTGACGATTCCGCGTTAAAAAGTATGCTTTTCAGAGCAGTTAACGCTTGAAACAGTTCGCTTACGGCGGGCAAAACCCGCCTGCTCCTGTTTCGCGGCTCAGTAAGCGCGCTGGAACCGTATTACAGATTTCCGCATGGAAATCTGAACAGCGGCCCGGCGGCCGCTGTCGCCGCTAAGCGGCGCAAGTCAGCCGAAAACCGCGTTTTCGGCCGACGATCCTCCGCGGGGAAAAGTTTACTTTTCAATGCGGATATCAGTAAGCCGGTCACGATGCCGTGGGCGGACTGTATGCATAGCAAGGCTTGCGCCGGAATTCAAGGCGTTTCATGCGATTTTTCGGTCTGAGGCCAGGCTGCGTTCTAAAATATTAACATGTTCAATGTTTTTTTCAGGGCCGACTGCTTACACGAGACGGCAGACGACCAAGACGGCAGCATGGGCCTTCAGGCCCATGCGTCTTGCGCTTGGGCGGGGTTTGGACCCCGCCCGGGCTTCCGCCCTAACGGATACCCCGCCCTTCAGGGCGGTGTCGGGCTATCCGGCCTGAAGGCCGGGGTCTCAAACCGTAAAGGAAACTCAGATGATGTACTATATCGAAAGCGCGTCCATGGACCCCTATTTCAATTTGGCCTTGGAGCAGTATGTTTTCGATCGCCTGGATCGGCGGCATGAATATTTTATGCTCTGGCGCAACCGTGAATCCGTCATTGTGGGCCGGCATCAGAACACGGCGGCGGAGATCAACGGCGCCTACGTCAGGGAGCACGCCATTAGCGTGGTCAGGCGGCTTTCAGGGGGAGGCGCGGTATATCACGATCCGGGCAACGTCAACTTTACCTTTATTGTCAATGCCGGCGATCTGGGGGCTTTCGACTTCGCCTCGTTCTGCGGGCCGGTGGTCGCGGCTCTGGCCCGGCTGGGCGTTAAGGCGGAAATCAACGGCCGTAACGACATGACCATACAGGGCCGGAAATTTTCCGGCAACGCCCAGTACTGCAAACAAGGCAGAATCATGCACCACGGCACGATCCTCTACGACCTGGACCTTGGCGCGGCGGCAAAAGCCCTGACTCCGCCCGAAGACAAACTTGAATCCAAGGGATTGAAATCCGTCCGGAGCCGGATTGCCAACGTGAAAAGCCATATGCCGGGCAACGCTTCCGTTGAGGATTTTATCGTGGCTTTGCGGGAATCCATGTTTCAGGAATATCAACTGGTGGCGTATGAGCTTTCGCCCGCCGAACTGGAAGGCGTCAAGGCCCTGCGCGACGGGGTTTATGTGACCTGGGACTGGAACTACGGCGCTTCCCCCGCCTACAGCATCGTAAAGGAGAGGCGGGTTGAGGGCTGCGGAAAATTGGAAATCCGTATGAATGTGGACAGAGGCGTCATCAGGGACATAGCGTTTTTTGGCGACTATTTCGGCAACGAGGATTCTTCCGGGCTTGCCGCGCTGCTCAGGGGTCTGCGCCCGGAAAGGGAGTCCCTGGTCCCTGTGCTTGCCAAAGTCGCTCTGGGCGAATATTTTTATGGATTGGACGCGGATCGGTTTATGGACATTCTTCTGGAATAAGCGCCTGGGCCGGACCTCCGGTAAAGGAGAGGACAGTGGCGGCATACGAATACGACGTTACGGTAATCGGCGGTGGGCCGGGCGGCTATGTGGCCGCCATCAGAGCGGCCAAAGAGGGGATGCGGGTCTGTCTCGTCGAGCGGGGCGGCCTGGGGGGCGTATGCTTGAACGAAGGCTGCATTCCCACGAAGACTTTAATCAAAACCGCCAACCTGCTGCACGAAATCCGGCATGCGGAGGACTTCGGGATTGAAGGGGTCAACCGGGAAGCCGTGCGCGTGTCCATGCCCAAGCTGCAGCGACGCAAGCAAAGCGTGGTGCGCAGGCTTGTCGGCGGGGTCAAGTCGCTTTTGCGCGGCAACAACGTCGCCGTGCTGGAGGGCGAGGCATCTTTTGTCGACGCGCATTCCATAGAGGTAAACGGAAAACGGATCAGCTCGGAGTATTTTATCGTCGCCACCGGTTCCAGCGCGGCGATCTCGGGCTTTATCCGGCAGGAGGGGGAAAACCGCGTTCTTACCAGCCGGGAAGCGCTGGAACTTGAGGCAGTGCCGGCTTCTGTCGCCGTTATCGGCGGAGGGGTTATCGGGGTGGAATTCGCTTATCTGTTCAACAAGCTGGGCAGCAAGGTCGTCGTGCTGGAGCTTCTGGAGCGGATACTGCCCGCGGTGGACGAAGAGGTGGCCGATCTGGCCCGCAAACGCCTGGAAAAAGACGGAGTGGTCTTTCACACCGGGGCGAAGGTGGGCATGATAAAAGACAACGGCGTGTTTTTTGAAAAAGGCGGGGAATTTCTGTCCGTCGCCGTGGAATGCGTATTGTTGGCAGCGGGCCGGGCGCCGAACACCGAAGGATTGAGAGCCGGGGAAATCGGCCTGGCCTTTGACCGGGGCGCCCTAAAAACCGACGAGTCCATGCGTACGAACATAGCGAACATTTTCGCGGTAGGGGACGTAAACGGCAGGATGATGCTGGCCCATACCGCGTCGCATGAAGGCATCGCGGCGGTGGAAACCATTTGCGGCAAACCCGCTCGCGTGGACTATGACAAAATTCCTTCCTGCATTTATCTTGAACCGGAAATAGCCTGCGTCGGTCTGACCGAGAAACAGGCGCGGGAACGGGGGAAAAACGTGCGCGTGGGCAAGTTTCCCATGGTCGCGAACGGCAAAGCCCTGGTGGAAGGCGAGACGGGCGGTCTGGGCAAAATCATTGTCGACGGGGATTCCGGAGAAGTCCTCGGGGCGCATCTTTATGCCGTCCGCGCCACGGACCTCATCGCGGAAATTGCCGTCGCCCTTACCTTGAAGGCAACGGCGGAAGAGATCATCCACAGCGTTCATCCCCATCCGACGGTGAGTGAAATCGTGCCCGAGGCATTTATGGCGGCATACGGCAAAGCCATCCATTG
>JAISZH010000131.1 GCA_031269345.1 Desulfovibrio sp. | reverse complement strand
CATGGGCATTGAAACAGGCATTGATCTGGGGAAATTTCTCAGCGCGGTTTCGCTCATCAGGGAAAAAATCAACCCGGCCATTCCGGGGCGTCTGGCTTCGGCCCGGACGTATTCGGAGTACTGCTTCTTCCGTTGCACGTGACGCTCTTACCGCGGGAATGAGATGTTCCGGGGAAACCGAGGACACGCACATAACAGGCATTGTCAAAATTCAAACGATTAAGGAGAAGAATATGAACTGGGGCTTAATTTCGCTCATCGCTCTCGTGGTGGCAATTGCGCTGGGTTTTCTCCGTAAGCTGAACGTCGGGCTTCTGGCCATCGCGTTCGCCGTGCCGCTGGGAAAACTCGCGGGCATGACCGACGGGGCCATCATCGGCGGGTGGAGCACGAGCCTCTGCCTGATGCTCCTGGGCGTTACATTCATTTTCAGCATCGCTCAAACCAACGGGACGATCGAGCTGTTCGCCCGGAAAGTGCTGTCTCTGACGGGAAAACGCGCCTGGATGATTCCCATCGTCATCTTTTTCCTCTCCGCTTTTCTTGCGGCAGTCGGCCCCGGCACAGTTCCGGTCATGACTCTGATGGTCCCGTTGGCGGTGGCTCTGGCCGTGGAAATGGACATTTCCCCTGTAATGATCGCGCCGATCACCGTGCTCGGCAGCGCGGGCGGCGGTCTCACGCCTATCGCGCCCACCGGCATCATCGGCCTTACCCTGATGCAACAACAGGGGTTTACCGGTATTGAAGCTAATTACGCCGTCACTTCCGTACTGGCGGAACTGTTTGTGGCCGTCATTTTATACTTCGCGTTCGGCGGGCATAAACTTCGCGGCTCCAAAGAAAGCGCCGAAGTCCTTCCGGCGTATAATCAGAACCAGAAATTAACCATGCTGGGCATGGCGATCATGATCGCGCTCGTACTTGCTACCCGCGTCAATGTGGGACTTGCCGCGTTTGCGGTCGGAGTGGTTCTCCTTGCATTGCGGGTGGTTGACGAGCGTACCGCGATCAAAAACATACCTCTGGGCACCATTGTGCTTGTGTGCGGCGTGGGCGTGCTCATGAATCTCGCCATCAAGCTCAAAGGTATCGAACTTCTGACAAAGACCATGGCAACCTTTATGACAGAGGATACGGCAACGCCCATCCTGACGGCCATGTCTGGCATCATGTCCTGGTTTTCAAGCACTTCCGGGGTTGTCATGCCTACGCTTATCCCGACTATCAGCGGTCTGCTGAAGGAAATTCCCGGCACAACGTCCTTCGAGCTTCTTTCCGCCGTCACCTTTGGCGCGCATACTGCGGGCATAAGCCCGGCATCCACAGGCGGCTCTCTGGCTCTGGCCGCGTATTCGGCCATGAAGGGCATTACTCCGGAGGCCCAGAACAAGCTCTTTATGCAAATGTTTCTCACGGCTGTGGGCGGTGTGGCCTTGGTGACCGTTTTCGCCGCCATCGGCGGCTTCACCTGGGCCGGCTTGTTCCTTTCCTGAGTGTCGCAGCGTGACGACTCATCCACCAAAAACACGGACAACATAGGAACAACACATGGGAATGACACTATCTGAAAAAATAATCGCCCGGGCCTCAGGCGCACAATCCGTCAAGGCCGGGGATATCGTGTGGGCTGATGTCGATATGGCAATGATGGACGATATTCTCGGACCGCGCGTGGAAATAGCCGAACGTATGGTCGAGCTAGGAGCCGAGGTATGGAACCCGGATAAAGTCGTAATTATTTCCGACCACTACACGCCGCCTGCTAATGCCAAGCAGGCGGCTATCGTCAAGTTCACCCGCGATTGGGCGCAGGCCCATGGAGTGGAGAACTACTATGAGTATATAGGCCCTTGCCACCAGATTATGGTTGAAAAGGGCCATGTCCTCCCGGGTTCCGTGGTTATGGGCACGGACTCGCACACCTGCATGGGAGGAGCGCTGGGCGCATTCTCAAGCGGCATAGGCTCCACAGAAATGGTCGGCATCCTGGTCAACGGCCAGATATGGCTGCGTGTTCCCGAAACCATCCGGGTGATCTGGGAGGGTAACTTTGGGGAAGGCGTTATGGCCAAAGACCTGTCCCTCGCCACAATAGGTAAAATCGGACACGCAGGCGCCACATATAAGACTGTGGAATACACAGGGTCCACTATTGACGGGCTGAATATGGACGAGCGTTTCTGCATCACGAACATGGCTGTGGAAATGGGAGCGAAGGCGGGACTCATGAACACGGACGCCGTCACGGACGCTTTTTTCGCCGGCATGGGGAAAGGTCCTTTCGAACGCCTTGCCAGTGACGGGGATGCGGTCTTTTGCGAAACCCTGCGGTTTGACGCCACAGCGCTCGGCCCCAAGGTGTCCTGTCCACACGAGGTGGACAACGTACTGGACATTGGCGATGCGGGAAAAGGCATACGCGTGGATCAAGCCTATCTCGGTTCCTGTACGGGTGGGAGGTACACCGATCTGTCCATGGCCGCAAAACTTATAAAGGGAAAAAAAGTCAAACACGGCAGGCGTTTGCTTGTTTCTCCGGCCTCTAAAAATATATGGGAGCAAGCTGCCAAAGCCGGTATTTTGAAAACTTTGTCCGAAGCCGGAGCCGTCATCATGGCTCCCACGTGCGGCGTTTGTGTGGGTCTGCACTCAGGGATTCTAGCGGACGGCGAAGTGTGTGTTTCCTCCACCAACCGCAACTTTGTCGGTCGTATGGGAAGCAAAAAAGCCTTCACCTATCTTGGGTCCCCCTTGACGGTGGCTGCGGCTGCCATAGCGGGAGAACTGGTCGATCCAAGAGAATTTTTCTAGAGCATTCCAGAGTGAAATTGCTCTGACGGCCGTGTGAGCGGACTCCCGCCGCGAAGGAGCAAAAGCGATTTACTTACGGGCCAATCGCCGGAGCTGGCGCGGATTGAGGAAAGTTGGATGCATAATTTCAAAATTGAGATGATCCAAGGCGATCCGCGAAAGAAGAGCATCGTGCCTTTCGTCTTCTTTCGCGGGAAATCGCCGCGACGGAAACGGGTATCGCAAGTGAACGCACTATAAGGAGAAAAGGTATGCAAAACATGCGCAAAGGGGACGCCTACATCTTTGGGGATAACATCAATACAGATATCATCTCGCCTCCGCAATATATGGAATTATCGGCCGCAGAAGCGGCAAAATACGCCATGAGCGCCATTGATACCGAGTTTGCCTCCACAGTCAAACCCGGAGACATTATTGTCGCAGGGAATAATTTCGGTTCCGGCTCCAGCCGTGAATTAGCGCCATTATCCTTACGCCACCTGCAAATAGGAGCCATGGTGGCCAAAACTTTTGCGCGCATATTTTATCGTAATGCCATCAACCTTGGGTTGGCTGTAGTGGAATGCGCGGATACGGATAAAATTAAACAGGGCGACGCCATCAACATCGACTTCGCAGCAGGAACGCTGTACAATGAAACCCGTAACGAAACGTATCCTTGCAGCAAACTCCCTTCCCACATATTGGCCTTGGTGCAGGAAGGCGGTCTCATAGAACACCTGAAAAAACAGCGCGGCAAAAATAACCTGCCGTCGCCGGAAGCGAGGGATTGATAGCTGAAATTGGATTACTCGCCTTGTCCGGATTTGGCCGCAAAGTTTTTAAGCGCCTCCAGCACGGCATAGGGCACGCGTTCTTTTCCGCCGCCCAGGTGTACGCCCTTTTTGTTGAGGCCGTGATAATCGGAGCCGCCGCTTACCAGCAGGCAGTGTTTGCGGGCCAGGTCAAGGCAGATTCGGGTTTTTTCGGGGTCGTGAGCGTTGTGCCAGGCCTCCAGGGCCTGGAGGCCGTCCGAGCGCAGCCTGGCGAGGAGTGCGTCCAGACCCGGCGCGGACATGGAGGGAGAGAGGAAAGGATGGGCCAGAACGGCAATAGCCCCTTCCTGCCTGATCAGTCCGATACCGGCGGCCGGCGTCGGCAGTTCGCGCGGGACATAGGCCGCGCGCCCCATGCCCAGGTAACGCTCAAAAGCCTCTCTCCAGCCAAGGACATAGCCTCGGCGGATCATGGCCCGGGCTATATGCGGCCTGCCCATGGCCTGCCCGCGTACCTCCTCCATTGCAAGAGGCAGGCCCAGCGTTTTGAGCTTGTCCAGAATGGCCAGGTTGCGTTTTTCGCGACCGGCGCGGATTTCCGCCAGGGCCGCGCCAAGGCCGGGGGAATTGGGGTTCACGAAAAGGCCGAGCAGGTGCAGTTCGCCCGCTCCGTATTGCACAGCTATTTCCACGCCGGGTACAAGCTCAGGTCCGGCCTTTTCCGCTTCCGCAGCGGCCTGCTCAAGCCCGGAGAGAGTGTCGTGGTCCGTAAGGGCTATGGCTGACAAACCCAGAGCCGCCGCTTTCCTGACAAGAGCGGCCGGGCTGTCCGTGCCGTCTGAGGCGAGGCTGTGCGTGTGCAGATCTATGAAAGCTTCGGGCATGGGAGGAAGAAAACGAATGGATAAAGAGTTGCTGTCCATCCTGGCTTGCCCCCGTTGCCGCTCCTCTCTTGAAGAGGTGAGCCGGGGGACGGTGAACGGGCTGTTGTGCGCGTCTTGCGCCCTGGTCTATCCCATCCGCGAGGCTATCCCGGTGCTGCTGCCCGAGGAGGGCATCCCCCGGGCTTTGTGGGAAGAGGAGGGCGACGTGGGGGCGCGGCGGGATTAGAGCGAATTAGTGTTGAAAATGTATACGCCGTGGGGATTTGCCTGCAAATCCCCGCAGGCTGGATGCGCTCATTCAAGCTGCACAGACACCCTGCCTTCGCCGAATCCGATGACGCGCACCCTGTCTCCGCGCGTAAAATATTCCGTGTAACCCTGGACCGCAACGACGGTCGCCCCGGAATCCAGTTCGATGGTGAGTTGCATGGCCTTGTAGACGCGATGGCTTAAATCGTCCTGGTAGCCTATGTGGGCGCCTAAGGCGGCGCCGGCCAGACCCAGGATTTCCCTGCCCATGCCCGTGCCGAAATGGCTGCCGAGCAGTCCGCCCGCAACGCCGCCCGCAACGGCCGGGAGCAGGGATTTTTCCTCCCTGACCACCACATCGGACACGTCCAGCACTTTGCCCGCGCGGACGGCCTCCACGTTTCGCAACTCTCCGTCAGAAAAGCTGCTGCGCTTGTCCGCGCAGGCGGACAGGATCATGACGGCGGAAAAGGCCAGAATGGGCAGTGAAAAGGTAAAGGCCCGCATAAGTCCTCCCGGAGAAATTTTGCCCTGGCGGCTGCGGCGAAAATACCGTTTTGCCGCAGCCGCCCGAATCGACAATAACCTCGCAAAGGCGTGGAAGCAAGCGGCGGACGCCGGGAGAGCGCATGCGGCCGGGGCATGCGGCGCGCCCGGCGCGCGGCTCTGGACTGCCCGGAAGGGTTTTGCTAAAATTGCCGCATACGAAATTGCCTTCGACAGGGGTATAAGGAAACACTGATTACAGATTTCCATACGGAACTCTGTAATATCAGAGGAAAAACGCGCTATGCTCAAAATTGCCGACGCATATGTAAATGGAGCCGAAGCTGTTATTCACCACGGCTCCTGCTATGATTTCATAAAAACGCTTCCCTCGGAATCCGTTAAACTGACCGTCACCTCGCCACCTTACAATATCGGCAAAAAATATGAAAAGAAAGCCACGCTGAATGAATATTATGAGAAGCAGGAACGGATAATATCGGAAGCCGTAAGAACTTTGCGCCCTGACGGCAGCCTGTGCTGGCAAGTCGGTAATTTTATTGACAATGGCGAAATAATTCCATTAGATATTTTTTTATTTCCAATTTTTCAAAAATATAAATTAAAATTGAGAAATAGAATTATATGGCATTTTAGACATGGACTTCATGCTTCAAAAAGATTTTCCGGGCGCTACGAAACTATATTATGGTTTACAAAAAATGATACTTATACATTTAATCTTGACGCAGTAAGAGTTCCGCAAAAATATCCAGGGAAAAAATATTTTAAGGGACCGCGCGCCGGAGAGTTGTCATGTAATCCAAACGGCAAGAACCCCAGCGATATATGGGATATACCTAATGTCAAAAATAATCATGTGGAAAAAACGATACACCCTTGCCAATATCCAATCGAGTTGGTGGAAAGGCTGGTTCTCGCTATGACCAATGAACGGGATATAATTTTTGATCCTTTTCTTGGCGTTGGTTCCACAACGGCGGCGGCGGTAAAAAATAACCGCATCGGCATAGGCTGTGAAATGGTTGATGAATACTATGCCATTGCTGTTGAACGCACTCGCCTGGCTTATTCCGGGATGTTAAAAACAAGACCGATGAATAAACCTGTATTTGATCCGGACAACCCTGATGAAAATTTAAAATTTGTGAAAAGCAGCTCGCAAGAGCAATTTACCTTGTTTGGAAATAAATATTGTGAAAAAATAAATGATAGCGTCTGAAATATACTCTCATCTAAACGGGCTGGAGTTTTTGCAGGTGCATGAGCCTGATCTCTGGCTGGAAATCCTGAATGTCGTAGCAAAAATTGATGCGGAAAAATGTCGAACAAAACTCTCAAATGAAAAAAGAAAAGCGCATAAACTGCTTTATAGCCCGATTGCATTGAATAAATTATTTAAAAATGAATTTGCCGATTCTGGATGGTATGAAAGCCGGGTAAGTTATTGGATAACAAAAGATGTAAATTTAATTAGAAAAACTTTACATCTGCCTCCTGATTTACAAAAACAAGAAATTGAAATATCTGGAGCTAAAGCATTTTATAGTTATAATCAGACCGATTTCATAAAAAAAAGAGTGGCTGTTGAAGTGCAATTTGGAAAATACGCTTTCGTGGCTTATGATCTTTTTGTAAAACACCTTGCATTCTATGTCGGCGATAAAATAGACGTTGGCATCGAAATCTTGCCGATGAGAGCATTGCAGCGTAATATGAGTTCCGGCATCTCCAGTTATGAGGGAGAACTGTATAACGTCGCGCGGCAAGGCAGGGGGGTCCCCGCGGTGCCGCTGGTCATAATAGGGGTTGAACCCTGACTGCAGGCGCCAAAGCCGCAGGTTTTGCAAGGAACGGAGAGGGCTTTGTCCGCCTGCGGCCCGGGGGGCTTTGCCCTCCAGACTCCCTCCCGGCGGAGGGTGAGATTCAAGCGTCACAACAGGTAACGAGATGATTTTACCGGTTTTGCAATATCCCGATCCCCTGCTGGCCCGCAAGGCGGAGCCGGTGCTGGAGATTACCCCGGCTATCCGGGTTCTGGCCGCGGATATGGCCGAGACTATGTACGCCTGCGACGGCGTGGGTCTTGCCGCGCCCCAGGTGGGCCAACCCCTGCGCCTGGTGGTCATGGACCTCTCCGGGCCGGAAAAACGCTCTGACTTGCGCGTCCTTGTCAATCCCGCGCTTATTTTGGCCGGGGAAGAGGTGGATGCCGAGGAAGGCTGCCTTTCTGTCGCCGATTATACGGCCAAAGTGCGCAGACGAGAATTCGCCAGGGTAGAAGCGACAGACCTTGAGGGACGGCCTGTGGCCTTTGACGCGGAAGGCCGTATGGCCGTGTGCGCGCAACATGAATGCGACCATTTGGACGGCATCCTCTTTGTGGACCACCTGAGCCGGCTAAAGCGCGGCATGTTTGACCGGCGTCTGAAAAAGAAAAAAATCTGAACGGGGGATTGGCCGATGCGGGCATGTGCCGGGCAAGGGGAAAGACGCCCAGTCGCGGGACATGAGTCAGACGCGGGGCAAAGACGGCCCTGGCGCACGGTATTCATGGGCGCGCCCGCCTTTGCCGCCCTGATCCTGCGCCGTTTGCTCGATTCTTCCCTGTTTGAGGTCCGCGGGGTCTGCACCCGCCCGGACCGACCGGCTGGCCGCGGACGCAAGCCGACGCCTCCGCCGGTGAAAACGCTGGCTTTGCAGCGTTCTCTCCCGCTTATCCAGCCGCCGCACTTCAGAAACGACCCGGAAGGCGACGCCGCTTTTTCCGCTCTGGCCGCGTGGGCTCCTGAACTCCTCATTGTGGCGGCCTACGGTCTCATCCTGCCCCGGCGCGTTCTCGACCTTCCCCTGGTCATGCCCCTGAACGCGCACGCCTCTCTCTTGCCGAGGCACAGGGGGGCCGCGCCCATTCAACGCGCTTTGCTGGCCGGAGACAAAGTGACCGGCATCAGCATTATGCGCATGGAGGGCAAGCTTGACGCCGGGCCTTTGCTTTTGCAGCGCGCTCTGGTCATCGGCGCCAACGACACTTACGGGTCTTTGCATGATGAACTGGCCGAAATGGGCGCGGAGCTGCTCGCGGAAGCGGCGCTGCGGCTGAAGGAGGGGCGGGCGGACCTTGTCGCCCAGGACGAGGCGCGCGCCACCTATGCCTCAAAAATCACCGGGGAAGACTGCCATCTGGATTTTTCCCTGCCGGCGGCCTCTTTGCACGCCCGCATCCGCGCGCTCCATCCCAGGCCGGGGGCGGTCATGACACTTCGCCGCGCGGGCAGACAAGACCTCAGGGTGAACGTTGCGCCCGGCCTCTGCCCTCTGCCGCCGGAACTGGGAGAATACGCCCGCGCGTCAGGCGGTGAAAACGGCGCGATACTTGGCCGGAAAAATGGCGCGCTGCTCGTGTCCTGCGGCGACGGGGCCTATGCCTTTACCGGTCTGCGCCCCGCGGGAGGCAGGGACATGGGGGCGGACGCATTTTTTAACGGCTACCTGTCCGGCGCGTCCATTCCACCCTGCAAGTTTCTGTAATCAGCCGGCCTCTGGAGCAATTTCACTTTGAAATTGCTCCAAAATAAGGCACATTTTAGTTAGTCGGCCCTGAAAAACTATATAATTTATTGATACAGCAACATAATTTTTATAAAAACAGTGTTTTTTCGACCAGAAATACTCATCAGGACCGACTAACCCGGTCGATGAAATCGACCGGGCGCGCGCGTTGTGTAAGCGGGGCTTTGCCCCGCTGTTCGGCGCAGCCGAACACATAAGCGCGGCGTGCCTTTCTGAAAAAGTCGTTTC
>JAISZH010000067.1 GCA_031269345.1 Desulfovibrio sp. | reverse complement strand
TGGTTGCCGCAGCGCCGGTAATCGTCGAAGTCAATGCTGAGCTTGTGCCGTATACGAATCTGCTGGAGTTCCCATGCCAACTGGACGTAATATTCCAGAGAAGCGTTTTTTTCCTTGCCGAAAATGCTGCCCGGCCTGGGCTGCCAGACCATGTTGACGGTGCTGACGCCTTTGCCGGCAAGATCTTCCGCTTCCCGCAGCACGGATTCAAGGGCCTCTTCCTCGCTTCTGAAGCCGGCCGGCTGGACCAGTTCAACTCCCGAGACTATGCCTGTGTTCACCAGCCCTGGGCCGACCACTTCCACGGCGTCGATCAATCTTTTTTTCCATTCCGCATAGCCAACCCAACGGGCTTTGCCCGGGCAGACCACCTCGAACAGGCGTTCGTTCAACACCTCGATATTCATGGTCACGCTTGTGACACAGGTATTATCGTACAGGCGCCGCAACTGTTCCCTGGTTACCGCCGAAAGGGCTACCTGGCAGGGGATTTTGGAGCTGGAGAAATGTCCGCCGATGACCTTGAGGATATCAATATAAAAATCTATCTCGGCGTCAAAGGCGTTATTTCCATGGAAGTCGGAACCGGCGGTCAGGAACACTGCGGTGTGGCGGCCCGGTTCCTTTACCGCTTCGGCGATGGTTTCCGCAAGGTCTTCGAGGTCAACCTTGACCGGCATTTTCAGTTCGGCCTTTTGGTGTTTCACGTTATTGACTATATCGCAGAAGCGGCACCCCTCACGGCGCGTCCAGAAATGGCAATAGCGGTTGGCGGCGATATACATTCTCTGTGGGCGCGCGCCGGCCACATTTTGCATCAGCGTGCCTTTGGAGGTGAATTTGTCATAATAGGCGGGTTTTTCCCAGTAAAAGGCCTCATCTAGGACTTCTCCGTGGTCCTTGATGGCGAGTCCGCCGTTTTCGGCATCGACAACATAGGGGTCGGCATCAAGGGGCGTCGGTGTTGTGATGACGCTTGTTCCGTCGCGCAGGAGCAAAGCTTCCGGGCGAAGTTTGAAGTCGCCGTCGCGGGTGCCGAAGATGTGCGTGCCCACAGTCTGATGCACCTGGGGATCAAAAAGTTTGAGCGCTTCTTCGGTATAATACACACCGCGTCTGTGCATGTCGATTTTCAGGAGAATCAGACGAGGAAACTTTGGGTATTTTGCGGCGACCGCTTCAAAATCCAGAGTTGAGCGAAGGGGGAGACCGGCTGTGCTCATGCTGTTTTTCCCTTACGAAAAGTAATTTTTACCGGAGAGGCTTTTTCAAGAGAGCAGTTGACTCTTTTTCCTTGTAAACTTCTCGCGGGCAGGCATCGGCAGGCGGGCCCATGTGAGGACTTTCAGCCGTGAACTGTCCGGGCCGGAGAAGCAAGCCTGTCCAAATGGTTGAAGTAGGGGTGCAGTCTCTTTTCTTCCTGCAAACGGGCCGCAAGCGTGTGTTCTTCCGCGCTTTCGGGCCGCATGAACCACACGCAGGCGAGATCGACGTCGCCATACCGCGCGCGGGCGCGTTCGTAATGCTGCTTGAATATCTTTCCGCTGATGAATGAATATCTCGGTCTGGCCTTGATAAGGAAACTCCTTTCGTCAGAAGTAAACAGCAGTACGGAAACCGGGCGATCATACCAGAGATCGGCCGTCAGATTGCGGTTGGTGGTCGAATGCTCAAAGAGTTCCCAGTAGACAAGAGAGCCGTCCTCATAACTGAGCGACTGTTTTACCGCCGCGTGGGGCGTACCCTTTTCATCGGTGGTCACGAGAATCTTTATGGTGCCGGGAGCGTCCAGAAAATTTAAAGCTTCATTCCCCATTTTTGTATCGTCCTGTTTTCCAATGTCTTGAAAAAAAAGTTTTCCACCAGCACCCCGATGATGATGATGGCCATGAGGCCCGAGAAAAGTTCCGCGATTTCAAGCTGATTTTTCTTTTCAAAAATAAACCAGCCTATGCCGCCGCCTCCGGAACTTGTGCCGAAGACAAGTTCCGCGGCTATCAGCGTGCGCCATGAAAAAGCCCAGCCGATCTTCAGGCCCGTGAGAATATGCGGAAAGGCTGCCGGGACCAGAATTTTGAAGATGAATCCCGGACCGGAAAGCCCGTACCCGCGGCCCACCATGCGCAAGGTCGGGCTTACGCCCGTGAAGCCGGCGTAGATGTTGAGGGACAGGGGCCAGATAACCGAATGCACCATGACGAAAATTATGCTCGCGTAGCCGAGCCCGAACCATAAAAGCGCCAGGGGCAAAAGGGCTATGGCGGGCAACAGGTTGAACATGCCCGTGCAAAGTTCAAGAAGATCGGTGCCTATGCGCGTTGTCACAGCCAGCGTGGTGAGCAGACCGGCGAAAACAATCCCCATGGAGTAGGCGACGCAAAGAATTTTCAGGGAGTTGAATATGTTGTTTGTCAGTTCTCCGTCCAGGCAGCTTCTGAGAAAAGCCGTGACTGTACTGGTGAATGTCGGCAGAACAAGTTCGTTATTGAGCATCTCCGCGTAAACTTGCCAGAAAATGGCCAGGGCGGCGAGCAGGAGAGCTTTGCGCACCGGGGAGATGAGGAAAAGCCGTTTGGTGGCGGAAAGTTTTTTCGTCGTCCGGGGCAAAGGCTCCGGCACGCCGGTGTTGAGGGAGCTTTCAGCGGGACCAGGCAGGGAAATTTGAGCGGACGGGGCTTGCAAGGGGTTCTCCATTCAGCGGGCGGTACTAGATGGTGTCGTCATATGGTTGATAATACTGTGAAATTATTTGAAAATTTCTGTCCCGCAACACTATAAAATATTCAAATATTTTCAGCGTGCTATAGACGTAGTGACGACGCCATCTAAGGCTGGTTGTGCGGATGAAACCGGCTTCAGATGGAATATTCCGGGGCATCCTTGAACAAAATCCTGGAAATGCGTTCCCGTAAACGGATGAGTACGGGATTGCTGAGTTCGTTATGCGCGGTTATGTCAATGTCGAATTCAGCGCTCACCTGGCCCGGGCGAGATGAGAGGATGATCACGCGCGAGCCCAGCGTCAGCGCCTCTTCAACGCTGTGCGTCACAAAAAGCATGGTGAACCTGGACTCGCTCCAAAGCGCGAGGAGGTCTTCCTGCATTTTCCGCCGCGTCAGGGCGTCAAGAGAGGCAAAAGGCTCATCCATGAGAATGATCGCGGAATGAACGGCAAGGCAGCGGGCGATGGCCACCCGCTGTTTCATCCCGCCGGACAGGCTGTGCGGATAGGAATGTTCGAAGCCTCCGAGATTGACTTTTTTCAGAAGCGTGCCTGCCTCGTCGACGACTTCGGCCCTTGTTGTCCTGCGGGTATTCCGGATGGCAAAAACAATGTTTTCAAGAGCGGTTTTCCAGGGCAGCAGCTGGTCGAACTCCTGGAACACCATACCCCTGTCGGTGCCGGGACGGGTTATGGCTTTCCCATGAAGAAGGATTTCGCCTTCGGCCGGACGGATATGCCCCCCAATGGCTTTGAGCAGGGTGGATTTGCCGCACCCGGAAGGACCGAGGAGAACCAGCCTGTCGCCGCGGTTGAGGTCGAAACTCACCTTGTACGTAGCGGTTACCAGGTATTCCGGAGTGTTGTATCGAAGCGTCACCCCGCGGACCTGCAACAACGGCTCCTGGGGGGGCGCGGGCGTATGTAGCGCGGCGAGATCCTTTGTCATCAGAGGAGTTTCGTCGTTCGTGACTGTGGCGTTCATGGCGTATTCTTTCCTTGAGTGCGCAAATTGTCGAAAGCCGCTTGTATTTGTATACGCCCACAATCCGAAGCGGATTGTAAGCGAAATGCGGGCCGCGCCACCATTTACGGGGCTATTCGTTGCGCGGGCGCCCACCCGGATCTTGCGTTTCGCGCAAAGTCCGGACTGCTATTCCGGCAACTGAAAATACAGATCTTTCCAGCTTGCGGGTTTTGTTTTTATGGCCTTGATGGCGTGCATGAAGTCCGCATAGTCCGCCGCGCCTTCCGGTTTGGCCAGAAAAGTGGCCTGGGGGTTTTCAAGAATGGCGAGGACGAGATCCAGGGATTCTTTGGATTTTTCCACCCTGAGATACAGTTCCGCCGCTTGTTTTTTGTTGGCATGAATCCATTGGGAGGCCTCATTGACGGTTTTGTTCACCAAACGGAAAATTTCCGGATGTTTTTCATAAAATTTTTGACTGCCGGAAAGCACCTGGCTGACCGTGGGGCCAAGGAGATCATAGGAATTCAGCACGGTATGCAGACCCGCCCGCAGTTCTCTTGTGGCGAACGGCTCCGAGGCGAAATGGGCCGTTATTTCCGACTTGCCGCTTGTCAGCGCGATATAGGCATCGGCGTGCTTCATCTGTACGGTCAGGTTGTCCAGTTTGTGGAAATTTTCTATGCCGTACTGTTTGGCGACAGCCATTTGCAGAAGGAGCGCCTGAAGCGAAACTTTCAGTGAAGGGACCGCTATTTTGTCATTGGCGGTAAAATCCGTGATGCTTTTGACGTCGGTTTTGGAAGTGGTGAGCAATACCGGCAGACCCGAGAGGACGGCGACGATTTTGACCCTGCCCTGGGTCTTGTCCCAGAGACGCAGGAAAGGAGGAACTCCGCCCGAAATAAGATCAACCGATTCCGAAAGAAGGGCTTCGTTGACAGCGGCGCCGCCGCTGAGTTCCGTCCAGGTTACGGTGAAATTCTTAATGCCTGCTTTCGCTGCGTTTTTTTCGAGCAGTTTTTGTTCTTCAATGACAAGAAGCGGCAGGTAGGAGATGCCCGCCTGCCGGCAAATGCGCAGTTCAACGGCGTGCGCCGCGGGAAGGGCTGATGCGGAAGCGAGAAGCAAAGCCAGCAGAAAAACGATGCGCTTATGCATAATGACTCCGGCGTTAAGGTTATTCCTTTCCAGATAGAGCACTTGACGCTTGAAACAGTTCGCATACGGCGGGCAAAGCCCGCCTGCTCCTGTTTCGCGGCAAGGATTTGCACGCAAATCCTTGCCGAGCGGTTCACTCGTTTCATTCGTGAACTGCTCTCTTGGTACTCGCATTGAAAAGTAAACTTTTCCCTGCGGAAGATCGTCGCCGAAAAGCGTTGTTTCGGGCTGACTGACGCCGCTTAGCGGCGCATCGGCCGACGTTTGCCGATTTCCGCGGAAATCGGCATGTTCAGGCCCGTTTGGGGGAGGGCGGCGCTCCCTCCCAGGGTTTGCGTTGCCGCGCTTATTTGTATTCGGCGGCGCTGTCGAGAATTTCCTTGGCGTTGGGAACTGTTTTGTAAAACAGGGACCAGCTTCTTTTTCCGGCTTCAAGCATGGCGGAGCGGAATTCGGGTGAAGGTTCGGAGATTTTGCCGCCCCCGGCGTTAATGGTTTTAACGGCGTTCTTTTCAAGGTCGCCCATCAGGTCCCAGACGTAATCGGCGGATTCCTTCGCGGCCTGATTGAACCAGGCTTTGTCCTGATCCGGAAGTTTGCTGTAGAATTCCTCGTTTATATACAGGGAGTGGATGACGAGGATATGGCCGCTCAAAGTGATGTTCGGCGTGATTTCATACATTTTGAGGGCAGTGATGTCGGCCAGGGGGCTGTCGCCGCCGTCGATGACGCCCTGGTCCAGAGCCGCCGGCACTTCCGCGAAGGGCATAGGCTGCCCGCTGATCCCGCATTCCTTGGCAAAATTTACATAGAGCGGAATGTTCGGGACGCGCATTTTCAGTCCTTTCAGGTCGTCCATGCTTTTCAGGACTTTTTTGGAATAGAAATGGCGAAATCCGAGCGGAAAGGCGTTTAAGGTGCGCAGACCGGATTTTTCCGGAAACCCCTTGTTGATCAGTTCAAAGGTTTTTCCGTTCATGGCGCGCCGGGCGTGGTCCAGGTTGCTGAAAAGCATGGGGGTTTCAAGCATGGCCATGGCAGGGAACAGGGCGGAAGTCTGCGTCCCGGTGGCGCACATCTGGATCGTGCCGCGCCGGGTGCTGGCTATATAGGCGTTTTCTTTGCCGAGCTGGCTGTTCGGGAAGACCTTGACCTCATATTTCCCTGCCGAAAGTTTGGTCAGAAGCTCGCCGAATTTGTACATGCCGAGGGTTTCCGGCTCTCCTTCCGGTTTCATCCCGGCGATTTGGATGGTAACGGCGGAACGGGCCGCCGTCGCCAGCCCGAATGAGAGGACGGCCAGGGCCAGGAGAACGATACTCAAGCGTTTCATAGTGACGCCTCCGGTGGATGGTGCGGGAAAAGGACGCGTTTCGCAGGCCGGCGCCAAAGGGGTGCGGCGGGTTCGCCGGCAAAGCCTCGGCCCTGCCAAACGTCCGGCCAGGGCGCTGTGCGGCCTCAAGTCCGGGGATTACACGTTTACAGTCTTATATTACGGCTTTCCCTTCCGGTCAACAAGCCGCGCGTTATTTTGTTTTTTTCGCTCCAGTCCTCTGGACGTTTGCGAAATCGTTGTTACTTATGTGCGTGAGACAATATGATACATCCCAGGAGGACTTAATATATGGGCAAAATAATAGGGATAGATCTCGGCACCACCAACTCTTGCATTTTCGTCATGGAGGGTAAGGATGCCAAGTGTATCACCAACCCGGAGGGAGGACGCACGACGCCGTCGATTGTCGGTTTCACGGACAAGGAACGTCTGGTTGGGGATATCGCCAAGCGCCAGGCTGTGACCAACCCGGAACGTACTGTGTTCGGGATCAAGCGCCTGATGGGACGCAAGGCCGACGCGGCGGAAATCCGGGAGTGGAAGAAGCACAGTCCCTATCGCATAGTCGCTGACAAAAACGGCGACGCCGCTGTTGAAATTGAGGGCCGCACTTACACGGCGGCGGAAGTTTCCGCCATGATCCTGGGCAAGCTCAAGGCCGACGCCGAGGCTTATCTGGGAGAGCCGGTTACGGAAGCCGTAATCACTGTCCCGGCCTATTTTAACGATTCCCAGCGCCAGGCGACCAAAGACGCCGGACGCATCGCCGGGCTTGACGTAAAACGCATCATCAACGAACCTACCGCCGCATCCCTGGCCTATGGCGCGGATCGTAAATCCAACGAGAAGATCGCCGTTTTCGATCTCGGCGGCGGTACCTTTGACATATCCATTCTGGAAGTCGGCGACGGTGTGGTCGAGGTGCGGGCCACCAACGGCGACACCTTCCTTGGCGGAGAAGACTTCGACCAGCGCGTGATCAACTGGCTGGTTGAGGAGTTCAGAAAGGAGAGCGGGGTGGATCTCTCCAAAGATCGTCTTGCCCTTCAACGCCTTAAAGAAGCGGCGGAAAAAGCCAAGAAGGATTTGTCGACCAGCATGGAAACCGAGGTCAATCTGCCGTTCATCACGGCGGATCAGACGGGTCCGAAGCACCTGCTCATGAAGCTTTCCAGAGCCAAGCTGGAGTCCATGGTGCAGGAACTGGTGCAGCGCACTGTTGAACCGTGCCGGAAGGCTTTGGCCGACGCCGGGCTCTCCGCCAAAGACATCAACGAAGTTGTGCTGGTCGGCGGCATGACCAGAATGCCGCTGGTGCAGAAGACCGTGCAGGAATTTTTCTCCAAAGACCCTAACCGCTCTGTGAACCCGGACGAGGTCGTGGCCATGGGCGCCGCCATTCAGGGCGGCATTCTCGCCGGAGACGTGAAGGATGTGCTGCTGCTCGACGTTACCCCTCTGTCTTTGGGTATCGAAACCCTGGGCGGGGTGATGACCAGACTCATAGACCGCAACACCACGATCCCCACGCGCAAGAGCCAGGTTTTCACAACGGCCGCGGACAACCAGCCCTCTGTGTCCATTCATGTGCTTCAGGGCGAACGGAACATGGCCGCGGACAACATGACCCTCGGGCGCTTCGAGCTTACCGGCATCCCCCCCGCTCCGCGCGGGCTGCCGCAGATCGAGGTTTCCTTTGATATAGACGCCAACGGCATAGTAAACGTCTCAGCCAAAGACATGGGGACGGGCAAGGAGCAAACCATCCGCATCACCGCTTCCTCGGGCCTTTCGGAAAGCGAAATACAACGCCTGATCAAGGAAGCTGAATCCCATGCCGACGAAGATAAGAAAAAGCTTGAACTTATTGAAGTGCGTAATCATGCGGATTCTTTGATTTATGCCACTGAAAAGTCCATGCGTGACCTTGGCGGCAAAGTGGATGCCGCTGTGAAATCCGACATCGAGAGCGCGACCGCCGCCTTGAAAAAGGCAATGGAGGGAGATTCTGTGGAAGCCATAAAGACTGCCATGGATCAGCTTTCCACCTCCTCGCACAAGCTTGCCGAGCAGTTGTACGCGCAAAAGTCCGAGGGCGGGTCCGCCGCCGGGGCGGAGGAAGCGGGGACGCAGAGCGGACAAGGGAGAAAGGCTGACGAAGACGTTGTCGACGCCGACTTTACTGAAGTAAAATAGTTTCAAACCGGGGGGGAGAACGATATTTGGCGTTTCCCTTTGGATTTGAAATGCGCTACAAAAGCCGTGGAGAAACGGGGCGTTTGGCGCCGGGAAGGCTCAAACGACCCGTTGGGGCGTAACCCCTGCCGCGGCTTTTGCGTATGCCCCGCCTGCCGGGGAGATGACGCCAACGTTGGCGTCCCGCATTCAAACTCGTTTGAATGCGGCTTGCTGTGAGCAGACGGGCGGACTTTGCCTTCCGCCGTCGGGTCAGTGCGAAGCGCTCCTGAACGGGTTTGCCAAAAGGTAGAATCGGAAGATGATAATTCGTTGCCCGCAATGCGAGCATACCCGCAGCGTCAGCGAGAGCAAGATACCGCCCAGGGCGGAAGTGGCTCGTTGTCCCAAGTGCGGCTGTCGTTTCCGCTTCCGTTCCGTACGTCCACGCGGAGAACCGGAAAAACCCGGATTTCCGGTGGGTATGGACCGGCCTTTCCCGGCATCCGCGCCCCGGACCGACAAAGATGCGCGCCCGTCGGAGAGCGTGCGCGCAAGCGCCGGAGACAGGGCGAATTTTCGAGCTGATGCCCGCAAGGCTGATGACCGCGGCAGCCCATCGCCGCCAGATGGGGCCTGGCGGACGCGAAGCGGTGGGGAAGGCCCGGAGCGTGACGCGCAACGGGAGCGTGACGCGCAACGTCCCGCGCCGCCTGTAGACGGGACTCCCGGCGCGCCGGGTTTTCCGCTACCGCAAGAAAGGGAAATTTTCCGGGCCGAAAGCGGTATTCCTTCCATCCCCGCTTTGGGCGCAGAGGAGAGAGAGACGGGCAGCGCGCCGATTTTTATCTATGCGGGAGACGGTCCGCCGCCGGAAGAAAGAGTAGAGCAGGACCTGGGCCTGCTCAGGGACGAACGCGCCTCCATCCCGGTGCGGGATTTGGGACGGCTTAAAGAGTTTGCCGATAACGAAGAAGAGGATAATTTTCTTTCCTTTGCGGACGGGGACGAGGAAGATGAAACGCAGCGGTCCGTTCCCTGGGAAAACCCGGCGGAATGCGGGTGGATCGGCGGGTTTATGTCCACGTTGCGCGGGGCCATGTTCAAGGGGCCGTCTTTTTTCGCCTCTTTCAGTAACAAAGGTTCTCTTGCGCCCGGCTATCTTTTTTTTATTCTGATGGGTTATGTCTGCATTTTCGGTTTGTTGGCCTGGAGTATGGCGGCGGAAGCCCTGCTCCCCGGAGTTCTGCCCCTGCCCGCCGGCCGCATGGCCCTGCCGGTGCTGATTTTGCTGGCGCCGATTGCGCTTGGCCTCATGCAGCTTTTTGTCGTCGGCTGCATCCGCCTGATCATGCGTCTTTTTGCTCCGGAACGGGCCGACTTTGTCCTGATCTACAAAGTGGTCAGCTATGCGCCCGCCTCATTTATACTGTGCGTTGTCCCTTTTGTAGGTCCGCCTATCGCCGCCGTCTGGTTTATAGTTTCCCTGGTCAACGGCTGCCGCGGCGCGTTGCGCCTTTCCTGGCCTCTTTCCCTGTGCGCGTCGCTGCCTCCGGCGCTTCTGCTTCTGGGGTCCATAGCCTGGCATTTCCTTTGACGCGACTACTGCCATGTATCGCTTAAAACTACGCATCCGCTTCGTTTTAAGCGATAAGACCGCACGGCTGAAAACGCGGTTTTTTGCCGTGCTCACGCCACCGCACGGCTAAAAACGCGGTATTTTGCCGTACTCACGCCGCCTGTGGCGGCGCGCCGGGCTTGTCCGCCGGCAAGGACTTGCGGGAGAATCCTTTCGGAGCGTGTTAACTTCATTGTTAACACGCTCCGAAAGAAACTGCGTTATTTGCTGTGGTCTTTCACCCAGGCGGCAATCTTCGGAGCGATCTCTTTCTGCGAGAGAGTGCTGGCCACTATACCGGCGTGTCCGACCGGGAAGGACCAGTTCTCCTTGTCTTTGCTGCTCACCAGGTTGTTGAAGGGGATGCTGGAGGATTCCGGGATAAGGTTGTCTTTGCTCCCGTGCACGTTGAGCAGGGGCACGGTGATCTTTTTCAGATCGATTTTTTTGTCGCCCAGGCAGAATTTCCCTTTGATGAGCTTGTTTTCCTGCCACAGGTCCTTCATCCAGGTGCGATAGTTTTCCCCCGCCTGATCCGGGCTGTCGAAGATCCATTTTTCCATACGCAGAAATTCGCCCAGAGCCTGCGGGTCGTCGAAGCTGTTTACCACGTTTATGTATTTGCCCACCGCCAGGTTGTAAGGACTGAGCATGATGAAGACGTTGTTCAGGAGCTCGCCCGGCAGGTTGCCGTACGCTTTCACAAGCAGGTCGATGTTCATGAATTTTGACCATCTGAAGAGCAGGCCGTCGTTGATGTCAAAGTCAAAGGGGGCGGCTATGGTCACCAGATTTTTGATCTTTTCCTGGTGCAGCACCGTGTAGATCGCGGCGAAAGTTCCGCCCTGACATTTGCCCGCCACGGTGATCTGCGGCACCGCGCGCGTTTCGATGATGTAATCAACGGCCGCGCCCAGATAGTCTTCTATGTAATCCTCTGTCGTTATGTATCTGTCCTCGGCCGTAGCGTATCCCCAGTCAATAATGTATACGTCCAGGCCGAGCTCCAGAAGTTTTTTGATGAAGCTCTTGTCCTGCTGAATGTCCATTATGTACTGCTTGTTCATCAGGGCATAGACGATCAGCACGGGAGGGGAGGTCGGATTTTTTACGAACGGTTTATAGTGAAAAAGCGTCATCTTGTCAATTTGCAAGACTGCGTCTTTGGGGGTGGAGTTTATCTCGTCCAAGTTCAGTTTGGCGAATACCTCATACCCTTTGAGCATTTTTTCGCGGTATTTTAACGCTCCTTCCACTGTGCTTTCAAACATTTTGAAAGCAGCCAGCCTGTTTTCGGCATCAGGCATTGCGTTTTTCATTGGCTCTGACCTCCTGTTTTAAGGCCCGCAGTTCTTTCTTCAACTCATACACGGTTTTGTAAAGGGCATCCATATCGGAGTTTTTTGGAATGGGAAGGACCGAGAGATACATTTCGCAGAGTTTGTCGAATTCAATCTTGAACTGGGACATTGCGTCTACCATGTTGCCGGCCAGAGTGCTTATGTCGTCCGAGGAAAGCACCTTCTGGTAGGAGTCCGAAACCATCCTGGCCCAATATTTGTAGAATTCCTCAAAGGTTTTCGGTTGCGTGCCCTTGGCGTGCATATCCACATAATCTTCGAGGGTCTGTTTGGTCGCGTCCTGCATGATCTCCCCAAGGCGCGAGGAAAACTTGCGCGCGGCGATATCGTATTTGATGAAGCGGTCAAGGCTGGCTTTGAGCAGACGCCAGAATTCCATTTCCTTGCCGTAAGTGGGGGAGTTCAGCAGCTTGCCGAAGGTTTTTTCGTAATTTTCCTGCCAGATGTTCAGAAAATCTATGTAGCCCTTGGGGCCTTTGCTCACGGAATCCCTGAAGGCGTTGTTGAGCGTTTCAGCCGAGGCGGACCAGTTTTTCAGGTAATCGCTCAGCATGGCGTTGCCGGATTCCATCTCGCCCACAAATTTGGCCGCGAAGTCCTTCATGTATCCGGGCATGGCCGGAGTGACGCTGTCTTTTAACAGGGAGAAGAACTGCCTGGCCCATTCGTCGTAGATTTCCAGCATGTCTTTGTTGTCCGGAATCTTCTTGTCTTCGCTCAGTTTTTTCCACAGCTCATAGATCGCCTGATAGGCTTTATAGCTGTCCTCGGCCTTTTTCCAGAAATCCTGCGGGGCGTCCTTGAACTTTGCGAAGTATTCCTCCGGATTGAAAAATGCCGCTTCCGCTTCCCGGTCATCCTTGAAGAAGTTGGCTTTCATGAAGTTTCGCCACTCCTCGAACATGGCTTTCTGGGCGTCAAAATATTTTTGATACGAGGCGTTAGGCATGTCACAGTACTCCTTGTTAGAGTTGCTTACCATAGTGAGACTGCGCGCTGATGGGGTAAGGTGGGGGGGGCGCGATGCTACCGCCGGTTTTTGAAAAATCGGGCTTTGCCTGTTTTTCAAAAGCTTGACAGTGAAATTGCTCTGGTGATCTCCTCAGTAAAATACTGTATACCCAGATAAGGGTCTCCACTCCGGATGTCAAGGTTGGCGGGCGATTTTTTTTTGCAGGACCTCCTGCGCTTCGTCCATGAAGGCCTCAAGTCCGCTTTTCGCCGCAAGCGGCCAGGCAAAGGGCGCGGGCGCGGGTTTTCCCGCGAGTGTCCGGATGCGCCGCGCCAGTTCTTCCACATCGGCCGGGTCGGAAAGCAGGGCTTCGTCTTCCAGGAAAAAAGAAGCACCGTTCGCGGTGCTGGTGATTGCCCGGCAGCCGCAGGCCAAAGCTTCCAGCACGGCATTCGAGCAGGCGTCGTAAAAGGTGGGAAGCGCGAATATGTCCAGCGCCCTGTAGAATGAGGGCATATCTTCCGTCTTGCCGGTAAAGGCCACGCGTTTGTCCAGATTGAGCGAGCGGGCGAGCGCCCTGTATTGCGACGCGTCCCTTCCGCCGGCCACGAAAAGCAGTGTGTTTTCCGGAAGAAGGGCCAGGGCGCGGATAAGCCTGTCTACTCCCTTGAGCCGGAAGTTTGTGCTGGCCGTGCCGATGAACACCAGCTCCCCGCCCCGTTTGGAGAAGTGTCCTGAAAGCCCGGAGGTTTCAAGCAGGGTCACTCGGGCTTTTTCTCTTTCTCCGGGTGTGGGCGGCGAAAAACGGGCGGCGTCCGGGCGGTTGTAAACCACGGAAACCTTGCCGGGGTCCAGGGCCGGATAGGCCTCAAGCAGCCATTTCCGCACCAGATGGGATACGGCGATGACCCGGCTTTCTCCGGTGAATTGGCGGTTTTCAAGAAAGATGGTGAGCAGGTTGCTCAATGACAGCCGGCGCGCCAGCCTTTTGAGTATGCGTTGCGGACCGGGCGGTATGGAGAGCTCGGATTTTTCCCAGAAGACTTTTAGTGGTCCGCCGCCCATGCGGACCAAATCCTGCCGCCAAGTCTTGCCGAGGCTTATCGTCATATCATAACAGCCGGTTTTTCTAAATCTTTCCGCTCGAACCAGAAACCAGAGCATTTTGAGAAAACGCGGCCCCCACGGACGGCCTACGCTGATCACCCGCACTCCGGGCGGCGGATCGATTTCCTGTCTTGAGCAGATGAAATCCACCTGATGGCCGTGTTCCGCAAGCCCCCGCGCAAGGCGGAAACCGAACTGCTCGACCCCCCCGTACAGGGAAAGGCGGGGCAACATAAGGGCTATGCGCGCGCGTTCGCCGGGGTCAGGTTTCATTTTGCAGGGCCTTGAGCATTTCCATGGCCTCCCTGTTGGCGGGCGCTATGCGCAGGGCGGCCTCCAGGGCTTCACGGGCGCGGTCCAAGCGCGCGCTTTCCATCAGTGAGCGCGCCGCCGCGATGTGCAGGGTCTCCTCTTCATCCCCGTAAACGGATTTGATGAAAATTTTGTAATCGTCCCCGAACACGCTACGCGCCAGATCATTTTCGTCATGGAGAAAGCGGGCCAGCCGGAGGTGGTCGCGACGTCCGGCGAAATGGCGGCAGAAGAATTTGCGCGCGTTCGCCTCCAGGGACCTGATGCGCAGGACGGAAATCCGCATGGTCAGGACAATGTCTTCGGGAATGCCCGCAAGTTCGGAAAACAGCTTTTCCGTCTCCGGATCCGGATGGTCTTGCGCGAACACTTTCAGCCTGGGGGCGTAATGGCGGTCCACATGCACGCTTTCCAGCAATTTCAGGCATTCATGGAAAATATAGCCTATGCTCCAATCCAGCAGTGAAACCGCGAGAGAGGGGTTTTCCTCCCGGCGGACGAGATTGTGGGTTTTGTCCTTGAGCCGCCAGAGCAGCCCCTTGTCCCAGTTTTTGCCGACAGCGGCGCGCAGAATGGGATCGGAAAGCGTGCCGCTTTCGGCAAAGCGGTTGAACTGTTCCTCAAGGATCGCCGAGGCCGCGCAGAAATCGCGCAGAATGTCCCCTTCGAGGGCCTCGGTGTTTTCAGTGGACCATTTCCGCATCCTTGGCCTCCGTTATATTCCATATTGAAAAGTAAACTTTTCCCTGCGGAGGATCGCCAGCCGAAAACGCGGTTTTCGGCTGGCTTGCGCCGCCTCGCGGCGACAGCGGCCGCCGGGCCGCTGTTCAGATTTCCGCATGGCGATCTGTAGCACAAGTCGCCTCATGATCAAAGTGACGCTTCGCGCCGCCAGGGCATTTCATCCGGCGTTTTCCTATTCCCTTATCCGGGCGTTTGTGGCATAACGAGGCGACAGAACACCACCCAAGGAGATGTGCGTATGAATATCCGCAAGGTTGTGATTCCCGTGGCCGGCTGGGGAACCCGGTCTCTTCCTGCCAGCAAGAATATTCCCAAGGAGATGTTGCCTGTCTACAACAAGCCGGGCGTCCAGTATGTCGTTGAGGAGGCCATGCTTTCCGGCATTCAGGACGTGGTTTTTATCACCAACAGGGATAAAAACGTCATTGAGGATTATTTCGATTACAACCTGCAACTCGAAGCGGTGCTGGAACGGGCCGGAAAAATTGAGCAGCTCGCCGCGATACGTCAGGTCGCGGAGATGGTCAAGGTCATTTCCGTGCGCCAGAAAAAACAACTCGGGCTAGGGCACGCGGTGCTCTGCGCCGAGGATGTGGTCGCGGCCGACGGGGCTTTTGCCGTCATGGTCGGCGACGATCTGCTTTTCGGCATGAATCCTGGAATACAACAGCTTGTCGAAGTGGCAGAGAGCGAGCGCCTGCCGGTGATCGGCGTTATGGAGGTGCCGCAGGAGCGCGTCAGCCGCTATGGTATCATTGCCGGAGAAGAGATATCGCCCGGTATTTACCAGGTGCGCAAACTGGTAGAAAAGCCCAGAGTGAACGAGGCCCCCTCGCGCCTGGCGATTATCGGCCGCTACGTGCTTACCGCGGATATCTTCGGGCATCTGCGCAAGGTTCAGCCGGGGCACGGCGGTGAGATTCAACTCACCGACGCCTTGCAGTTCCAGGCGGACAGCCGGGGGTTGCTGGCCGTCAAGATCCGGGGCAAGCGCTTTGATGTCGGCGACTGGGCGGAATATCTGACGGCCAATATTTATTTTGCCTTGCAGGATGACGAACTGCGCGACGATTTGGTGCGCCAGCTCACGCCTTTGCTGGTCTCGGAGCATAACCCTCCGCAAAATTGACAAAACCGTCCCGTTCGAATTCCAAAAAGGAATTTCCGACCAAGAAGGCGGCATGGGACTTCAGGCCCATGCGTCTTGCGCCTGGGCGGGGTTTGGACCCCGCCCAGGCTTCCGCCCGTACGGATACCCCGCCCTGCAGGGCGGGGTCGGGTTATCCGGCCTGAAGGCCGGGGTCTCAAACCGTAAAGGAAGCTCAGATGAAAACAGCCGTTCGTCCGCTTCATGCCGCGCTTTTGTTTTCCGCCCTCATCCTTGGCGCCTGCGCGACGGCGCGCGGCATCGACGAGCATATCAGGTTCGATCCCGCTGATAAAACCGTTATTTACAGGGACCAATGGGTGGAGCGCACCGCTCCGGAAGTGCATGTGCGTCCGGCGAGCGCGGCCCCGGAGGGTTTAAGGGCGCTTTTCATTCCTTTCCGGGTCTCGCAGCAGATGCAGAATCCGGGTCCCATCGGCTACGGCGTGGCGCGCACGGTCTGGCAGACCTGGCTCACCATGCAGGTTTTCCCCAACCTGGAGTTTTCCGGAGACGACACCCCCTACCGTAGGGACCGCGCAGTGGAGTTGGGGCGCCGGCGGGGCGCGGACATCGTGATCGGCGGCTTTGTGACTTACATCTACGCCGGAGGTACGGCTGGGGATTCGCAGTTGGCCCTGCAAGTTGAAATCCACGATACGCGCAATGGGCAGATGATCTGGTCCATGTCCCAGTCCGGGCTGATTCCGGCTTCGCGCACCAACGACTATTTCCTTTTTGCCACAAAAACCAGGCTTCCTTCAGACCCCATGCACGCCATAGCCCAGGCCGTAGCCTCCGACATGGGCGGCGAGATACAGACCTGGCTTTCCGGACCTTCACCCAGAAGCAGAATGCAGCAGATCGACAAAGCTGCGCATGACCTTCTGCTGCCGCCGCGAGATCCGGTGCCGCCGCCGCGATCGGGCGCCGCCCGGCCTGCGGACGAGGGCACAAAGTATACGCCGGCTCCGTCCGGGGCGTTTTGAAGCGGAAAACACAGGTGGTTCCGGCTTCGCGCCAAGAGGCGACAGCCGCAACCCCGCAAGGGCTCGCGCGCCGCCGCTTCCGGGGAGAAACCGTGAGGGCGTGCGCGGCCCCGGATGCGGCAAACCTTCAGTCCCGCGCGGAGCCTGATTCGAGCTTTTCGACCTCCCGCATAAGGTCTTCCACAGAGTTGTGCCAGGAGCGTATCATGAGCCGCATCAGGCCGACGTCCTCGGATTTGGCCAGAAGTCCGAGGATGGGCACGTTGCGGCCGTATGCAGCGCCGACCTCGGCCCAGGCGTCGCAACCGGAAGGACCGATATAGATCACCAGATCGCAGCCTGTGGCCGCGCTTGAGCAAAATTCAAAGACGCGCCTGCCTTCCTCGGAATGGATGAAGTGTTCCAGGTCCAGGCGGGAGAGAAAAGCTTCCTCGGGCCTGCCCTCGCGCAGCCAGGAGAGAATGCGGTGGCCCCGCTCCTCAAGAAGCGCGGTGAGCATCTCCACGGCGTGTTGATGTTTCCATGAGGCGGCTATATAGATACGCATGTTCATTACCTGCCGTAAGGCCGGGAGTTACGGGCTCCCGCAAACCGCCGGGAGAAGCGCATGGTTACCTCCCTGATAATTTTTCTCGTCATAGGTTGTTTCGTCGGCGTGCTGGCGGGTTTGCTCGGCGTGGGCGGAGGGACGGTCATCGTGCCGATAGTCATCTATTCCTTCAACATAAAAGGCGTCAGCGGCGACTTCGTCCATTATATGGCCCTCGGCACTTCACTGGCAACCATAATGTGCACATCGATCTCCAGCCTGCTTGGCCACCACCGTAAAAAGGCCGTGATCTGGGACGTCGTGAGGCAAATTACGCCGGGGATCCTCCTCGGAACTTTTTTCGGCAGCAAGATCGCCGTTTATATGCCCATAGTTCCGCTCAAGCTCATTTTTATTTTCTTTTTGGTTTATGCAGGGACGAGCATGTTCCTGAACGTCAAGCCCAAACCTTCGCGTTCCATTCCGGGTTTTGCCGGCAACAGCGCCGCTGGCGGAATAATCGGGATTGTCTCCAGTTTGGTCGGTATAGGCGGCGGTTCCCTTTCCGTTCCCTATCTCACCTGGTGTAACGTGCCCACGCACCAGGCCATCGGAACATCCGCGGCCATAGGGTTCCCCCTGGCTCTGGCCGGGACCATCGGCTATGTGGCCGGAGGACTGGGAGTGGAGGGACTGCCCGGCCCGCATCTGGGCTACATCTATCTTCCGGCTTTCTTCGGCATAGCCATTGCCAGCGTATGCACCGCCCCCATTGGAGTCAGGCTCTCGCACAGCCTGCCAGTGCCCAGGCTGAAGCGGGCCTTCGCCATTCTGCTCTTCACCATGGCCGCCCAGATGCTTTACAAAACGTTTTTTTGAGCAGACCGGAAACATGTTGACAAAGCTGAAGAGGTCGGCTGGCGCTTTCTTTTTTCCCCTGTTCGAACTGCTTGCGCCGTTTTTCGGCTTGTCGCGCGTCGAGGCGCGCCGCGCCTATATCCGTCTCAACAACGCCATGATTCTCGAATCATGCGGGACATTCGCCTCTGGACGTGTGCTGGTGCTGATCCCGCATTGCCTGCAACAGAGCGACTGCCGGTTGCGCCTGACCTTCGCCCTTGACCGTTGCGCCCGTTGCGGTTCCTGCCCGATTGCCGCGCTTCTGGCTCTGCGCGACGCCTATGGGCCGGATATGGAAATCGCCACCGGCGGAGGCATAGCCAGACGCCTGGTGGAGGAAAGAAGACCGGAAATCATTCTGGCCGTCGCCTGCGAGCGCGACCTGTCCTCCGGCATCCGCGACACGCGCCCCTTGCCGGTCTTCGGTATCCTCAACGACAGGCCGCAGGGAGACTGCATCAATACCCTGGTGTCGGTGGAACTGCTGGAGAGCGCTTTGCGCCGTTTCATAATTGCGGAAAGGCTGCCGCCGCTCCCTTTGTTCGCCCCTGCCGGGGCGGCCCTGGCGCGAGACCTGTGATGGATAACGCCCGGTTCAAACTGCACAAGGCCGACAACGATGCCAGGGCCGCGGCCTTACAGTCGCTTTTCCGGGTTGTGCATGAAGGCGCGGATTCCCAGGCCGCCCTGGACGACGCCCTGGCCTCGCCCCACCTGGCTCCGGTGGACAGGCGGCTTTGCACGGAACTGCTCTACGGAACCCTGCGCCGTTTCCTCAGCCTGCGCGCTTTTATTCGGAATTTTCTGAATCGTCCGGAGAAGATCCCTCAGGAGATGGAGTTAACCCTGATTCTGGCCTTGTACGAAATGGTTTTTCTGCGTTCTCCGCATCATGCCGCCGTTGGGTGGGCCGTATCCCACATCCGCAATCGCTTCGGGCGGGTTATGGGCGGCGTGGGCAATGCCGTGTTGCGCAAAGCCCAGCGCTCCCTGCCGGATTACGGCGCGGATTTGAGGCAGAGCGGGTGTTTGCGGCCTCCGTCGGAAACCGCCGGGGAGGATTTGCCGGACTGGATGGAGCGTATGTGGCGGGAAAACTACGGGGAAGCCGCCTTTCTCGCTCTGGCGCGCGCGGCCTGCCTTGAGCCGCCCGCGGGTTTGCGTCTGAACCGCGCCGCCGAAGGCTGGGAGAGCCTGCGCGGCGAGTTGCTCGCCGACCGCGGGCAATCTGGAGAGGCGCGGATTGTTGCGGCCCCGGAGGACGAGGCCAACAGGCACATTCTGTCCTTTTCCGCTCCTCTGCCGGCGGCGGCCCGCAGGGCGGTGGAGCAAGGCAGGGCGAGCAGGCAGAGCGCAGCGGCCGCCGAGGTTCTGAACTTTTTTGCTCCCGGCGGCTGGCCGGGGCCGATCTGGGACTGCTGCGCCGGGCGCGGCGGCAAGACCTTAAGCCTGCTTGAACAAGGCATCGCGGTGCGTCTGGCCTCAGATATCTCTTCCCGGCGTCTGGACGGTCTGGCTCTCGATTACGCCAGGCTCGGGCTCTCCGTTCCCTGCCCGCTTCTGTTGCGTCTGGACCTCGGCGAACTTTGCCCGGACGCGGGAGACAGGTCAGGCGGGAAGGCGTCCGATGAACGGCTTGAGGAAAGAGCCGGAGTTTTCCAGGAACTTTTCGGGACAATTCTTCTGGATGCGCCTTGCTCCGGTCTCGGCACTCTGTCCAGGAGACCTGAGATACGTTTGCGCCGCGCCCCTGGGGATATAGAAAAGCTTGCGGGATTGCAGTCCCTGATGCTGAAAAATTTGTGGCCGCGTCTTATGCCCGGCGGGAGGCTGATCTATCTCACCTGTACGGTCAGCCCGGCGGAAAACGAGGGACAAATCGCCGCCTTCCTCGCCTCCAACCCGGACGCGCTGCTCGGGCGCGAGTTCCGCACCTCTTTTTCTTCTCCGTTGCGCGAGTTTTTTTACGGGGCGCAACTGGAAAAAATGTTGTAATCCCATGTGCCAAGGGAGATTGAAATGGAAAAATTACGCCTTGGACGTAGCGGCATCACGGTCTGTCGCCTGGCCTTCGGGGCTTTGCCCCTGCAACGTTGCGGGCTGGAGGAGGCCGTGGGCATCCTTGGAGCCGCAGTGGACGCGGGCGTTGAATTTTTTGACACCGCGCGCGCGTATTCCGACAGTGAGCGCAAGCTGGGCGTAGCCTTCAAGGGAATCAGGCGCAAGCTGGTCATCGCCTCCAAGACGAAGGGCGCGAAACCGGCGGAGATCGAGGCGCAGCTCGCGCAAAGTCTGGCCGAACTGCAAACCGACTATCTGGACCTCTACCAGTTTCACAACGCTGCCGATGTTCCAAGGCCGGATGATGGGACCGGACGCTATGAGACTATGGCCGCGCTTAAAGAATCAGGGGTGATCCGGGCTTTGGGCCTTACTTCGCATTCTCTGAAAGTGGCCCTGGACGCGGTGGATTCCGGCCTCTACGACACGGTGCAGTTTCCCGTGAGCCTGCTGTCTACAGACGAGGAACTGGGGCTGGTCGGAAAATGCCGGGAGGCGGACGTCGGGTTGGTTGCCATGAAAGCGCTGGCTGGCGGCCTGATTACAAATATACCTGCCGCTTGGGCCTTTCTGCGCGATTTGGGTAACGTGCTGCCCATATGGGGCATCCAGAACATGGGTGAGTTGGCAGAATTCCTGCGTCTTGAGGCCGAACCCCCGCGCTATGACGAGGCGATGAAGGAGGCGGTGCGCGTGGAAAGAGAGGCCCTTGGCGGGCGTTTCTGCCGGGCGTGCGGTTATTGTCTGCCCTGTCCGCAGAATATAGACATCCCTTGGATCGCCCGTCTGGACCGGTTGCTCAGGCGCAGTCCCTGGCAGCGCTTTGCGGAGCCGGACTGGGTGGAAAAGATGCGGACGGCCGGGAGTTGCGTGCGCTGCGGGGCCTGTTCCGGGCGCTGTCCCTACAAGCTTGACTCCGCCGAACTGGTGGCGGAAAATATTGTGGACTATGTGAATTTCATGCGTGCCCATGGCCGGGACATC
>JAISZH010000189.1 GCA_031269345.1 Desulfovibrio sp. | reverse complement strand
CAACGCTGCCGGAAACATGCATCGGTATCCCGGAGGCCCCATGAGTCCCCATTATACAGACAGTCTGCCCGCCCTGCTGGACATGCAAAGGGCGCTGATCACCCATCTTGTGCAGGAGGGCGGTGGTGAGACGCTTATTGAGCGCCTGCTCGCCCCGCGTCAGAAAAGCGGCCGCGAAATAGCGGCCGAGGCCCTGACGGGGAGAATGCGCGCCGAGGCCGCGGGTCTGCGCCAATCCGCGCAAAACGCGGCGGAAGGCAAAAGCGTGGCCGACACTCTGATCGCCGCGGGCGAAAGCATCAGTGAATCCCTGCGCGCCATGCGCTCCATAGCCGCCAACTACTCGAGCATGACGCCGGAACAGCTCGTGGTCGCGAAAGCCGAATATGAAGCGGCGTCCTCCGATATAAACAATATCGTCAAATCCACGTCTTATAACGGCATGTCCCTTCTGGACGGCACGCAATGGAACAACGACGAGCGCACGGCTGACGGCAAGATTAAAATTCGCATGGGCGGATGGGACAAAGAAATATTCCTCACCGACATGCAAAGCTTTGCCGGAAATCTGCCGCTATGGCCCATTGACGAGACCAATGCCGCCACCGCCGCGACCTCGCTCGGATCACACCTGGAAACGATGCGCCTCAAAGATTTGAGCTGGCAGGCCATGGGGGACAGCTTCAAATCCAACGCCGAGGTCCTGGAACGACAGGCGGGCATCCTCGCTGATTCCGCCGCCCGCTCCATCCTGGGAGCGAGAGGCGATCCCCTGGCCCGTCTGCTGCATACGCTTCTGACGGACCAGGGAAACCTTGTGGACAGCCTGTCGTAGAGCGGATTGCGCTTGACGCCAATTAGCCTTCAACAGAGCAATTTCAAAGTGATCTCGTTCCGGCGGCCGCGGGAGCGGACGCCCGCCGCCAATTGGAATGAGACGCATTTTAGTGAGACGCATTTTAGTGGACAGCCTGCCGTAAATGCTCCATTATGGCAAAAGCCTTCTCCGGGGGAGTCTTTCGCGTACTCCGGGGAAGGGAAAGCTATAATGGGGGACGCGGATGCCTGCAACGCGGGATCAGATCCAGACAAAAATTTCGCAGTGCGAAAAGACTGTTGCCGATTTCGCGCACACGGAAAAAGGACTCTTTGTCCTGCTGACGGATGATCAGTCATTTATCAAGACATTCCGCGCTGTTATGGGCAAAGAACTGGGATTGGTGCTCTCCGAGGTTTTGCTTGCGACCCAGGACTCCGACAAATTGATCAAACGGCTGAAAGACGCGGAGAAACGCGGGCGCCGTCTATTTCTTGTTCTGGAGCGCATTTTCGATAACCGGGACATGTCGCACACGGTAAGACAGGTCAAAGAAGCCTTCCCCGATATACTTGTTCTCGTTCTCACCGTGGAGGTCGATCAGAAGCGCATCGTCTACCTGCACGAATCCGGGGTGGACAACTTCATCGCCAAACCCGTGTCCATGCAGACCATAGTGGAAAAGCTGGCTTTTACCATAAAGCCGCAAAAGCAGCTCGGCAAGGCCATTGATGAGGCGAAATCCCTTCTGGCCCGGGGAGAACCGGAAAAGGCCAAAGCCGCCGCCGAAGAAATCCTGCGCATGAAACCCGGCAGCGCAGCCGGCCTGATGATCGTGGGAGACGCGGAGCAGGCGCTCGGCGACCTGGACGCGGCCCAGGCTGCCTACAAGCAGGCGGCTGACAACGCGAATCTGTACCTTGAACCTCTGCGCAAGCTGGCCGCTCTGTGCGAGGAAAAGGGCAACCTGGAGGAGAGCCTGGTCTGGCTTGAACGCATGGACCACCTCTCTCCCCTGAACACGGAACGCAAAGTCAACATGGGAGAAATACATCTGACCCTGGGTAACGAAGAAAAGGCCGCCGGGCTTTTTGAAAGCGCCATAGATCAGGCGGCGAAGGAGGCCAAGGAACTTATAAGCACCCTGGCCGAACGCATAGCCGGGTTCTATGCCGAAAAAAACCCCGAACGCAGCGAATTTTACCTGCGCAAGGCCCTGGACGTGAAAAAAGAACAACTGAACTTCGAAGACGTCAGGGTCTTCAACATGCTCGGACTTAACCTGCGCCGCCAGGGCAAGTGGCGGGAAGCCGCCGCCGAATACACGCGCGCCATGAAAATCGCGCCGCAGGACCCCGGTCTGCATTACAACCTGGGCATGGCCTACGCCCAGGGAGAGCAAATGCACGATGCCCGCCTGTGCATGGAAAAGGCCGTGGGCCTTGATCGGGATTTTCCCCGTTCATCGGACGCGGTGGCCTTCAACATGGGCTACGTGTTCATGCGCGGCGGTCTTAAAGACTTGGCCCGCTCCTGCTTCGAGGTTTCTTTGAGTCTGAATCCGGAGAATGAAAAAGCGGCCAAGGGGCTGGCCAAGCTGAGCGCCAGGTAATCAAAGGAGGCATGTGATGTCGGCGATTGCCCCGCAAAAGGTGCTGGGGGTTCTGGGCGGCATGGGACCGGCGGCCTCGGCCGAATTTATGCGCCTGCTGGCCTGCCGCGCCCCGGCCGAAAAGGATCAGGAGCATCCGAAGGTCTACCTGCTCTCTGATCCTGGCATACCGGATCGAACGGCGGCCGTTGAAGGAACAGGAGATGACCCGACAAACCGGATCCGGGAGGGACTGGAAAAGCTTGCCATATGGGGAGCGGACATCCTGGCCTGCCCCTGCAACACTGCCCATGTGTTTATTGATCGTTTCGCGGCCGACCTGCCCGTGCCCTTTTTGCACATCGTCGAAGAAACCGTCGCCGCCGCCCGCGCCAAGAGTCCGACGGGGTCGTGGCTCCTGGCCACGACCGGCACCATACGCAGCGGCCTCTATGCCGGCTGCGCCAGGCGTTGCGGCTACTCCTTTCATGCGGTCGGGGCTCAGGATCAGGTACAGCGTTGCGTTGAACTGGTCAAGGCCGGAGCGGAGGAAGAGTCCGGAGAGTTGCTGCGCTCTATTGTTGAAGACCTGTGGCGGACGCGGGATATTCCGGTTGTGACGGCCTGCACCGAGCTTCCTCTGGCGTATGCGGCCTCGGGGCTGCCTGTGGAAAAAAACGTCTCCAGCCTTGCCGCCCTGGCCGACGCCTGTCTGGCCGCCCTCTACCCCGGCTGGAGATTCGCGGACTGATGCGCGCCAGAATCGGGTTTTTTTCACTTTTGTCTTTGTCTGCCGCAATCTGCCTGTGCCTTGCGGCTTGCAGCCTGCGCGGGGGGGGGTCGGGAGAAGGCACGGCCCCGGCCGGGGTCAGCGTGCCTAAGGGCAGCAGGGGGACAAAGCCTTACACCATCCGGGGAAAAACCTATTATCCTCTGCTTTCATCCCATGGCTTCAGAGAAGACGGCATAGCCTCCTGGTACGGCCCGAATTTTCACGGCAAACGGACAGCCAACGGCGAAAAATACGATATGTTCGGGATGACCGCCGCCCACAAGCTGCTTCCTTTCGGCACCAAAGTGCTGGTCACCAACAGGGAGAACGGCAAATCAGTGGTCGTGCGCATCAACGATCGCGGCCCCTTTGTGGCGGACCGGGTCATAGACCTGACCCGCTCGGCGGCGGAGCGCATCGGCATGATCGCCAAAGGCACCGCCCCGGTCAGTTTGCAGACCCAAGGCTCTGTGCCCGGCCTCAAAGACGGGGATCTAAGCGGGCGCTTCTATGTGCAGGTGGGGGCTTTCGCCGGCAGGGACAACGCGGACAGGCTAGTGCAGAGGCTGAAAGCGGAAGGCAGGAACGCACGCAGCTATTTCGCGCGTGAAGTGGGCTTTTTCCGCGTCCAGGCCGGACCCTACCCGAGCCTGATCAGGGCGGAACAGGCCGCGGACGGCATGGAAAACTCCTATCCGAACAATTTCGTGGTCGCGGAATAACGGCATGTCGAATACGCGCATAAAAATCCTCACGGGCGACATAACAAAATGTAAAGTGGACGCGATTGTCAACGCCGCCAACAGCTCGCTCGCGGGCGGAGGCGGTGTCGACGGGGCCATCCATCGCGCCGCCGGGCCGGAACTGGCCAGGGAAGCGCGCGCACTGGCCCCCTGCCCCACCGGGGAGGCCAGAACCACCAGAGGTTACAACCTGCCCGCCGCCTGGGTCATTCACACTGTCGGGCCGGTCTACCACAGCTATAGCCCGGAGAAGGCCGCGGAACTTCTGGCCGCCGCCTACCGCAATTCCCTGCGCGAAGCTTCGCGCGTCGGGGCCAAAAGCGTGGCTTTCCCCGCCGTGTCCACCGGCGTCTACGGATACCCGAAAAACGCGGCCGCGCAAATAGCCGTGGAGACTGTAAATGAATTTCTCCGCCAGGACACGTCCATAGAGGAAGTTCTGCTGGTCTGCTTCAGCGAGGATTCGGCCGAAGCCCACCGCATCGCTGTCGAGCGTGTCGGCCACAAGCGTTATTGACCAAACTCACACGCGACAATCGTGGCATCCGGCAGCGCGCCGCATATTTTGAAGCCCTACAGCATTTACGCTTGAGATGCTTATTTAACGGCGGGCAAAGCCCGCCTTTGGAAATCACGGTGATTCTGTACCGGCCTCAGACCTGAGGAGGGCGCAGGCGAGGTAAAAGGACATCAAGCAGATTCCCGCCTGAAAACAGGTACCCGGCAATCCCCGCGGCCTCGGCCGCCTGCATGTCCGAGGGTTTGTCGCCGATTAAAAAGCTCGCCGCACGGTCTATAGGCCATTCCCGGCAAAGCCGCAAAATCATCCCCGGTTCGGGCTTGCGGCAGGAACAGGCTCGCCGCAGTTCCGGCACAAGACCCTCCGGGTGGTGCGGGCAAAAAGCGATGGCGTCCACGTGCGCGCCCATCTCGCGTAAGTCCTCCTGCATATAGGCATGCAAGGCGCGCATCGCCGATTCCGTGTAAACTCCTTTGGCTATGCCCGACTGATTGGTGACCACGAACACCAGATATCCGGCTTCGTTGCACGCCAGGATGCTTTCCCTCGCCCCCTCGATCCAGCGGAAATTGTCAATGGTATGTACATAGCCGAAATCGTAATTCAGCACCCCGTCCCGGTCAAAAAACACAGCCGGACGGCAAAGGGCGCGAGGGACAGCGTTTACTTTTTGCTGAAGATCCCGCACGCTATCTATCCAAAAAAATCCATTTGGGTTTATGACCGGTTTGGAAGAGCAATTTTTAGAGCGTGCCAACTTTAGAGCGGATTGCCGTTGAAAATATCTAATCCGCTCCGCAAGGATTTGCAGGCAAATCCTTGCCGCGAGATGCGGGCGGGCTTTGCCCGCCGTCAAGTAGCATCTCAAACGTAAATGCCATAGAGGTTCGCCGGGAGAAGCTCTCGACGGAACATGCGACGGGGCCTGACCTCAGTCCCGGCCTCGCAGGGATAGACGTGAGACCGACCGGGCCAGGGCAAACGATGCCCTTTTGAAGTCATGGTCCTCATTTTTCGCGTCAAGGCGGGCCTGGGCGCGTTTGCGTGCTTCTTCCGCCCGGCTGAAGTCGATTTGGTGCGCTTGCTCCGCGCTTTCGGCCAGGACGGTGACCGTGTCTTCCGAGACTTCGGCGAAGCCGCCGGAGACGAACACGTAATGGGACTTCCCCTCGCGTTTATAGTGCAGCACTCCTACGGACAAGGCGGAGATGAAAGGGATGTGGCCGGGCAGGACTCCGAACTCGCCCAAAAGCCCCGGAGCGCCCACATACTCCACGTCCTTGCTCAGCACAACGCAATCCGGGGTCACTATATCAAGCCGCAACGCCGCCATTCCTTCTCCTTGCACCGCTCAGGCCAGAGCAATTAACGCTTGAAGCAGTTCGCTTACGGCGGGCAAAGCCCGCCCTCCCCTGTTTCGCGGCAAGGATTTGCCCACAAATCCTTGCGGAGCGGTTCATTCGTTTCATTCGTGAACTGCTCTATTACAGGGCCTGACGGTTTTTATATTTTTCCTCCGCCATGGCAATCGGGCCGACCATATAGAAATCGGATTCGCTCAAATGGTCGTAATCACCGTCCAGGATGGCCCGGAAAGCCGTGATCGTGTCTTCCAGTTTCACATACTGGCCCGGTGAGCCGGTGAAAACCTCGGCGACGTGGAAGGGTTGGGAAAGGAAACGCTGGATGCGCCTGGCCCTTGCGACAGTCACTTTGTCCTCGTCCGAGAGTTCGTCCATGCCGAGAATGGCGATGATGTCCTGGAGGTCTTTGTATTTTTGCAGGATCTGCTGTACGCCTCGCGCCACGCTGTAGTGTTCCGCGCCCACCACCTGGGGGTCGAGGATGCGCGAGGTGGAATCCAGAGGGTCCACGGCCGGGTAGATGCCGAGTTCGGCGATCTGGCGCGAGAGCACCAGTGTGCCGTCCAGATGCGAGAAAGTAGTGGCTGGGGCCGGGTCGGTGAGGTCGTCCGCCGGCACATAAATAGCCTGGACGGAGGTGATTGACCCTTTGCGGGTGGAGGTGATGCGCTCTTGCAAACCTCCGAGGTCCGTCCCCAGAGTGGGTTGATAGCCGACGGCCGAAGGCATGCGCCCGAGCAGGGCGGAAACCTCCGATCCCGCCTGGGTGAAGCGGAAGATATTGTCAATGAACAGCAGCACGTCCTGCCCTTCCTCGTCGCGGAAATATTCCGCGCAGGTGAGGGCGGTCAGGGCGACGCGGGCCCGCGCTCCCGGGGGTTCGTTCATCTGGCCGTAAACCAGGGCGGCTTTTTCCAAAATTCCCGCTTCCTTGAATTCATTGTAAAGGTCGTTGCCCTCGCGCGTGCGTTCCCCGACTCCGGCGAACACGGAAAGTCCGCCGTGCTGTCTGGCAATGTTGTTGATCATCTCCATGAGGATAACGGTCTTGCCGACCCCGGCGCCGCCGAAAAGCCCCATTTTTCCACCCTTGGGGAAGGGGATCAGAAGATCTACAACTTTGATGCCGGTTTCCAGCAGTTCCACGTTGGTGTTCTGGTCCGTGAACGCAGGGGAAGGGTGATGGATGGGCAGATATTTTTCCGCCCTGATCGGACCGAGTTCGTCTACCGGCTGCCCGACCACGTTCATGATTCGCCCCAGAGCGGCCTTGCCCACCGGGGCCATGATTGGTTTGCCCGTATCCGCGACGGGCAGGCCGCGAACCAGACCGTCGGTGGCGTCCATGGCTATGGTGCGCACCACATTGTCCCCAAGGTGCTGGGCCACTTCGCAGACAAGCTCAGGGGCGTTGGGGTTGTTGGGATTTTTAATGTTCAGCGCATTGAGGATGTTCGGCAGTCCGCCTTCCGGAAACTCCACATCCACAACCGCACCGATAACTTGCACTATTTTCCCGCTTTTTTCGCTCATGTCCGTTCCCTTGTCATCCTTTTAGGGCCTCGACGCCGCCCACAATGTCTATAAGCTCGTTGGTGATGGCCGCCTGCCGGGTTTTGTTCATGAGCAGGGTCAGGCCCCGGATCATTTCGTCGCAGTTGCGCGTGGCGTTGTCCATTGCCTGCATGCGGGCCGCGTTCTCGCCCGCTGACGTATCCAGAAGAGCGCGGTAAATTTGCACTTTTATGTATCGAGGCAGAAGTTCGTTCAGAAGTTCGGCCACCGCCGGCTCATAGATATAGTCCACGGTGGTTTTTTCATCCGGCGCGTCGTCCGCCGCAATGGGCAGAAGCCGGATCTCCGCCGGTTTCTGACGAGCCAGGCTTATAAATTCGCCGTAGAACAAATGAACCTCGTCCAGAACGCCGCTCAGAAAATCGTCTATGACCCTGACGCCGGTCTCGCTGGCCAGATCGTAGCCGGGGCTGTTCATGTGTCCGATCAGGCCCAGAGGGATTTCATAGCCCAGAGAGCGCGCGGCGTCGCGCCCCTTGCGCCCCAGGCAGTAAAAGGCGACCTTATTGCCGGCGGCGCTTTTTTCCGCGGCGAACTTCATGGCCGCCGCCGTGATGTTGGCGTTAAATCCGCCGCACAGGCCGCGATCCGAAGTGCAAAGAACGATGCCCGTATCCCCTGCCCCCTGCCTGACCTCAAGCAGAGGGTGGGCGGCATCCACAGCCTTGCCGCCAAGGTTGCCAAGCATGTCGTAAAACTTGTCGGCGTAAGGACGGAAGCGATCAATGCGCTGTTGCGCGCCGCGCAGTTTGGCGGAGGCCACCATGTACATGGCCTTGGTGATTTGCCTGGTCTTGGTGACTCCCGCAATTTTCAGCCGGACGTCTTTTAACGAAGCCATTCCCGCCTCCGCGACTTGTGCCTATTTTCATTTTAAATCTTGAAATCAAGTTTGAACTCCTGAAGTGCCGCCTGAAGGTTCTCCTCAATAGCGGCATCCATTGCCTTTTTTTCCTTGAGGGCCGAAAGAATTTCGGATTTGGAGGAGGCCATGAATTCCAGGAAACCTTTTTCAAAGGCGCGCACGGCTCCCACGGGCAAGTCGTCCATAAAGCCGTGGGTGGCCGCGTAAATGGAGACCACCTGTTCAAAGTCTTCCATGGGAGAATACTGGGGCTGCTTCAAAAGTTCCACCAGCCGCGCCCCGCGTTCCAGTTTCTGCTGCGTGGCCTTGTCCAGATCGGAGCCGAACTGGGCGAAGGCGGCGAGTTCGCGGTACTGGGCCAAATCCAGACGCAAGGTTCCCGCCACCTGCTTCATGGCTTTAATCTGGGCTGCGCCGCCCACGCGCGAGACGGAGAGCCCGACGTTCACGGCCGGGCGTATGCCGGCGTTGAAAAGGTTCGGTTCAAGATAGACCTGCCCGTCGGTGATGGATATGACATTGGTCGGGATATAGGCGGAAACGTCTCCCGCCTGGGTCTCAATGATCGGCAGGGCGGTGAGGGACCCGGCCCCGGCTTCATCGCTCATTTTGGCAGCGCGCTCCAAAAGCCTGGAGTGCAGGTAAAACACGTCGCCCGGAAAGGCTTCCCGCCCCGGAGGACGGCGCAGGAGCAGGGACATCTGGCGGTATGCCGTGGCCTGCTTGGACAGATCGTCATAGATGATCAGGGCGTGCTTGCCGTTATTGCGGTAATATTCCGCCATGGCGCAGCCGGAGTAAGGGGCTATGTACTGCAGGGAAGCGGGGTCGGAGGCGGTGGCCGAAATTATGGTGCTGTAATCCATGGCCCCGTATTTGCGCAAAGTATCGGCCACCAGGGCTACATTGGACTTTTTCTGTCCGATGGCCACGTAGAAACAATGGATGTCCGTATTTTTCTGGGCCAGGATGGCGTCGATACACACGGCAGTTTTTCCGGTCTGGCGATCGCCGATGATCAGTTCACGCTGTCCGCGCCCGATGGGGGTCATGGCGTCTATAGCCTTGAGTCCGGTAGGCATGGGTTCATGCACGGACCTTCTGGCTATGATGCCGGGGGCTTTTATTTCCACAGGCAGGGTTTCGGTTTTTCCGAGCGGTCCCAGTCCGTCCAGAGGGCGGCCGAGGGGATCAAGCACGCGGCCCATCACGGAATCCCCGACCGGGACGGAGAAGATGCGTCCGGTGCGTTTCACCGGATCTCCCTCTTTCAGGTGGCTGTCATCGCCCAGCAGGGCGACGCCGACATTGTCCTCTTCCAGGTTCAGCACCATCCCCACCAACCCGCCGGGGAACTCCAGAAGCTCCATGGACATGGCGTTGCCCACCCCGTGGACGCGGGCTATGCCGTCACCGACGTAGAGCACGGTTCCGGTTTCACTCATTTCCACGCGCTTGGCGTAGTTTTTGATCTGACCTTCAATAATTTTGCTGATTTCTTCTGCTTTTATCCGCATGACCCTACTCACCCTTGCTGATAGCGTCTTTAAGGATGGTCAACTGCGCGCGCAGGCTCGCGTCCATGACCCGGTCCCCGATCCTCAGGACCAGTCCGCCAAGAATTTCGGGGGAGACATTGAATTTTAGCTCCAGCTCGCAAGCGCCTTTTTCCCCGAGCCGCCTTGAAAGTTCCGCCTTTTGGGCATCATCCAGCGGCACGGCGGTATAAAGTTCGCCGCGCACGATATTTTTTTCCGCGTCCAGCAGGGCGTTAAAGCTGTCCGCTATGGCTGAAAAATCCCGCAGGCGGTTTTTATCCGCCAGAAGTTTGCAAAAAACAAGGACAGTTCCGCGCATGTCGAGGCGCGGCGCGAGGGTTTCGAGAATTTTTTTCTTTTCGGCGGCCGTGAAAGCGGGATTTTTAAATGCCTCGCGCAAATCGGGCGACAGATCAAGCGCAAGGCGCAACGCCGAAAGCGCGGAGGCGCAGTTTTCAAGTGCAGCCAGCCCCTTGCCCCGGCTCAGGGCAAAAAGCGCCCGAGCGTATCTGCGCGCAACAATATCGCCGGTCAATGAAACGCCACCTTTGCCAGATAGTTGTCAATCAGCCGCGCGTGTTCTACCGCGTCCAGCTTTCGCAGGACCAGCTCTTCCGCGGCTCCGGCTATTTTTTCAGCCAGTTCGGCGCGGATTTCCTGAACCGCAGCCCGGATCTCATTTTCAAGCGCCGTTTGCGCACGGGCGGAAACGGCCTTGGCCTCATCCTCGGCTTTGGCCAGAATTGCGCTTTTCAGGGCCTCTCCCTGTGAGACGTACTCAGCGATCAATGCCTTGCGCTCATCTTCAAGAGTGGCGATGCGCTTTTCAACCTCTGCCAGTTTTTGCTCCGCTTCGGCCTTTTTTTGTTCCAGATCGGATATTTCTCCGGCTATGCCGGCGCTACGTCCTCTGAGCAGGGCGGTCACCTTTTTGCCGAAGAAATACCAGCACAGGCCGAGAAACGTGGCCAGATTGATCACCCGGAAAGCCGTATTACTCCAGGAAAATTCGTGTTCCCCCGTGTCTGCCGCCAAGGCGCACGTGGCAAAGGCGCAAAGCGCCGCAAAGGCAATTGAACAAATTTTTACAGTCCGCACCTTGAAAAACCTCCTGGTTTCCCGGCGGCCGGGCGTCAGTCGAGCAGCTTCTTCGCGGCCAAAGCAGCCAGAGCGTTTACTTCATCGAGAAGGGCTTGTCTGACCGCCTTGCGGACCCCGGCATATTCCCGCCTGGCGTTTTCCAGGTAAGCCTGGGCCGCGTCCTGGGCATTGCGGAGCATTTCCCTCTCCAAGTCCTCCGCTTCGGATTTGAGGGTCTCGCGGGCGAGGGCGGCGGCGGCCTTGGCTTCGGTCAACGCGGTTTCATAGCCGGAAATTTTTTCCGCGGCTGCAACTGTGAATTGATCGATTTCGCCGGTGATGCCCTCAATGAGGGTTTTGCGGGAGGCTATGCGGTTGCGAACGGGTTTGATGAGCAGGAAGTTGAGGGCGATGATCGCGATGATGAAATTGACCAGCTGGATAAAGATAGTGTGGTCAATGAAAATCATCCTGTCCATGTTTGACCGCCTCCGTGCATGCGCGATGAATGATTGCGGTCTAACCTTCCTTTCGTCAATTGTAAAGCCTTTTAAAGCAATCGCCGCTTCAAACGGTCATTACAGCGAGCAAAGCCCGCTTACGGCTGTTCGGCGACGGCAAAGGGCCGCAGGCAAATCCCTGCTGTGAGATGCTTACAGGCGGGCTTTGCCCGCCGTTACGCAAGCGTCTCAAGCGTAAATGCCATAAAACACGGAGGATAAAAAAAGGGACGGAAAATTCCGTCCCTTTCCGCAGGGTTGAA
>JAISZH010000181.1 GCA_031269345.1 Desulfovibrio sp. | reverse complement strand
AGTCCTGCTCTCCCATGACTGGGAGCGCGGCTCCGTCTCCCTGTCTTCTTTTTACAATCAAAACCCCCGTCTCGGGAACGGCAATCTTTCGCCCAGGCTGGACGAGACGGTGCAGCAGGTGCCGCAGGTGGACGCCTTTCTGCACAAGGGCCGCATAATCCCTTCCTTCCCTCTGGAGGCGGAGGCCTCGGCTCAGGCCGCCTATATGTACCGGCGCAGCGGCACCAGAGGGGCGCGCTATGAGGTCATTCCGCGCCTCAGCCTGCCCGTGAACACCCGCTACGGCTCTCTGACAGCCAGCGCCGGGATCTACCACACCATATACGACACGGAGCTGCCCTCCAGAACCGCAGACACCATGGATTTGCCCCGTCAGAACAAGGATTCCCGCACTATACCGGAATTCAGTCTGGCTGCTTTTACCGAACTCGCCCGCGTGTATTATTTTGACTCTCCGGCCTTTTCCCCGAGCAAAGACAATGTCGGCGCCACGCAAATTTCCGCCCTGCGCCACACCCTCCAGCCCCGCCTGGAGTTCAGACAGCGCGCCTACGAGGATCAGAGCAGAAACCCCAGATACAGCGCGGAGGACCGCCTGTTTCCCACAACAGAAATCGTGTATTCCATATCCAGCGTGTTCACCGCAAAAAACGACACCGTGACGATGGAAAAGGACGAAAAGGGGGAAATGAGTCCGGTCGTCAGGACCAGCTATGTTGATAAAGTCCGGTTGCGTCTGGAACAGGGATATGATTTCCGTGAAGCCAACCGCTCCGAGGAGCGGCAAAGATACAGCAGACGCCCGTTCAGCGACTTTTTGGCCGAACTGGAAGTGAATGTCGCCGGGAACCTGTATTTCAACACCAAAAGCTACGTCTCCCCCTATGAAGGGGAAGTGGTAAGACACCAAAGCGGTTTCACCCTGAATTACCCCGAATACGGCAGGCTGCACGGCGGCTACGACATGCGCAGGGCGATAGAAGAGTATAAAAGAAGCGAACCGCAAGACCTCAACTATCTCCGGCTGGGTCTGGAAACGGCCGCGTTTTCCCAGTTCAGTCTGGCCGCCTGGTATTATCACGATTTCCGGGATAAGGACAACACGCAGACGGACCTGGACCTGATTTTCAATCACCAGTGTTTTCAGCTTATCGGCAGGGTCCGGATAGATCCGCAGGAAGAAAGCTATATGCTGATGGTCCGCCTGATCGGGCTCGGAGACTGACCCTCCCCGAACAGGTCAAGGGGAATTTGCGCTTTACCGATATGTGCGTTAAAAAAAATATTTTTTAACGCCGGATCGTCAGACGAAAAGCGTGGTTTTCGTCTGACTTACGCCGCTTCGCGGCGCATATGCCTTATGGCCGATGTTTACTGATTTCCGCAGAAATCAGTAAATTGCAATGTTCAGAAAGAGAGGGTTTATGAAAATTTTTTATCGCCTGCTGCCGTTGCTCTTTGCGCTTCTGCTGCCGCTTTCCGCATCCGCGGCGGCGCCGAATAAGGCGCCCGCCGCCCGGAAATCGACATTCATCATAGCGCCCTTCAACATCAGCGGGGCGGCCAATCTGGCCCACCTTGAGCGGTCCATCCCCCAGATGCTTACCTCGCGCCTCTACTGGAAAGACCGGGTGGAACCGGCCGCTCCGGACGCGGGCGCCGGCGCGAAACCGATCGGGGATCAGGCGGAAGCGGAAAGGTTGCGCAACCGCTTCAAGGCCGATTATGTGCTCTGGGGCACGGTCAATGTTATGGGCGAGACTTGCAGCCTTGACGTGCGGATGCTGGGCAAAGACGGAAAAGTCTGGGCCCAGGCCCGCGAAACCCGGCCTCAGCAGGTGATTTCCGCCGTGTCCGCCATAAGCGACGATATAAACCGGGAGGTCTTCGGCAGGGCAGCCGGCGGCAGACAGGCGTCCGGCAGCGGCAGGCAGGGCCGCGCCAACCAGATGAACCCCGACATACTGGTCAACGAAACCACCAACAAGGAGGTCTACCTCAACCCCCAATTCCGGTACTCCGGCTCCAGCACCCAGGATGACTCCCGGCTGCGCTCCGCGCCCCTGAATTATCCCGCGATCGGCATGGAGGTTGTGGACGCCGACGGCGACGGGAAAAACGAAATTTTCCTGCTCGAAGACACACACCTGCGGGCTTATTCCTTTGTCGGCGGGAAATTGACGCCCAAAGGCGAATTCACCTTTCCGGCCAACAATCAGAGCCTGTCCGTGAAATCCCTGCCCCACGGCTCGGGCAACGCCTGGCTGATAGTCAACACCGTCGATTCCGGCGGCGTGCCCAATGCCTTCGTCCTGACCTGGGGAGGCGGCCAGTTCACCCAGGTGATGGGGAAAATCAGATGGTATCTGAACGTCGTCAAGCTTCCTCCCCTCTTCAAGCCGGTAATCATCGGCCAGCGGGCCAAACCGCCCCGGCTCTTCGAGCTGGGCGTCCACGAGATGATCCGAGAGGGCAATACCCTGGTTGGGGGCGGGCAGATCAATCTGCCGGTTGAGGCCAATGTTTTCAGCTTCACCTGGATGCCTGCGGACAGGGGCGAGATCGGCGGAGAGCGGCTCGTGGTTCTGACCAAGGATGAGAACCTGCGCGTTTACAACTCCAAACTCAACAGACTGGCCGCCACTTCGGAAAAATATTCGGGGGCCTCGGTGGGCATGGAAATCGACCCGGCCATGCCCGGCCTGCAACGCACGGAAGCTCAGATCCCGTCCGTTTTCTATATTCCCATACGGATGCTGGCGGTGGACTTTGAGAGGGACGGGGTTTCCAAGCTCATAGTCAACAAACCCATATCCACAGCCGCCCAGATCTTCGAGCGCTACCGCTCCTTTCCGGAAGGGGAGATACATTCCCTGTTCTGGGACGGGGTGGGTCTGAGCCTGCAGTGGAAAACGCGCCGCATCAAGGGGACGGTGGCGGATTTCTCCGTGGCCGACGCCAATAACGACGGCATTCCCGATTTGGTGGTCTGCGTGAACACGCATCCCGGCGCCTTGGGGGTTTCCTCGCGCCGGGCGATGGTTCTGATTTATCCTCTGGACATCGGCCTGACCAACCCGGGCACCACTCCGGACAAGAGCGACATATACGACTGACGTCGCCCGCAAGGGCGGCGCGCATCCCCTTGCGGGGTTGCGACTACTGCCATATAGCGCTTAAAACTACGCATTTGCTTCGTTTTAAGCGATAAGATCGCACGGCAAAAAACGCGATTTTTTGCCGTGCTCACGCCTCCCGCGGCGGCGCGCCGGGCTTGTCCGCCCGGCGGATGGTACGCTGTCTGATGAAACGAGTGAACTGCTATTGTCGCTTGACGCGACAGCAGGTTTCGCCCCCGCCATCCCAATTCGCGTTCTAGAGCAATTAACACTTGAAACAGTTTGCCTGCGGCGGGCAAAGCCCGCCTGCTCCTGTTTCGCGGCAAGGATTTGCGAGGCAAATCCTTGCAGAGCATTTCAAGTGTGAAATGCTCTAGTACCTGGGCGGCGCGTCTTTGCTCATCAACC
>JAISZH010000180.1 GCA_031269345.1 Desulfovibrio sp. | reverse complement strand
TGGCTTTTTGTGTCATCCAAAAGGTTTCATCCTTGTAGACGACATCCACATAGACGTTGGTGTCGCCAACGGCATAGAGGGCGATTTTCCCTTCGTTTACGTTGACGATGCTGTTCATCAGTCTGTCCTCCTATACGAACATCTTATCAAGCAAGGCTTTCTTCATGTTTTGAAGCTTTTCAAGCTCACGCTGATTGACCGCGGGGGATCCTCAGCCGGAAACGCGGTTTCCGGCGTTCATATATATTCTCATTTTTGCCAGGACTTCGCCCTTTTCCAGGGGTTTTCCGACATGGTCGTCCATGCCGCACGCCCGGCATTTCTCGATATCCTCCCGGAACACGTTGGCGGTCATAGCCACGATGGGTATAGTTCCGGCCCTGGGCAAGTTCATGCCCCTGATACACCTGGTGGCTTCGTAGCCGTCCATTTCCGGCATGTGGATATCCATGAAAATCATATCATACTTTTCCTGGGCGGCGGCGAACATATCGCAAGCTTCCCGCCCGTTTTCCGCGATGTCGATCTGCACGCCCGTGTTTTCAAGCAGCGTAATCAATATTTCCCGGTTTATTTCCACATCTTCGGCCAGCAGGAGGCGATTCCCGGCAAATATCCGCCCTTGCCCGGCATTCGGGTCAAACAGATTTTCGCCGTGTTCGGCGTCCGGCGCGGCAACGCCCTCACGGACCCGGGCGGTGAAGATGAATGTCGAGCCCCTGCCGGGTTCAGACTCGATCGAGATTTTCCCGCCCATCATCTCGACGATTCTTTTGGAAATGGCGAGTCCGAGACCTGTTCCTCCGTATTTTCTGGAAATGCTGCCGTCCGCCTGTTCAAAGGATTGAAAGAGTTTGGGCTGCTGTTCCTGGGAAATGCCGATGCCGCTGTCTTGCACCTCGAAGCGGAGCACGCACAAATTGCCGTCGTCCGGCAAACGCCGTATCCATAAGGCGATATCGCCTCCCTTGGGGGTGAATTTGTTCGCGTTGCTGAGCAGATTGGTGATGACCTGCGCCAGACGCTGCCGGTCCGCCACCAGAGCGCGGGGAACGTCCCTGTCAACCTCGACCGTGAAACGCTGCTGTTTTTCCTCGATTTTGAAGGCTATCACAGTTTCGACCTGACGCAGCAAACCGGCCACGGTAAAGTCCGTTTCGGACAATTCAAGTTTCCCGGCCTCAATTTTCGACATGTCCAGCACGTCGTTGATGACGCCGAGCAAATGGTTGGACGCGTCGCTTATCCTGGTCAGGCAATATTTCATTTTCCCGGGGTCGGTCGACATTTGCGCAATGTCCGCCATACCGATGATGGCGTTCATGGGGGTGCGCATCTCGTGGCTCATGCGGGCGAGAAATGTGCTTTTGCTGAGACTCTCCTCTTCGGATCGCACTTTCGCCGCCAGGGATCGGATGAGCAGATAGCACAGGATCGAGGCCAGAAACAAACCCAGCACCCCCAGCACGGCGGCGAGGGTGAATACCTCGCTGTAGTAGCTGACGCGGGGAATGATCACGCCGATATGCCAGCCTTGGAATATCGGGCGGAAGTAGATCACGCTGTCGGTTCCGTCCTCGTCGTTGAAACGCACGGCCGAGATCTTGTTTTCCGTCGAGAACATTTCAGCGAGGCGGGGATAATCGCCGCCCGCCTCGGACATGATCCTGCCCGGCAGATCCGGATTGCGGTGAACGATAAAGTTCATCCTGTCGCCGATCAGCACGCCGTATCCATTGCCCGCAATCCTCTGGTCGCGCACGTAGTTGGTGATGCGCGTGAGGCGCAGGTCCACGGCCAGGATGCCGTGGGCCTTGCCGTGATAGTCAAAAAGTTTCTGGGAAAAGCTGATGCACATCTCGCCGGTTTCCGCGTCAATGTAAGGTTCCGAGAAAAATATCCGCCCGTTGTTGTTTTCCGCGCCGATGTGCCAGGGCCTGCTTTCCGGCACGAAATCAGGGGGCGGCACCCAGCCGGAACCGTCCAGCCATTCGCCTCTGACGTAGGCGTAGACTTTCATGAAATCCGGGAGGGGAGATCGGGCCGCGTTGAAATACGTGTTCGTTTCCCGTAGATAGACCAGGAGTTCCTGGTTGGTTTCCCCGGTGGCGAGCATGTTTTCCATGGTCTGGACCACATTGGCGAAGAGCAGCTCCGTTTCCATGAGGCTGGCGGAAACGGCCGTCTGGGTGATGTCCATGCTGGCATCGCCGATGATTTGCATCTGCCTTTGCACAATGTTGCTGACGTAGAAATAGCTTACCAGAACCATCGTCAGAAAGGCCATAAACACCAGAAGTATCTGGTGATAATTCGTCTTGAGCAATTCTTTCGCTTTCAATCAACTATCCTCCCGATCCGGCAAGGTCGCTTTGGCAGCCAGGGAGAACACGGCGGCAGTACGTGTTTTCCGTCGGCGGCGCCTTGGAAACCGCTTGTTCAGGAAAGATTCGGGGCTGCCCAAAGGTCAGACCGGTGCATCGCCGAAATGTCTTAGAGTGTGTTAACTTTAAAGTGTTAACACGCTCCGCGGGGATTTGCAGCGCAAACCCCCGCCGCGAGATGCTTACAGGCGGCTTTGCCCGCCTATTTTAGCATGTTTTGACTTCATGACGACACTGCCAGGCACGCTGCAACGCTTAAAACGAAGCGTATGCATAATTTTAAGCGATAGATGGGACAAGTGCAATGAGCAGGTTGCGCGCGCTTTCGATTTCCATGCCCACGCGGGTTTCCACGGCATAAGCTCCGATGTGCGGGGTGAGTATGACATTGGGCAAAGACGCCAGTTCCCCGTCCGCGGGGTACGGTTCCCTGGAGAACACGTCCAGGGCAGCCCCGGCCAGCGCGCCCGAGCGCAGACAAGCGCAAAGCGTCTGCTCGTCCGCGAGTCCGCCGCGCGCTGCGTTGATCAGCAAAGCCCCGGCTTTCATCGCCCCAAGTTCCGCTTCCCCGAGAACCGGACGCCCGTCCGGGCGCGGCGGACAATGCAGGGTGACGATGTCCGACGAGGCCAGCAGATCGTCCAGTTCCACGCGCCGGAAATTTTCCGCCGCAAGGACGAACGGATCGTAAAAAACCACTTCGCAGCCCAAAGCGGAAAAATACTCCGCCACCTTGCGTCCTATGCGCCCGAAACCGATAATTCCCGACCTTTTCCCGGCAATAAGCCCGCCCATGCGCTTTTTCCACCGCCCGGCCCGCATTTCCCGGTCCATCCAGCAGACCTTGCGCGCAAGGTTTAAGGCCAGACCGAGGGTCAGTTCCGCTACGGCCGCGGCCGGGGCATTCGGGGTGTTTTTCACGATCAGGCCGCGTTTTTTCGCGGCCTCAAGGTCCACGTTGTCAAGACCGCTCCCGCAACGGGAGATGGCCACAAGCTGCGGATTCGCCTCCATAACCTTGGCGCTCAACGGTTCTGTGCCGGCGATCACTCCGACGCAGCCGTGCAAAAACTCCAGGGCCTCGTCTTCGGTCAGGGCGCGGCCCGCGCTGTTCCTGCTGATCTCAAAGCCGGCGCCGCGCAGCAGGCGCAGGGGTTCATCATCATATTCGGCAAAGGACGTGGTGCTGATTCCTATTTGCATTCTCCGTTCCTTTCGTATTTCCGGCCGCGACGGCGCAGGGGCCGGGCCGGCACGCCCGCCGCCACCGTATCCGGCGGCACGTCCCGGCTGACCACTGCCCCGGCGGCGATCACGGCGCCCGCGCCGATGCGCGTGCCGGGCAGGATGACCGCGTGGGCGCCGATCCAGACGTTGTCTTCTATGACCACCTCCGCCGGAATGTGCCCCTGCCCGGTTATAGGCAGATCCAGACGGTCAAAGGAGTGGTTCGCGCCCTGGATCAGGCACATCGGGCCTATGGCGACCTGGCTGCCTATACGGACATGGGCGTCATTGGCGTTTATGGAACTGAAATCTCCGAGAAAAACATTGTCGCCCATGCTGATTTTCCCGCGCGAGGCGTAGAGAGAGCAATGCCGGTTCAGGCCGCAGCCTTTGCCCATACTTATATGCGCAAAGCCCTGCACAACGACTCCCACCCCGGAACGAAAAGGACCGGCAGAGCAAAACAGGGGACGATAGAGAAATCTTCGGAGGAGTGTGCCGAACCCGCCGGGGATCCATCCCCAGAGCAGCCGCCAGAGTTCTTCCCCTTGCAGGGCAAAGCGTTCAGTCAGCGTCATGATCCGCGTCTTTCCCGGCCACGCGCAAAAAACCGCTGACCAGGGCGTAGGCCTTGATGCCTTTTTTTTCCCCCGTAAACCCCAATCTTTCCTCACTGCCGGCTTTGACGTTGACACAGGACGGGTCAAGGCGCAAAAGCTTGGCCAGATTGGCGGTAATGGCGCGACGGTGGGGGCTGATGCGAGGAACTTCGGCGATTATGGTCAGATCCGCGTGCATCGGGGTGAACCCGGCGGCCCTGCAACGCTCCAGCACCTCGGCCAGCAGCACGCCGCTGGCTATGTTCTCCAGGGCCGGGTCCGTGTCCGGGAAGAGTTCGCCTATGTCACCCGCGCAGATGCAGCCAAGCAGGGCGTCTATCAGGGCGTGAAGCAGCACGTCGCCGTCAGAATGGGCGTCCACGCATATACCGCAGTTAATGGGCAGGCCGCCCAGCACCAGAGGACGCACGCCCCCGTAGCGGTGTACGTCGTAACCGAAGCCGCTGCGCGGCAGATGGGACATATTTCCCTCCGGGCCTGTCGCGGACAAAAGAAATGGGCGGTGACGAAAGCGGGCCTGTAAGCCGGGTTCTGTCCACCTCCCTTAAGGCCGTTGGCCTCAGGGAGGAGTGATCATCATTCCTCTGGGACCGCGATTGCCCGCGGCCTCAAGCGACCTACCCGGAAGCATCGGCCGGGCCGGCCTCGAACGCTTCCCTATTTGGTCTTGCTCCCGGCGGGGTTTACCTGGCCTGGCGCGTCACCGCTCCAGCCGGTGGGCTCTTACCCCACCCTTTCACCCTTACCCCGTTTGAAACGGGGCGGTTTGCTTTCTGTTGCACTTGCCGTGGATTGCTCCACCTGGGCGTTACCCAGCGCCGTGCCCTTCGGAGCCCGGACTTTCCTCCCCGCGTTCCGGAAAAACCGGGAGCGCGCCTCTGGCGGGAGACGCATACCCCGGATTGCGGCGCGCGCAGCGATGATCCGGCCCGCTTTCGTCAAATCCCCTTTGTTTCCGCAGGGGAAGCTTCGATCCAGAACATCAGCCTCTGGCAGTTGGGACATGAGAGTATCTGCGAGGCTTTTTGCAGTTCTATGTAATTTTGCGGAGGGATGGAGATGTTGCAGCCGGAGCATACTCCGTTGGCCACCGGCACGATCACCGGATGCTCAAGTCGCTCGCGGATGAATTCGTAGCGCGCGAATACCGGGGGCGGCACTTGGCGCGCGGCTTCGTTGCGCTTCAGCATCAGGGAGGCCAGATTGGTTTCGGCAGTCTGCATGCGGCTTTGCAGTCCCGCCTCATACTCGCCAAGTTCTTTCTCCAGTGAGATGTACCCCGCCTCAATTTCAGCAAGCAAGGAGGTTTGGCGCTCCAATTCCTCCGCCAGGGCGCTCTTTTCCTCTTCCCGGTTACGGTGCAGGCGCTCAAGCGAATCCATTTCCCGTACCATGGCGTGATATTCGCGCGTGTTTCCCACCCCCATGAGTTTGCCCTTGCTTTTCTTGAGACGGGCTGAATCGTCTTCTATTTCCGTACCCAAGCGCTTGTCCTGGTCGTGCAGGTGGTTCATCTTGTCCAACTGGCGTTCACGCTGCCCGGACGCCTCCGTAAAACGTCTCCGCAGGTCTTCCAATTCCTGGGGGGCCGCCTCAAGTTCTTTGCGGATGGTGTGTATCTCGTCGTCCACTTTTTGCAGAGAACGCAACAATTCTATTTGCTTAAGATAATGATTCAAAGTCTTCCTCCAGGCCTTGGTAGTTCATCTTCGCGGTTGCGGAGTTCCGCGGCATGGCCGTGCCGGGGACAAAGGGATCCCGGCCGGGGAAAAAGCGCACCGGGACAGGCAGGGCGTGGGCGAGCAAATCGGCGAAACGGCTCATCATCATCTCTTCAAGAATAAAATGGCCGACGTCGAACACGCAAAGTCCGAGCTCAGCGGCTTCCAGGGCGCTGTGATAACGGACGTCTCCGGTAATGAAGACATCCGCGCCCTTTGCCGCGGCAGTGGGGATAAGCGAAGATCCGGAGCCCGGACAGCAGGCGACGCGTGAAACGCGCTCCGGCGCCGTCCCGCAAACCTGGAGGACGTCTCTGCCGAGGAGCGCGCGCAACGCGCCGTAAAATTCCGCGCAGGGCGCCGCCCTCCGCAGACTGCCGCAAAAGCCGAACCCGAAGACGGGTGCGCCGTCAAGGCAGTCCTGTGTGGGATCAAGCACTTCGACATCCTGAAGATCAAGCTCCGAAACCAAAAACCATGCCGGGCCTTTAGTATTGGCGTCAAGCGAGGTGTGGGCGCTGTAAAGGGAGATGCCGCGCGCCAAAAGCAGGGAAAGAACTTCCAGGTAGGCGTCTTTGCGGTTGGGAAACCGCGGCTGCATGGACAGGGGATGGTGGGAAACGATAAAATCCGCCCCGGCCTCGGCGGCGATCCGCAATATCTCCGGGTCAGGCTCCAGAGTCACGGCCACGCATGCGGCTTCCTCCGCCAGGGAAGCCACCTGCAGGCCGGAAACGTCCCACGACGCGGCGGCCTCCAAGGGCGCATAGCGCTCAAGTATGGATATAAGTTCCGGTATCCGCATCCGGCAACCTCAGCGTACAAAAAACGAATCCCGACGCCGACCTTCTGTCGAGCGCGGAACTAGTCCCTTTACGCCTCTTCCGGGGCGCGGTCAAGAACAAAGTTTCCCCATTGCGTTTCGGCCCTGGTATGGGGAGGCCGGAAAGTGGCCTGACAGACAAAGTTTCCCCATTGCGTTTCGGCACTGGTATGGGGAGGCCGGAAAGTGGCCTGACAGACAAAGTTTCCCCATTGCGTTTCGGCCTCTTGCCGTTTTCTTTTTTTGTGGATATCCTTTGGGATATACGCAGGATAGAGTTGCGCAAAGCCGGATGAAAGCGTCCTGGTGGGACAATTCCCCTGACCCTTGCGGCCGGGGGAATTGTCCGGCCGGATGGTGATCCCAAGGCGGGTTACGGACAGGCAGAACGTCGACCCGCAATCGTCCTTTCGTCCAAATCCTGTACGCGGCAAAAGCTTAACATTATCCGGCAAAAGGTATAGTCTCCGTGACTGCCCGCATTCCGGAGAACAATCCCTGCGCGCGGGCAGACTTCTTTGGAGAGCAAGATCACGATGTACGCATCATATGTGAGCGGCCCGGATGACGGCTATGGCATCCTGCACATAAACGGAGCCGGAGATGTCAGCCAACGCCCGAACTGCCGGCTTTGGCGCGCTTCGGACGGCATGTGCCTCGGGCGGGCCGGCTGGCAGCCGGAAGCGGCGGATCTTCCTTTGCGCGGAGCGGCCGGCACGGAGGAAGGCTGCGCCCTTTCCCTCGGTCCGGAAGCGACCGGCAACCTGGTTCCCGGAGAAGCGTACACCGTGGAGTTCAACGGCGCGGACGGGAAGGAACATTCGCTCGTCCTGAATTTTGGGAACGCAGGCTATCCCGAAGCACTGCCGTCTGATTCGATTCTGTCTTTGCCGCCCGATCAGGCAAGGCCGCAACGCGGCAGAGCTTGGGCGCCTGTCGCGCTGCTCCTCTTGCTGTGCCTCGGGGCGGCTTTCTGGGCGTTGAGGAGCGGAGTCGATAAGCCGGTGGAGAGCGGGAAGATGCAGACCCCGCCGGCACAGAGCGGGAAGGCGCAGACCCCGCCGGCGCAGAGCGGAAGCGTTTCTCCCCGGGTTCCGTCTGCGGTCCTGACGCCGCTGCAAAGAGCGCGCGCGCATCTTTCCGGTCCGGCCGACGCCCCGACCAGCCTCGCCATGGCCAAGGAGTTCCGGCCCCTTGAGGACGGCGCCGATGCCGCCTTTCTGCTCGCCGAGGATGCCGCCCAGAAGGGGTTGCCTGAGGCCATGCTCATTGCCGGTTCCTTTTATGACCCGCTGGATGCGCAGCCGCGCGGCACCATAATTATAGACCCTGTTGAGGCCATGAACTGGTATGTCCAGGCTGGGGCGGCCGGGATCGCCGGGGCGCGGGAGCGCGTCGCGGCCCTCAGGGGCTGGCTCAGGGCGCAAAGCGCCGCCGGCAACGCGGAGGCGGAACGGATACTGAAGACGTTTTAGAGCAATTTCACTTTGAAATTGCTCTGGCGGCCGCGAGAGCGGACGCCCGCCGCGAAGGCGTAAGCGCAATTTATTTGTGCTGTTAAACTCCGGAGCGGGCGTAGGCCGAGAGGCCGGGTGCATCATCTTAAAGGTAAAATGCTATAGGGAAACATTGATTTATTCCAGTGAGGGGACAAAGCCTTCTCATGGAAGTCTGTAACCCGGGACGCACTGAGGCTTTGCTTATGTTTGTACGCCTGTTGGCCGCCATGTGCGGCCTTGTTCTGATATTTTCCGCCCCCGCTTTTGGGGCGGAGCGGCGACCTTTGCTTCAGGAAGGGAAAAAAACGCTCTATCAGCGCGTCGTGACCCATCCGGGGGCGGAGATGAGAGCCGCCCCCTCCCCTGATGCGGCGCTTGTTCAGGAGCGCGTCAGAACCTTCAGCGTGTTCTACGTCTTCGGCCGCTCCGGCGGATACCTCGAGGTGGGTCCGTCCAGCAGCGCGCCTGACGGATGGGTACGGGAAAGCGACGTAACTTTCTGGCCCCAGGCCGTCACCATGCTTTTCACAGAGCGCGGCGGACGCGGGCCGCTGCTTTTTTTCAAAGACGAGAAATCTCTGGCCGCTGTCTGCGCCGCCGAGGATATGCGCGAGCGCCTGCGTCTTATTGACGCGCGTATGTCGGTGACCCGCGACGGTGTTCCCGCGGATTTTCCGGTAATAGCCGCCGAGCCGTCGGATGTGGAAGGCGCTGTTTCCTCGGATCGTTTTTACCTCATGCCGGTGAAGGGCATGACCGAACCCTTTGCCGGGACAAAGTTTCTGGAGGTGGCATCCATTGATCCGGAGCAGATCGGGACGGAACAGATCGGGACGGAACAGGCGGGAGCGGCCGGGCGGGAGCTGGCGGCGCTTCCGGCCGGGGTGCGGCCGGGCATGGGCGTGGCCTTTGTCATAGATAGCACTATCTCCATGCGTCCTTACATCGAAGAAAGCCTGAACGTCATCCGCTCGGCCTTTGACAGCATCGAAAAGCACGGTCTCGGCGCGGACGTCGGGTTTGCCGTGGTGGCCTTTCGCAGCAACATGCAGGATCGGCCGGAGCTGGAATATGTGACCAGGAAAATTTGTGATTTCACAAAGCTGAGTGACAGAAAAACCCTGGAGATCGCTTTGTCCGGGGTGAAGGAGGCCAAAGTCTCGACCCATGATTTTGACGAGGATTCCATGGCCGGGATTAAGGCGGCCGTGGACGAACTGGACTGGAAAGGTTTTGCCGCGCGGGTTATTGTGCTGATTACCGACGCCGGACCTCTGCGTCCCGGCGATCCCCTGGCGAGCGCGCGCATGCTTCCGGCGGAGATGCGCGATTACGCGCGGGCCGAGAACATCCGGCTTACCGTCTGCCATATCCTTTCCCCGCGCGGCGAGGCGGATCATGATTACGCCGCCGGGGCATACCGGGATCTCACGCGCGTCGGCGGCGGACCGTCCAGCTATATGCCCATACACGCTCCAGATAGCGCCACCGGGGTGGAGAACTTCAGCCGGACGGCCGAACAGCTCGCCGCCGGGTTGATCGGCGTGCTGCGCGACGTCGGCAAAGGCTTTGCCGGGGCGGACGGCAAGGGTGCGCAACGGGCGGAAGATTCTTCTTTCTTGAGCGCGCAGGAGGCGCATGCCAGGCGTATCGGCGAGAGCGTCGGCTATGCGGCATATCTGGATTTTCTCGGAAAAACGCGTATTACCCGCAGCCCCCGTCTCGTCAACGCCTGGATCGCCGATATGGATCTCGCCCTTTTGGCGGAAGGGCGTTACGTTCCGGCAGTGGAGGCGGCTGTGCTGATCACCAAAAACCAGTTGAGCGATTTGCAGCGCGCTCTGAAGATTATAGTGGACAATGCCGAGCGTACCAAAAAGACCGACGCCAGGGATTTTTTCCAGTCCATACTCGCCGCGTCGGCCCAGATGGCCAGGGACCCGGCCGCGTTCAGAGCCGGCGGGAGAGGGACCATCATGGAGACGGGGGTTCTCGGCGAATTGCTGGAGGGCTTGCCCTATAAAAGCGATGTGATGCTGCTGCGCGAAGACGACTGGTACAGAATGAGCATAGGCGAGCAGACCTTTTTCATAAACCGTCTGAAGTCGCGTATCAGCCGCTATGAGGAGTACGATCTCAACGTCAGCGCCTGGGAGGGATTCGGCGCGCCGAATTCAGGCGACTGGACCTGCCGGATCCCTCTGAATATCCTGCCCTAGCGCCATGTCCGCGTCTGCCCCCATAGTCCTTGCCCTGCGCGGCCTGCGCAAGGATCGGCGGACCGAACGGGCGGAACATTACAGTTTGTCCGTGCCGGCTCTGAACGTGCGGCTTGGGGAAAAGATACTGATCAGCGGTCCGTCCGGCGCGGGCAAGAGCACCTTTCTGGATATGGCGGCAATGGCTCTGAAGCCGGACGCGGCTGACGAATTCTTTTTTTTCCCGGGCGCGCGCGCGGGAGACGGCAAGGCCTGCGACATAGCCGCCGCCTGGATGCGCAAGGACATTGAGCGCCTTGCCATGTGGCGCAAGCATGTCGGCTATGTCCTGCAAACTGGGGGACTTTTGCCTTTCCTGAACGCGGAAGACAACATCAGGGTGCCCTCAAGGCTTTTGGGACTGCCCGCGCAGCGGGACAAAACGGAAAGAATGGCGGAGCGTCTGAAAATTTCCAAACTTTTGAAAAAATTTCCCTCCCAGCTTTCAGTCGGCGAACGCCAGCGCGTGGCCATCGCCCGCGCTCTGGCCGCTGATCCCCCCCTGGTCCTGGCGGACGAGCCTCTGGCCTCTCTGGACCCGGAAAACGCGCGGGCGGTGCTCGGCATGTTCATGGACAGCATAGAGGATGCGGGGACCACCTTGATTGTCGCCAGTCACGCCACGGATTTGATGGAGAACATGAATTTTCGCCACCTGATCCTTGAGACGGGCGCAAGGGACGGTAAAGCCTCTGCCGTGCTCAGAGCGGTCCACGAATGAAACGAGTGAACTGCTCTGTAAGGATTTGCGAGAAAATCCTTTAAAAATTCGAAATCAACAGATTTTACCACTTATTCTAAAGGGAAATCTTGGCTGAAACCTGTCGGAAGCGGAGTTTTCAGAGGTTCCCTTAAAGAGAGATCCCGGGGTGAAACTGAAAGTGCGCAGCGCAATGTCAAAAGACCAAAGTTATCCGCCGGCACTACGGAAAACACGCGTGGCCTTTCCCCTTTCTCCTTTTTTCGGGTTTTGCGCGGATGGGTGCGGGAGGGCGCGGTGAGTTTCGCGGATGGTGCGGACAGTTCCGGGCGGGTCGTTCTGGGAAAGGCGTGGATGCGCTCCCTCGTACAGGCCTTGAGTATGGCCTTAAGCGATTACCGGCATGAAGCCCTTTTTTCCGCCTGTTCCGTTTTTGTCCTGGCCGCTGTTCTGGCCCCGCTCATGGTGCTGCTCGGCGTGCGCAACGGGGTGATCTCGGCGATGACGGACCGGCTGTTGCGCGACCCGCGCACTTTGGAAATTATCCCGGTCGGGAGCGGGAAATATTCTTCCGAATGGTTCCGGGGACTCTCCGCCAGACCGGAGACGGCCTTTGTCGTGCCCCAGACTCGTTCCATAGCGGCCACCATCAGTCTGATCAACCCAAATCAGCCAAACCTCGGACAAAACGTGACCCAGCTCATCGCCACCGCGCCCGGTGACCCGCTGCTTGAGCGCTACGGACTGCCGGAAGCCGGTTTCGTGCGGGACGAAAAAAACGCTGACTCACTTTATCCCGCGCCCCTGGTCATAATCTCCGCCTCCACCGCCCGTAAGCTGGCCGTACCCGTATCGCCGCGGGAGTTGGAAGGTTCTGCCGGCTACTGGCTGGAAGGGCGGGTGGAACGCGTGGTGCAGGGCAGACGCGAGGCGGCCGGCGTCAATTTGCGCGTGGCGGCTGTGCTGCCTCCTGAAGCGGTGGGGGTGGACGCTGTCTTTGTTCCTTTGGAGGCGCTGGCGGCCGCCGAGGATTACCGGGACGGGAAAACCGTGCCGCTTTTCCGCGCGTTGGCCGCGCCGCGCGCGGAGAAACGCCGGGAGGCCGCGCCGGAAAAGTTTGAGGACTACTCCGCCTCACTGTACAGGGAAAGGGAATATGCCTCATTCCGTCTATACGCGCGCAGTCTGGATGCCGTGGAGCCTCTGTGGAAATGGCTGACGGCGCGGGAAGTGGAAGTTTATGTCAAGGTCGAGGAAATAGAGGCGGTAAAAAGCCTGGACCATGCGTTTTCCGTGATCTTCGGACTGATTACCGGCGCGGCTCTGTTCGGGTTCGCCGCTTCCACGGCCGGCAACGCCTTGGCCGGTGTGCGGCGGAAAAGCCGTTCTCTGGGGCTTATGCGCCTTCTGGGCTTCCCTGGGGCGGGCATTGTTCTTTTTCCCGTGGTCCAGGCGCTGCTTACGGCATTTTCCGGGGCGGTGCTGGCGGGTTTGCTTTACCTGATTGTAGCCTTCGCCATAGACAGCCTTTTTTCCGCCTCTCTGCCCGGCAAAGCGGCCGTCTGCTCCTTGTCTTCGGGCCAGACGCTCGCGGTTTTTGCCGCCGTCCTCGCTGTTTCCGCCTTGTCTTCCGTGGCGGCGGCGCGTCAGGCGGCCGGCATTGAGCCTTCCGAGGTCCTGCGCGATGTCTGAGGGACGAATCCCGGTTTTTTGCGGAAAGCGCAAGCGTCTGGCGGTTTTTTGCGCGGCGGCGGCCCTGCTCCTGCCTTTGCCATCGGAGACAGAGGCCGCGTTGAGCTTAAGGCGCAAGGTTCCGGATTTGGCAGAGGTTTTCAATCCAGTCCCTGCGGAAGGGGACTTCATCCTGCCCATGCCCTGCGGGGCGGGCATGGTTTTCAGCGCCGCCGGGGTGAGAGCCGGAGGTTTTCTCGAAGATTTTGTGGCCGACTTTGGCTGTGGGAGTTGCTCCCGCACGGGCGACGGCTATTACGAAAGCTCTTATCGGGCCGCTCTGGGGGCTCCCCTTTCCGCTTCCGACCTTCCGGAAGACGCGTTGCGACTTCCGCCGGGGGACGCGCCCGGAGAATATTCTTTTTATCTGATCGGCAAGTACGAGATAAGCAATTTCCAGTGGAAGGCGATCATGGAGGGCTGGTGTCCTTCGGATTCCGCTCCCATGTCCCCGGAGGACGCCTTGCCCAAAACAGGACTTACCTGGATTGATGCGATGAATTTCGCGTCGGCCTATACGGAGTGGCTTTTGCTCAACACGCCGGACGCTTTGCCGAAATTTGCCGGAGATTCCAAAAACACGGCTTATCTGCGCCTGCCTACGGAAACAGAATGGGAATACGCCGCGCGCGGGGCTCAGGCGGCTTTGGCCGGCGTTTTTCAGGGCAAAGACTTCTTTCCTTTGGAAGAAGGGCTTGATTATAAGGACTATGCGGTCTTCCGCCCCGATGGCGCTGGCGGTCCGGAGGAAGTGTCCCCAATTGGTTCAAAGCGTCCAAATCCCTTGGGTCTGTACGACACGGCGGGTAATGCGGCAGAGATGGTTATCGATAACTTTCGTTTTTCTCTGGGAGGGCGGCTGCACGGCTCGGCCGGAGGGACGATCCGCAAGGGAGGGAGCTTTCTTTCTTCGGTGGCCGAAATAATGCCCGGACGGCGTGAGGAAGTGGCTCCCTTTCTCGCTGCCGGACCGAACCGGGTCAGGGATCTGGGCGCGCGCCTGGTCGTATCCGGCATCAATACGCCGCAGGGAGAGCGCCCTCTGGAATTGGCCAGGGAATGGCGATCGCGGGACTTTGCGGAAAAGGCCGGAGTGGACGGGCCGGAACATCCTCTGAAGGAAATCGACCGGCTGCTCGCCTGGGCTGGGGATAGCGGGGAGCGGGACGTTCTGGAGCGTCTGCGCAATGCCTTCAAGGACAAGGATGTCGCTTTTGCGGAGGAACACGTCGGGCGGGTGGACGAGCTTATCCGCGGGGCGCTGTTCATGCTGGAGTCCGTGCGCAATTACGCGGTACGCCACAAGGAGATGCGCGAGCGCCTTGAGGAATGCCTTCAAATAAGCGGGCAGGCGGACAAGGAGGAAAACGGGAAGCGGAACTCCGACCTTGCCCGTGATATGGAAAATTACCGCGTTTATTGCGTGGAACTGCGCGCCAGCGTGGAAGCCGCCCTGCACTTCTACCGCCGGGCTGTGGAGGATGCTCTGAACTTTTCCCCCTTGCTTTTTGACGCCAGGATTGAGGCGATGCGGGTTGAATTCATGGATGACGACCTCCTGAATGCAAACATGCGCGTGCAGGCGGACATATATGAAAGGCACACGCGGATGCTGCGCGAGGGCAGTGAGGCGGCGCTTCTGACCAGCGGGTTCCTGCTGCGGGACATTTTGCCCGATAACCTCCATCCGGGGCTGGTAAATGTCGAGTGATGCCGGCCGGGCGTTCTGGAATGCCACGGAAGCGCGCCCATGCTGAATTTGCCGTTTGCAGAACTTTGGGCCGCGGCGGAAGGACGACCGCTTGAAGAGGAACGCCTTTTCTGGGATAAGCGGGCTCGTGATTTCAACCTGCTGACGGATACGTCCGGGGCGGAGGGGAGGCTTCTGGCCTTCCTCGCGGACCGCGGGGCGCTTTTCAAGGGCGCCAGGGTCCTGGACATAGGTTGCGGGGCGGGCCGGCATGCCCTGGCTTTTGCCCGGCAAGGGGCGCAGGTCACCGGACTGGATATCTCACCGGAGATGATCGCCTATGCCGGTGAAAACGCGGCGAAAAGCGGGCTTGCGGTTGATTTTCGCACACTGTCCTGGCAGGAGGCGGACCTTGAGGCCCTGGGGTTTATCCGGGCCTTTGATCTGGTTTTTTGTTCCCGCAGCCCGGCGATCAATTCCGAAGAGGCGCTTTTGCGCTTGCACAGCGCCTCGCGCGCGCATTGTTTCCTGATAGCCTTTATTTTCAGGGATGACCTGTTGCTGGCGCGCTATACGGATGCGGCTCTCCCGGGACGTGTGGCGCACAGGCATGTCGGTAGCGCTTTGTATGCCTTCAATATTTTGTGGGGGCACGGACTCAGCCCGAATTTTCTGTGTGAGGATGTGAACTGGGTCAAAGAGGAGGATGCAGAGGAAAAGTTTGAGGATTATCTGCGGCAACTGCGGCCTTTTTTTCCGGAGGGCCGGACTTTGGAGGTGGAATTGAAGGATTTTCTGCGCAAACAGAGCGTTGGAGGCAAGGTAGAGCGCGAGGTAAGCGCCAAAACGGCCTGGATATTTTGGCAGATATAGGACTTGTTGACTCCTTGGAAATGGAATCAGCGCGTCTGCCTTGCGGTGTGGGCAGGCATGCCGGTAGCCGCCGGATTTGTTCTGGCCGTGAATATCTTCGGCCTTGCCCCGGGGGCGTCCCAAGTCAGGCGGATCTGCCCGTCATGCGCCGTGCTGTAGAGAGGAACGGCAAGGTCTTGCAGAGCCTCGCGCACGGCGCGGGAGGGAAAGCCCCAGGAATTGGCGAAGGCGCAGCTCGCCAAAGCGACTGAGGGGTTGACCGCCTCGTAGAAGCCCGGCGCCATGCCGTTTCTGGAACCGTGGTGCGGTAGAACCAGAGCTTGGGCGCGCATGTCCCCGACCGTTCGCAACATGCTCCGCAAGGCCGGGGTTTGCGCGTCTCCGCAAATAAGGGCCAAGGGGTTGTCCTCCCAGAGCAGGCGCAAAACCAGGGAAAGATTATTGCCTTTTTCTTCTTCGGCCGGGGCAAACGTGCCTCTTTCTTTTGGCGGCCAGAGGACTTCCAGGCGCAGACCGCGCGCCAGTTCAAGGACATCGTCCGCGTGAAGTTTTTGCCGTTTCAGGGAAGTAGCGGCCAATGCCGCGTCTTCCCTCTGCGCCAGTAATGGCTGCGCCCTCTCTCCGTTGCCGAAATAGCCGTCCACGGAAAAGCGTTCCAGGATGTAGGGCAGGCCGCCAATGTGGTCCGCGTCCGGATGGCTGTAAATCGCCGCCTTGAGATTGGGCCGGGCCATGTACGTCAGGGCGGGGGCGACGATGAAGCGCCCGGCGTCGAAGGCGCCGAACGCGCCACCCCCATCAATCAGTACGCGCCCGCCGCCGAGTTCGCCGTCCAAACCCTTCCAGGCCACCAGCACCGCTTGGCCGTGTCCCACGTCCAGCACGGTCAGGGTGAGGGAAGTCTTGCCCGAATCGTAAAGTTCGGCGGCGACCGGCGCGAACATGAGGAGCAGTGCCGCAAGCGGGGGGAAGACGGCGCGGGTGAGGTTGCCGGAGAGTTTGAGCTTCTCGCGCGGAGTACGCCGTGCGGCAAGGACGGTTTTGCAAAGGCCGGGCAGGGTGAGGCAGAACAGCCAGAACGCAGCCGTGCAAAGCCAGTGCGGACGGGGCAACAGCGGGGCGGCCAGTATCCCGGCACTATCCAGTTTTTCTAGGAGATTCACGAGCGATGCGCAGGGGAGCGAGGCAAGATAGAGGGTTCCCGCTCCTAAAACGGAAAAACCGAGACAGGTGGAAAACAGGCCGAAAAAAGCGAGAGGAAGTACGAATATTCCCAGCACGGGCAGCCAGAGGAGATTCAAGGGGAAAAGCAGGCCGGAAAAACCGAAAACGCCTACGGTGAGAGGAAAAAGAATCGTCTGAATGCAGAACGAAAGACCCAGGACGGTGAAAGCGGCGCGTTTATAGCGATTTGCTTCCGATAGAAAGAGAATTGGGATGGCGGAGGCGAAGCCGTCGCCCGCAACTTTTTGAAAACCCGGGCTTTGCCTGTTTTTCAAAAAGTTCGGCGTCTTGCGTTCAAATTCGTCTGAATGCGGCTTGGTATCAACTTTCGCGGCGCGCGGCAAGGTTTCGGCGTGCGGCAAGGTTTCGGCGTACGGCAAGGTTCCGGCGACGGCCTGGTTTTGGGGCAGGCTTTGTCCTCTCCGTCTCCCTTCCCGGTTTTGCCCGGCATGAGGAAAAAGCCGCAGGGACAGCGTTTGGATACAGGGCAGGCACAGGGCGATGACAGCTATGCACAGGGCCGAGAGTTGCAGGCTTATGTCGAAAAGGGCAAGGGGATTGCCGAGCAGGATAAGGCAGAGAGCCGCGCACAGCCCGTCCAGTATGGCGCGTGGGCGGTTTAAAAGCACGATGATGACGGAGAAAAACAGCATGTACGCGGCCCGCAGCAGAGAAACCGGGGCCTGTCCGATCCAGAGGTAGAGCAGGGCGAAGGGGAGCGAAAGCAGCAAACCCAGCTTTCGGCGCGGCAGCCGGTTTTGCAGTTGGGGGCGGAAAAAGGCCAGGATGCGCGCGAACAGGGAACCGGCCAGAAGGGCGAATCCCAGGTGCAGTCCGGAGAGGGCAAGGCTGTGGGATAAGGTGGCCTTGGCAAAGAGGTCCGCGCGGGCGCGGTCGATATGCGAGCGGTCTCCGAAAATCAGTGCGGGCAGCATGCCCGCCGCAACGGTGATTTTTCCTTCCTCCGAGCGGGGCAGGGCGGCGTAGAAAAGCGCGCGCGCCTTTTCCCGCAACTGTGACGGCCATACGGACAAAGGCGCGTCCGGGGCCTCATGTCCTCGCAATTTCACGGCCGTTTTTCCGTTTCCTCTGGCTCTGAACCATATGCCCTGATCCCGGCGTCTGCGGTCCATGTCCGACACGCCCGGATTGCGCGGGTCATGTTGCGGCAATATCCGCAGAGAAGCTTCGATGGCCTCTCCGGGCAGAGGGATGAATTCCGGCTTGTTCCAGTTCCATATCAAGCGGCCCCGATAGGTATGGGAGGTCCTGGAGTTCTGAGGGTCATGGGGGAGATTTTTTGTTTCCTCCGGCGCGGGCAGGATCTCGGTCAGGATGAGGCGCAGACTGTTATCGGGCAAAGGTGTGGCTTCGGCGACCTCGGCCCGGATGCGCATGGACCGGGGCGGACGCATCTCGCCGTTTGCGTCCTGGACGGGCGCGGAATTTTCTTGCAGCCAGCCGGGTACGGGCGGCTGGCTGTTCTCGCGCAGGGCGGCATAGCCGTAAGACAGGCTGAAGGTCAGGAGAAGACAGATGGCGCGCGGTAGGTTTGCGGAACGCGGCCGGTCAAGAAACATAACGCAAAGGAGCGCAAAGACTCCCGCGCCGGGTTCGCGCATGGCCAGGATGCCGGCTATGCCGCAAATAAGGCAGACCTCCGGGAAAAGCAGAAAATTCAGGCAGGATTCCACTTTGCCGGAGGTGGGGTTTATCTCATCCGGGTCGGCAGAGTCCGGCGTTTCTGGCGGCACGGCCAAAGCGTTCCGGCTCCAATCCTGTTCCGTCCGCTCCGGGATCCGGCCCGCCGCAACGGGCATGTCGTCCTTGGCCGGGTCCGGGCGCCCGGCATCCAAAGACACAGGAAGACATCCGGAGTCGGCATAGGGGGAGGTTTGCCTTGTGGTTTTTCCTGATGCCATGGTTTCTTGGGAACATTTCACACTTGGTACGCTCCAGAGCGTTTCCCTGGAGCATTTAGCGCTTGAGATTGCCGTTTTACGGCGGCGTGAATCCGCCTTACGGCAATCTCGCGGCAGGGATTTGCGGGCAAATCCTTGCGGAGCGGATTAGATATTTTCAGCGAAACATCCCCCGGATGTCGCCGTGGCGTGGTGGTCACGGCCTGACGAGCCAGCCAGCCGGAACACGTCTCAACGAAAGTACACAGTTTGAGGAAAGCAAGAGCCTGAAAAAGCGAAAAGCCGTCGAGGCGGAAACTCAACGGCTGATCATCAGAGCGTAATTCCTGCAAAACACATTATGGGGATGACGCTAACCGAAAGGTTAGCTCCCTGTCAAGTGCCACGGCAGATTTTTGTGCCACGGCAAGATTTGCCACGGCAGGATTTGCCACGGCACGATTTTTTTAATCTGGAGTTTTCTTTTTCCAGTTCTTTCAACCTCTTGCCTTCTTCAGCCTTCATGCCGCCATACTGGTTGCGCCAGCGGAATTTGCCGCCCACCGGGCAGGGGCATGCCCCTGCCCGGTGGGCCACCCCGTAACGCTGCCGATAGTTTCTACTTATTGCTGGCCCTAAAAATGGGGACTTTACAGGTGGATGCTCAGTTTGACATCTTTTTGATCGTACTCTAAAAAACTCGTTATACGTGTCTTGCGTTACTGTGCTGATTGGGTTATGGAAGAGGATATTAACCATACGAGAGGATTAGAGGATTATTGATCAATGGTACCCCAAAAAGCAGGTGACCTTGATCCATTTTTAGAATGGGATGAAAGCTTGGCGCGGAAGCTGACCGCTTTTGGCACGCCTTTTGCTCTCTCTCTCTCTCTCTCTCTCTCTCTCTCTCTCTCTCTCTCTCTCTCTCTCTTAGCACCGTCACATAACGCGCTTTTTTCGGAAAGCGCGGCGTTTTTGTTTGTATTGCCGGAGCGCGGTTTCGCGTTTTCCGGCTCTTTTTTTGCGCCGTGCCGTGAAGAACGAAAAACGAGTTCTTTAGCATCATCTTTTCTCCATAAAGCATACACAAGCACACTATCATGAGAGGGTGCAATGGCTGGTAGCCTTTCTCGCTATCTCGGCGGCAGTGTGCGGCAATGCCTGAAAAAAGCATGGAAAGCCTTGCCTGCTCCCGTGCGCGAATTACCCCTCAAATGTATGTGCATGCTTTTTGTGGGCAACCGCCGGCATGTGCGGCCCGTGGAGGATGCGCCGGTCTATGTGGTCGGCAATTTTCAGGCGGGCGGAGGGATTTCGCGTTCCGCGCAACTCTACGCCGGCCAGGTGCGCGAGAAACACCGGCATTGCATTTGCGTGGATACCACACGGGAAATGCTGCAAACCGTCAAGAATCCCATTACGGACGGTTCCGTGCGCGGCCTTGCCGATATACGGGACGATGCGGGCGCCGGAACGGTGATCATCCATCTCAACCCGCCGCAGTTTCTCTGGCTGCTTTGCCACCTGCGCCGGAAATTCTTACGGCGCAAGCACATCATCGCCTATTGGGCCTGGGAGCTTGAAGACATACCCGCTTTATGGAAATTCGCCCTGCGTTTCGTTGACGCCGTTGAGGTGCCGAGCACCTTCACTCAGGTGGCCGTGGCCCGCAATACGGGAAAGAATGTGACCGTTCGCCCGCATGTCGTGCCCGAGCCGGGCGTGGTGAAACAGGTGTTCGCGCATGACGGCACGCTGCGCTGCCTGTTTGTTTTCGATATGGCTTCACTTTGTTCCCGCAAAAATCCTCAGGCTGCCGTCGCCGCGTTTTTGCGAGCCTTTACACCCGAAGAAGCCCACCTGACCATCAAGGTCAGCCAGCCCGAGGCCGATGCGGCCGAGTGGGAGTCCTTGCAAGCCCTAACCGCGCCGCATCCGCATATACGCCTCATCGCCGGGTGGATGGATGACGCGGCTCTGGAGCGCCTGTTTCTGGAGCACGACGTCTACCTCTCCCTGCACCGCTCGGAAGGCTACGGCCTGACCATTCGCGAAGCCATGCTGCGCAACCTCTATGTGGTGGCCACGGGCTGGTCGGGCAATATGGATTTCATGCGGGGTGAACGCGTCTTTGCCGCGCCGTACACCCTGGTTCCCGCAAACGGGTCCGGTGGCTTCTTTGCGAATGTTCCCAACGCCCGTTGGGCCGAGCCGGATGTACCGGCGGTAGCGGAAATTTTACGGGATATTCGCCGCAAGATATCCAATTAAGCAACTCAGCGGGGTACGCGGATAGATTTGGAGATGCACATGCCTTGTGAGACGATAATATGATTATTTCACGCACACCTTTTCGGGTGTCTTTTTTCGGCGGCGGCACGGATTATCCGGCCTGGGTGGAAAAACACGGCGGCGCTGTGCTTTCCACCAGCATCGACAAGTATTGCTATGTTTCGTGCCGCCATCTGCCGCCCTTTTTTGAACATAATTACCGCATAACTTACTCGTGCCTTGAGCATGTCAAAACAGTGGACGAAATACAGCACCCGGCCATACGCGAAGTTCTCAAAGTCTATCAGGACGGCAAGGGTTTGGAAATACACTGTGACGCGGACCTGCCGGCGCGTTCCGGGCTCGGCTCCAGTTCATCCTTTGTCGTGGGGTTGCTCCATTCTCTTGAGGGCCTGCGCGGCCGCCGGGTGACCCCAAAGTGGCTGGCCGGGGAAAGCATCCGCTATGAACAACAGGTGCTCGGCGAAACTGTGGGCTACCAGGATCAAATAGCGGCTGCCTACGGCGGACTGAACATCCTGCACTTCAAAAAAGACGGAAACTTCACGGTGGAGCCGTTGATCTTGTCCGCCGAGCGCAAAAAGGAGTTCGGCTCCCACCTGATGCTGTTCTTCACCGGCTTTTCCCGCATCGCCTCCGAGGTGGCCAAATCCAAGGTCGCCAACTTCTCCGCCAGAGAACAGCAACTCCATGCCATGCGCGCCATGGTGGACGAGGCCGTGGAACTGCTTGTTTCCGGGCGGGCGCTCACAGCCTTCGGAGAGCTTTTGCACCAGGCCTGGCAGCACAAACGCTCGCTCTCCGATGGAGTGAGTACGGCGGCCATAGATGAAATTTACGAGACGGCGCGCGCCAACGGCGCCATCGGCGGCAAGCTGCTCGGCGCGGGTGGGGGCGGTTTTCTGCTCCTTTTCGTGCAACCGGGAAAACAGGATGCGGTGCGTTCCGCATTGAACCACCTGATTCACGTCCCCTTCAGGTTTGAAAGCGGCGGAAGCCAGGTGGTGTATTATCGCGGTTGACATGCATCAGAACAATCTACATGTGAATATAGCTACAGTAAGGTTAATAATAAATGATCAAACCTCGATTAAAAATAGTGATTATTGCCGGAACACGTCCAGAAATAATAAAAATTGCTCCGATAGTATATGAACTGAAAAAAAGCTCATGGGCCAATCCAGTTTTAATTACAAGCGGGCAGCATATTGATATATTGCGACAACATTTAAAAGTGTTCAATTTAAAACCAGACATAGAAGTGTCAACAATGAAAGAAGGGCAATCTCTGTCTTTATTAACATCTAAATTGTTTAGCACACTTGAAGGTACAATTAAAAAAGAAAATCCTGATGTAGTTCTATCACAAGGCGACACAACAACCGTTATGACAACCGCATGCATCTGTTTCTACCTGCAAATTCCTTTCATTCATCTTGAAGCTGGCTTACGCTCAAATGATATAATGAATCCATTTCCAGAAGAGTTTAACAGAAAAGTCGCTTCTCTTGCAGCATCTCTACATCTTGCACCAACTTTGTCAGCTAAGGAGGCGCTTATCTGTGAAGGAATTCAAAAGGAAAAAATATCAGTCACTGGTAATACTGTTATAGATGCTTTATATTACGCTAGAAAAATCGCATCTCAATGCCGATATCCATACGACAAGAAAAATAAACTTATTTTACTTACAGCGCATAGACGAGAAAATTTTGGAAAGCCATTGGAAGATATTTTCAATATGTTAAAGGTGCTTATTAAAGAACGTCCAGATGTCGAATTGCTATATCCGGTTCATCCAAACCCCCACGTAAAAAATATTGCCCATACAATTCTGGGCAATCAGAGCAGAATACATCTTGTAGCACCCTTAGATTATTTAGAGTTCATCTCTGCTCTAAATAATGCCTACTTGGTCGTCAGTGACTCAGGCGGCATTCAAGAAGAAGCTCCCGCCTTACGCAAGCCGATACTGGTGCTGAGAAACGTTACTGAACGCAATGAAGCTATAACAGCAGGGGTTGCCAAACTTTCCGGCACTGATCCCATGAACATTAAGAAAGATATACGCATACTGTTAGACAATGAATTACTATACGCCCAAATGGCTCATGGTGGTTCGCCCTTTGGCGACGGACTGGCCTCCGCCCGTGCAGTGGACGCCTTGGCTGCATTTCTGGGGGTAAGGGAGAGGCGCGAGATGGAAGACTTTCGTTTTCAGTCACAGAGCAGGACAGCATGAAAAAGTTTGTTATTCTCGATCCCTCAATAAAGCGGCAAGGCGGGCACTATCTTGAGTATGCCGACCGGGTTTTGGACGCGGCCCAAAAGCATGGTTTTGAAACCCTGGTAGTGGGCAATAGGGCATTCACGTCAAACTCACATCGCCATCAAGTGATACCCTGGTTTCATCGTGATTTTTTTGAAGATTCACCCACTTTTCCGCGCTATGTCAAATCGCAACTGGGCAAGGCGAGAAGAGTTCTGAAATCTGCCGGCTGGTGTTTGCTACAGCGTATTATTCTTCATAAATTGTTCAGCGGGTTGCTCGTTAAATTGATGGGGATGCAGGCTGTTGATGAAGCGGTTGTCTCCGGTATGCCTTTCTTCCACCGGTCATTGTCGTCGATAAAACACAAGAGAGTAGTCGATCCGTTGTGCAGACTTACCTTGAAAGCCGCAAAAATATTGGGAATAATCATCGTGGCGGTGACGAGTCTGCCATTTCTGGCGGCCATGTTTGTCTCGTATGTGTGGCAGTCGCTCAAAAAGCCCGGATTCGCCTCTGATTTGAAGAGATTGCTGGATGCAAACATGCTTCAGCCCGGTGATCTGGTATTTATTCCCACAGCCGGCTTAGCGGAACTTAGAGCTCTCAATCTGATTTTTGGGCAAGTTCCTTTGGCGTTAAAGATGCGCTGGCGCATTCTGTTCCGGCGAGACTTGATTGAAGGGAAGCGAGCGTCAAGTCTGACGGCGGATGAAAGGCAAGCCGCGTTTCGCCCTTGGCGGAAAACGCTATACACCTTACGCCGGCTTGCTTTCCAGGCCGATATAGCATTCTTTACGGATACGGAAGAACTGACGACCGATTATAACGCGCTGGGGGCATATGCTGTCAAAACAACGGTCATTCCCGTGGCGCCGGAGCTTCATGTTCAGGCGCCGCATCTTCCTGCAACGCCTTTAACGGCGCTTTATCTGGGCGATGCGCGGGATGAAAAAGGTTTTCATTTACTCCCTCCGCTCATACGCCGGACCCGTGATTTGCTTAAAGCCAAGCGCCTCCGTTACGTCTGCCAAAGCAATTTCAATATCCCCGGAGGGGAGAAGGCAAGCAGTCGAGCACTCGCCCAACTGCGTGAAATACAGGCGGAGACAGCAGGCGTTCAACTCCTCCCCGGACCTTTCACGGCCAGCGAGTATCAACACCTCATACAATCGGCCGCAATCATCATGCTGCCCTATATGCCGGAAAATTATCTGGCGCGGTCATCAGGGGTTTTTGCCGAAGCTTTGGCGGCGGGAGTACCGTGCCTTATTCCTGCGGGAACTTCCATGGCAAGGCAGGCCGAACCGTTCCGGCAGGAACATTTCAGGCGATTGTGCGAATCAGATGCCTTTTCCGCCAAAGCAACGTACAGCGTACCCCTCAGAGAGCTGCTCTCCGGCTATACCTTTGTGTCTGATAGCGTCCTTTCCGATTCCATGAAAGCATCTTCCTCCCGCAGAAAATGCATCAAAATTTCCTGGCCTCACACTATTCAAGGCAGTCACTTCTTGCGCGTGGAAATCAAAAATTATGACTCCAGGAACGATTGTGTGAAAAACAGCGTCTCACAGACCGTGGCGTTGAAGAAAGGCTCGCCCGGTTGTGCGGTGCTTGGTCTTTCCGGTGACATGCATCAATTGACGATTAGTTTTTCTCCCCAATTGGAGAATCCGGCTTTCAGCCTGTCCATTGAGCTTCGCCTGCTGGAAACTGATGCTCCCTGGCCCAGGGGCGCGGGTGTGGGCATTTATGAAGACACCCATGACATGGAAGCCGCTCTTCGGGATTTGACGAATTTTTATGAACACCACCGTCAGGCAATGGTGAGAATATCCTCTGAAACGTGGCCCTTGTTTCATCCCGACCATCTCGTGAGCCAGTTGAGCGAGACCGGCCAATCCTGGCTTGCGGCGGGCGAATCCAACCGACCGAGAATAATGTTTTGGTCAGAACTGTCCGTCGGTTACGGTTCACCACAAGTCCCCAGTCTGGCGGAATCGATGCGGCAGCATTACCAAGCCGATGTCTATTTCTTGGCGGCTGATGAAGATTATCGTCCGATAACGCGGCCTGATTTCTTAAGCGACGAGGTGAAGATCGATTACGTCTTTACGAGTAGCTATGCGGCAAATCGTTTTTTTTCCCTTTTCAAATCCGCCAGATACGGTAGTCAGGCTGTTGAAATGATGGAGAAATTCAAACCGGAGATGCTGGTGGTGACCGATCCTTCCTCTTTGCTTTACCTGCAAAACGCCGCGCATAAGCCCAAGTTCGTGATCTTTTATCATCTGGAACTGGCGTCCCGCTACCATCAAGCAGTGACTAGGGCCATGGCTTATGCCATAGATTGCGTAATTTTCCCTGAAAGAAATCGCGCTTCGCTGGAATTGCGACGTCTGGGGCTGGATACATCGAAGACAGCGTCATTTGTCATGCACAATAGCAGAAAGTTCAAGCAGCAATGGCGCCAGATTCCCGCCAGCGAGCGCAATGGGCATTTCATTTATGCGGGAGGTTTTTGGCACAGAACCAATACCCTGTGGCTGCTTGAGGATAGAGTTTCCAAGTTTCCCGTAGATATTTTCGGTTCTGGAGGCCCATATCTTGAGTTGTTCAAAGAATCAAAGACTATCAATTTTTACGGATATATACCGTCTGATGGTAATTTTTTCACGCTGTTGGGCCAATATGCCTATTCTCTTATTCTCTGGTCGCAAGACTATGATGATACCTATTATTGCGCACCCAACAAACTTTATGACGCCTTGACCTGCGGTGTGCCGTTTATCAGTGGCCCGCATCCTCTCTGTCAGGAGTTGGCTGCCAAATACAACTGCGGCCTGATCATGCCGGACTGGTCTCTGGAAAGCTTTGTTGAGACCTTGGAGCAAGCCCAAAAAATATTCAATACAGAAGCCTATCAGGAGATGATCGAGGGATGCCGCCATGCCATGCGTGAAGAATGTGATTGGGATATGCAATTCAGCAAACTTGCTGCGTTGTTGCCATCGGCGATGGATTTAAAAGAAAAGCAACGGAGATGATGTCATGGGATTTTTTTTTCGGGAAAAGAAAACCCCGCCACCATGTTCATCTTTTGGTGACGCGGTGGAAGCATACAATCGGTGGGCTTGGCAACACATCAATAACAACCAAAATTCTCCAACCAACCAACTGTCCATCAGCGCTGATCCGAGTTCCCCTCAAGCGACAGCAATTATGCACGCCGCTCTTGAATATGAAATGGGGATTGTCGAGCAATTGCTGAAAACCATACAAGAAAAGAATGTTCCAGGAGCAATTATAGAATTTGGCGTCTTTAAAGGTGACAATTTGAAATGCATTATCGATATATGCGATAAAATTCTATTACAGCGCGACATTTATGGATTTGACAGCTTTGAAGGTCTCCCCGCAGTACATCCGGATCATGATTTGCAATGTTGGCACAAGGGGCAATATGTTGCTGATTTTCACAGTGTAGAAAAACGTCTTAATGCGGATAAACGTCACAATATAAACATCATACAAGGTTGGTTTAAAGATAGCCTTGCGCAAGAACAAGCTTTGTGCATTAAAGAAGTAGCATATGCAAGAATAGACTGTGATTTGTATCAACCTGCAGTTGAGTGTCTTGAATATTTGACATCAAGGCTTGTTGACAACTCCATATTGGTCTTTGATGACTGGACATATGATCTGAACAAAGGGGAAACAAAGGCATTCGTTGAATGGAAAGAACGCAATAAACAATTCCAGTTTGATTTCATATTTTATGGAGTTATGGGCCATTTATACATGAGAGTTACTCGTAATTAGAGTAATCTTTCTATGAAATTATCCAATAGCCACGTAAAGGAACTTTATCGATGCAAAATATGAAAATTGTAGTTACCGGAGCCAGCGGCTTTTTGGGCCATCATACGATTCCTGTAATACAGTCACGTTATGGATCTGAAAACGTGCTGGCGCTTTCCTCCAAGGACTATGATTTGCTGGACAGAAAGCAGGCCGCCTTGCTGTTTGCGGAGACTCAACCCGACGTTCTGGTGCATCTGGCTGCGTATTCGGGCGGTATCGGCATAAACCGCGCAAAGCCGGCGGATTTCTATTTCATCAACATCATGATGCAGGCTTTGGTCTTTGAAGAAGCAGCCCGTTACGGCAAGCTGAAAAAGCTCGTCTATCCTATGGGTGGGTGCAGCTATCCGGCCACCGCGGTTTCTCCCATCGACGAAGGGCAGATGTGGCAGGGGTACCCGCAGGATGAAAGCGCGGGTTATTCCTGCGCCAAAAAAATGGGCATCGTAGCTTCCCGCAGTTACCGCACTCAGTACGGGCTGAAAACCTCCGTCATCATACCCGGTAACCTGTACGGCGAATACGACAATTTCCGTAACGGCGAATCGCATGTGGTTCCGGCCTTCATCCGCCGCTATTACGAGGAAAAAAAGGCCGGAGCGCAAGAAATACTGATGTGGGGCACAGGGGCGCCGCAACGCGATTTCGTTTACGCCGGCGATGTGGCGGCGCTTATCCCCTACTTTATAGAAGAGTACGATTCCGTGGAACCGGTGAACATTTCCACCGGAACGGCCGTCACCATCAAGGGACTTGCCGAGACGCTCAAGTCCACCATGGATTTTTCCGGAAAAATCCGGTGGGACACAAGCAAACCCGATGGCCAGATGGTGAAAATATTCGACGTGGCCCGTCTGCGCGGCCTGGGCCTTTCCTGCCCGACCACTCTGTCCGAAGGCCTGGCTAAAACCATCGCCTGGTTCCAGACGCATTATGAGTCTCGCAGCGACGGCCTGCGCTTGTGAGGACGCCCGGATGATTTACATACTCGGAGGAAATGGCTTCGTCGGTTCCGGCTTTGTCCGCCTGTTTCAACGGCTGGGTCTGGAACACCAAATACTGACCAGGGCGAACTATCCGGAATTTGCCGGCACGTCCTGCGACGTCTTTATCAATGCCAATGGCAATTCCAGCAAGATCCTGGCCGGACGGGAGCCGATGGCGGATTTTGACGCCAACGTGCGGACCACAAGGGCCAGCCTTGGGGACTTCAAGGCCGGTTTCTATATCCATCTTTCATCCTGCGATGTCTACCCGGACTGCTCCAACCCTCTGACGACCGGAGAGGATGATCCGATCGATTTCAGCCGCCTGTTGCCGTACGGCTTTCACAAGCTTTTGGCCGAATACTGCGTGCAACATGCCTGCAAAAACTGGCTGATCATTCGCCAGGGGGGCTTTGTCGGTCCCGGTCTCAAGAAAAACGCGGTTTTCGATATCCTCAACGGCGGGCCGCTATGGCTGGACCCGGAAAGTGAACTGCAATTCCTGCATACCGATGATTCGAGCCGGCTGATCTGGTCCCTATATGAGCGGGGGATGGCAAATAGCGTCCTGAATGTCTGCGGCCAAGGTGTGCTGAAGCTGCGCGAGGCGCTGGATTTAGCGGGCCGCGAGTGCCCCGTCCAGCCGGGCAGTCGCCGCGTGCGCTATGAGGTCTCGCTCAAGAAGGCCGGCAAACTTGTCGCCCTCCCTGATTCCAGAACCACGGTGCTGCGCTTCATTGAAGAGGTGAAATAGGGCATGGTTTCCCCCAGCCTCAGCCCCACGGGCGTTCAGCGCGCCTTGTGCATTGTGGACCCCACCCTGACGGGAGAGGGCGGGCACTCCCTGGCCTATGACCGGCTTCTGGCCGAAGCGGCGCGATCTTTTGGTCATGTTGATCATGTTGAAATTTTTGCCGACCGGACCTTTCGCGCGGAAAAACGCGCCGACGTGCATGCCGCTCTAGGCTTGCTGCGGCTTGACGGCCTCAAGGCCCGGTTGCGCCCCGTGTGGGAAAAGCTGCGTCCCGCCCGGCCCATTGAGCCTGTCCCCCTTGATTTTCGCTTTACGGCAACAGACCCGTGGGAGCCGTTGCGCATGTGGTCATATGTCGGCAAGCGCTTGCGCGCTCTGGATTTGGCCTGGTCTTTGTACAGGCTGCTCAACGGTCGGTATTCGCGGGTCGTGGATGTGCATATGGTTTTCCAGAATGCCGGAATGGAGGAGGTGTTCTGCCTGGAAATCCTGCGCGGCTTTCTGGATGCCTGGACGCGCGCCGTTACCATACACCTGGTGTTCCGCCATATTCCCGAAAGAACCTGTTCACGGGTGGCCGGAATGGCACGTTTTGCCGCATTGCTGAAAAGGCAAGGCGCGTTGCGCCATGTCCGTATGTACACAGATACGGAGGAACTGACCGCATCGTTCGCATCCCTTGCGCCTGCGCCCGGACAGTTTCAGACCTTGCCCGTGCCATCGCTCATACAGAAAACCTCCGTGCCGGACAGGAAGAACGGTACGTTCCGCCTTGGTATGCTCGGCCCCTCGCGCATGGAGAAGGGTTTCGGCTGTTTGCCGGTATTGTTGGGCGCGTTGCCCGCGAAGGCAGCAGGGCGAACGCTTGAACTGGTGGTGCAGACTGGCGCGGGTACGCCGGACCGGGAAACGCGCGCCGTCACCGCGATACTGGAAAAACACGCCGAAAGAACGGCCGGCGATCCGGGCGCTGTTACGCTACGTCTGTTGCCCGGCCCCCTTGATGCCGGGACATACGCTTCCTGCTTCGCCGGACTGGACGGCGCGCTTGTTCTGCATTCCTCCCCCAAGTATGCCGCCAGTTCTTCCGGCATTTTCGTGGAAGCGCTGCACCTTGGCATACCATCGATCGTGTTTGCGGGAACCTGGATGGGAAAACGTATCCGCCAAGCCGCCGAGGAAGGCCTGTCCATAGGGCGTTGCGTGGACACGTTGGGTGAAGCGCCCGCAGCTATTGAACGTATTGCGGCCGAGCAGACCCTTTTTTCAAAGGATATTGCGGAATATCTCGCGCGCCATGCCCGGCGCTTTGATCCGGACCTGTTGGCGGCAACGCTGTTCGGCAACCCGCCCGGCGCATCTGGCGGCGAAAACGGGGCGGGAACATGCTGAAAAGCCTTTACGCCCTGTTTGTGGCCGATCTGCATCGTATTTACCGCCTTATGCCGCTACGGCTTCGCGCGCGCATGGCGACTGTGTTCGGCATGATGTTTATTTTGGCCATTCTGGAGGTGTTGAGCCTCCTCTCTCTTTCTTTTCTGGGCATGAGCGTGGGGGCTCCCGAGAGGGTGCTGGCATCGCCTCCGGGCCGCATCCTGCTCAAGATGGCGCCATTTTCGCATGAATATTTCAAAGATATGCGCAATGTAACGCTTATCGCTTCCGCAGCCGTAGTTTTTCTGACCCTCTGCAAAAACGGCATGTCCGCCGTTGTCGGCGTCAGCACCAGCCGCCTGGGCGAACAGATCAGCCTGGAGACAGGCCAGCGCATACTGCATCAGTATCTTTACACGCCATACATAGAGCATCTTTCCGGCGACAGCGCGGCAATGTTCCAGGCCGTCGGCTGGCGTTCCCATCTTGGCAACATGATGATCAATCTGATGAACGTGTATACCTACGGGATCACCTCCATCGCGCTGTTTTTCATCCTTGTCCGGGCCACGCCGGGGGTTATTCTGGGAACGCTGGCCGTTGTCGGTTCCCTGGCCTTTATTCTGTACCGATCCATAAAAACCGCCATCGACCTGGCCGGGAGCACCGTTGCCCGCTGCGGAGCGGAAGAAACAAAAGCGACGCTCAATGCGGTGAACGGCATTCGTGAGGTACTCATCTACCGTCAGCAGCCTGTATTTTTTCAGAAATTTTCCGAAGCAGTCTTCGGCGGCACAAACAGCCGCGCTTTTTTGTCCATAGCTCCGAACATCCCCCCCTGGGTGCTTGAAGTGTTCGGCTTCGCCGTCATTCCGGTCACTCTCTGGAGCATGATGCGCCTGTATGACGCACCCATGTCGGAGATCTCCGGGGTGCTGCTCATGATCATGCTGACCTCCTGGCGCGTTCTGCCTCTGTTTAACCGTTCGCTCTCATGCGTCATAAGCGCGCGGGGAATGCGGCCCATGGCCGAATACTGCCTGGACCGCCTGCAAAAGGCCAACAGCAGTCCCATAGTTGCACCACCACCGTCGGATCCGGCGTACCGGCTTGAAGACGCCATCACGCTGGAAAACGTATCTTTTCGCTACCCCAACGCCACGCATGACATGTTGCGCGACTTTTCCCTGCGCATTCCCAAGGGAACGCAGATCGGCATTATCGGCCCGTCCGGGGCGGGAAAAAGTACGCTGGCCGGGATACTCAGCGGGCTTATGCAGCCCACTTCCGGCGCGTTGAAGGTGGACGGCGGGCAACTGAGCCCGGAAGGAGCGGCCGCCTATACGGCAAAGGTGGGCTATGTGCCGCAGGCGCCGTACGTCATGGCCGGTACGGTGGCGGAGAATGTGGCTTTCAGCCAGTGGGGAAAGCCCTGGGATGAAGGCAAGGTGAAAAAAGCCTGTCGCATGGCGGCGCTGGACATCGTGGAAACGCATGAAAAAGGTATTCTGATCCCCCTTGGCGAACGCGGGACGGGCCTGTCCGGCGGACAGGTTCAGCGTGTGTCTATAGCCCGGGTGCTCTACGCCGACCCGGAGCTTCTGATCCTGGATGAAGCCACAAGCGCCCTGGATCAAGGTACGGAAGCCGCAATTATGGATACCATCAACAAACTGAAAGGAACGATCACCACGGTGATCATCGCGCACCGGCTGAGCACTGTTGCCGGATGCGACGAAGTGGTGTGGGTGGAAGAAGGGAAGGTGGTGGATCAGGGAGCACCGAACAGAATATTGCCGGAATACGAAAAAAGATTGCGGGAGAAGCCGATCGCATAATCCAGCGCATGACACTATTGGTATAGTGCATGTAATCATATATCAGTCGTCCCTGGAAAAGCATTCAACATAGCGAATATATTGAAAAAATATGTATAGCCTGTTTACTGGAGAGCCCATTACTCCTTCAAGCAAGATTGGAATTATTTACGGATGAATTTTATTATTGTTCCAAGCCACTCCACTGCGGAACTGAACAACCAGCTGAGACAGCCAACCTATCTCTGGGGTCATATGAAACTGGAGATTGATTTTCAGCAGGAGCAGGTGTACGGGCGCAAACTTTACGCCATGTATGGTGAATGTAGCAAGAAATCTCGTATTTTGGCTTGGTTGCGTCCCTGGATATGCCCCTACGGGCCATTGGTCACAGTGCTGCAAGGACAAGATACAGTGTTGGATATCGGCTGCGGTACAGGTAATCTGCTTTTATTGCTTTGCTCTCTTGGGTTGATCAGGCAGGGTACTGGCGTTGACGTAGCAGAAGCAGCCCTGCGTGACGCACGCAAAGCAGCATCAAGTTTTAACGCTGACTTGACGTTCAGTTCTAGTCCGTTGATCAACGGTGAGTTTGATGCGGTGTCCATGATTGATGTGATGCATCACATTCCAGTAAAAGACCAGCATAGTTTTTTCATGGATAAGCTCTCTCATGTGAAACGTGGCGGGTTACTTTGCTACAAGGACATGAATCTTTTCCCGCTAACGCATCGTTATTGGAATTGGCTGCATGATCGGATAATGGCGGGTCAATATATTAACCTTGTGCCCGTAGAGAATATTTTGTCTTGGACTGAAGAGGCTGGCTTTGTTCTTGAGAGATCCAGTGATTATTCACGTTTTTTATATAGCCATCAATTGCGTATTTTTAGGCGCCGATAGTTGGAGTATTTCACGCATGAAATATCAAGTCTCTCCCGAAAAATTCCGGTATGATCAACTGAAATTAATGGAGCGCAAATGACTTGGGCATATCTGGCAGAGAATGAGAAGCAGAATAACGCTATGATGGGCAGCCAATGTTTGCTGACATATGCGACATTTGCCAGCTTTTTTGGTATGATGTTAATTTTTATATCATCACTTTTGATTACTTTGCTGTTGGTGACCAAGTTTACTTCGACTCGTTCAATATTACCTTTGGCCATAATAATTACATCTATATTGAGTGCCCGTATTTTGAAAAACTTACGGGCCAACGCTATTGCATTATTCGTTACACTATTTGTGCTGGCAGTATTTTTACTTCTTGGATTAGTGTATCCTGATTTTTCTTGTGATGGTTTAGGGTATCACCAATGGACAACCACTTCTGCTGCTGCCGGTGTTAATTTATTTTTTACATCTACTGGGAATATGTGGAGTGATAGCTATCCAAAAATATATGAACTCTTTTGTGCTGAAATTTTCAAAATTTGGCCCGCTGTCAATGCATCAGCGTTTTTACAGTTTATCTTCATTGCTACAACATTTGCCTACAGCTTACGCTTGGGAGGTGTATATAATATTGCCTTGTGGAAAAATTTAATAATGGCCTTGCTTGTTACCTTCAATCCGGTCATGGTTTCTCAATTATATACGTATTATATTGACTGTGCCATGGCAAACTGTGCTTATATTATAATTGCATCAATGCTTTTAATTTTAAAAGATGATTTAATTCTTGATAAAACTATGTTTTTCGCTGCATCTTCATTTGTCATTGCAACTAAAATGTCTGGAGTATTATACCCGAGTACTGCATTTTTACTATTTGGATGTGTAGGGTTGTACGAGAGTCGAAGCTTTTTGAAGACAGCAAAAAGATATCTCCCTCTCTTTATTCTTACTTTTGGGATTGGTTTCGGCCTATTTGGATTTCAGCCGTATATTACCAATATTCTGAGCGGCAAACATATCATGCATCCATTGGAAGGAGAAAATAAAATCGACATTCTCACAGCAAACATGCCGGAAAATTTCCAGGGAAGAAACAGATTTATCAAGGTAATAAAGTCTTCTCTCTCTGATACAGACAATTTAGTTCGGCCGTATAACGCTACGATCAACGTAATTCCTGGTTCTATAACACAACGCGCTTGGTATATGAGTGGTGTAAATGATGTCAGGATAGCCGGATGGGGGCCGGAGTTTTTTCTATGCATGCTTTTGGGGGGTGCGCTGCTGCTTTGTTATAAAGCCAACTGGTATTTATTGGGTTTGATTGCTTCGTATATTTTGCTGACTATCTTTATTCATCCTGAAGGATGGTGGGCACGTTATGCTCCGCAATTATACTTTGGCGCGGCTATGGTGCCACTGGTTTTGAAAGAGGAAACGTATCCGTTAGCGCGCAAACTATCTCTACCGATGTTTTCCGGTTTTCTATGTGCGATTTTTCTTAATTTGTTTTTGTATACAAGCGCTAATATTAATTTCACCCGTGAGATGGATGCCAGACTCAAAGCATTAGCAGATCAGACTTTGGGGAAACAATCCATTACCTTGTGTCTTCCGAATTTGAATTCTTACTATGATAACCTTTTAAAGCATTATGGTATTTCATACAACCATGTTCCGAAAAGTGTTTGCGAGCAAAGTGGAAGGCCTGTACAGCAGATGTATTTTTTTTCATACATGATTAATGAGTAAGTAAGGATGGAGTGGCCAATGTTGTGATATTGTCTCCGGCTTGTAACAGACGATGATGGATAAATATTTTCATGAGCCACTGTAAACTATAATGTGCCCTTATGATTTACGCATGCTTATGTGTTCAGCCATATAAATTGCAGAATGGATGCTGTAGTACAGAATATCTTTATGATGCTGATGTCACAACATTTTCAATTTTTTATCGATACATATACTTTTGTATTTTTTTCTATAATATTTCTATGTGTTTATTTCTTAATAATTAAATTGCCATCATAATCAACTTTTAACTGCTGAACTTTTACAATATGATATCAACAATACCATCTACAACTCTCAATCCCCCCATTCCTCTTGTAACGGATCTTGATGGAACACTAATTAAGACAGATTCGTTATGGGAAGGTTTTTATGCCCTTCTGGCGACCCGTCCCTGGCGGACACTGCTCATTCCTTTTTGGCTGTTCAGCGGTATTACCGTACTTAAAAGCATGCTGTCAGAGTATAGTCTTAAAGGTGTTACAACTTGGCCGCTTAATGATGCTGTTTTGGGCGAGTTGCAAAAAGCGCAAAATGAGGGGCGGCCTATATACTTGGCTACTGCCGCTGACCGACGAATCGCTGAAGCTGTTGCCGCTCGTATGGACTGCTTCGCAGGGGTCTTTGCTTCAGATGGCGTCAACCTGAAGGGGAGCCCCAAAGCAGAGTTGCTCTGTTCCTATTTTGGCGCAAGCGGGTTTGATTATATCGGAGATTCAAACGCAGATATTCCTGTCTGGAAATCATGCAGAGAAGCCTTATACGTTGGTTCCGGGGACGCGATGTTATTGCGCGCAGTCAAAAAAGCGGGCGTTACCTGCCGCTGCCTTGATTCGTTATCACCGGTTACTTTGCGCGTATATTTGAAAGGATTACGTGTAGCGCAATGGGCAAAAAATGTTTTGATTTTTGCTCCAATGTTTCTGGCTCACCAGTTTACTCTCAAATCCATATTGTTGTGCTGTATAGCAGCTCTTGCTTTTTGTGCCTGTGCGTCGTCGGCCTATATTTTGAATGACCTGCTTGATTTACCCGCCGATAGAAGCCACACGCTTAAAAAGGCACGCCCTTTTGCTGCGGGTCTCATCCCGTTGTGGCAAGGTCCGCCGCTTATTTTGCTTGGCCTTTGCGTTGGCGCGTTGTGCACCTTGTTTCTACCGCCTCCATTTGGCATAGTGTTAATCGGGTATTATCTTCTAACACTTTTTTATTCCTTCCGGCTAAAACGCTTGATTTTTATTGATATTATCGTCCTGGCTAGCCTCTATTGCATTCGTATGGGGGCGGGGGCAGCGACTTTGGCTCTCAGCCTTTCCAACTGGGCACTTAGTTTCAGCTTCTTCATTTTTCTTGGCCTCGCCTTGATTAAGAGAGTTGCCGAATTCAATATGCGTACCGCTGACGGCGATAGCAACGTTCGGGGTCGGGCTTATATCATGGCGGACAAAAGCCTGTTGGAAACGATGACGGTCTGCGCGGGCTTTAGTGCTGAAATTATTCTGATGCTCTACATTGACAGTCTTAATGCTTTATCCCTGTACAGTAAACCATGGCTGCTCTGGATGCTTTGCCCGACCATTCTTTATTGGTACGGGCGCATGCTTTTCATTATGCACCGTGGTAAAATGCTTGATGATCCTGTAATATTTGTTCTCACAGATAAAAATAGCCTTGCTTGTATCACGATAGGTGTTTTAGTTACAATTGCTTCGATATAGAAATCAAATCTCATTATTTGAGCCAATAAATTTGTTGTTTAAGATCAGGATGCACTAATTAAGATAGAAGATAACAACGATCGTGATGCATATGTCGGAAAAGAAAGTGATATGCACATCGGGTGTAGCGTATGGCGATTCTATGCCAATCTTTAAGTCAGTCGAATATAATTTCTATTTTGTACTGGCTTTTGTAGAGTTATTTGTCATACTCAGCAGGGTAGTTTAGGTTTTTCCTTGTAAGGATGCACGAGGTTATTCCCTTTATTACCAATGTGCTACGAAAAAAATGTAGATGAAAGGAAGGAACACCACGGTGATCATCGCGCACCGACTGAGCACTGTGCCCGGATGCGACGAGGTCGTGTGGGTGGAAGGGGGGAAGGTGGTGAATCAGGGCGCGCCGGACAATATTTTGCCGGAATAGGAAAAAAGGTTGCGGGAGAAGCCGATCGCATAATCCAGCGCATGACTCTATCATGATGGAGTGCCATGATGAATTGAGAGAGAAATCATGCAAAAAATTAGGAGGAGAGTGCCCATACTCCTCAAAAAATGTACGTAATACATTTTTCTTCCAGCGCAATTTTTCTTTCTTCCGGATTTAAGAATATTGTTGATTGCAAAACATTTTTTTATCGATAATGAGAGATATATTATGGAACCGATACAAAACGAAAGAAAAGATTTAGTTTCTTGTATCACGCTGAGTTTGGCGTGCAATATGCGCCATAATTTTTGCTATCAAAGTTGTTTTTCGCAAGAAATGCTTTCGCATGATGTGCTATATAATAAGCTCAAGCCGGTATATGAGAATAGCGCATTGCTGAATTTGATTGGTGGCGAGGTCACGATATTAAGCGGCATGGATGACTATATACCATTTGTGCGCTCATGCAATTCAACAACAATTCTGTCACTGGTGACCAATGGCTTGGCTTTTGACTCACGGTGGATTGAACTTTGCATGGCAAATAACGTACTGGTGAACTACTCTCTTGATGCTACAAACGCAGACATAGCCCAAACTCTGATAGACAAAGGAAGATACCCATATCAAAAGATCTGGGAAAATTTCCTCGCACTTTCAGATTCCCATCGAACAGCGGAATTTCCCTTAATTAACTGCATATCTATGGTAGTGACCCCTTCTTCTGTCGTTGATATCATCCCCTTCATTCGCTTGGGATTAAGGCATGGGGTTAATGTCCAAATACTATATAGCAATAATGAAAAGGTGCCTTGGAATGATAAGATAAGAATATCCCTTTATGAAGCTATAAAATTTAAAGTTTTTTGTGCGGACTATATTGACGTCAAACTTCTTAACTTCCCCCCTTTATATAACAATCTTCTTGTATTGAATGACATTGTTGGATCTCCTGCCTATCAAAAAGAAAAACAAGATTTTCTTAATAAAATTGAACCTGTGAGAAGTAGGAATCGTTATTCAGAATGGTCTTATGGAGCATTTGATCATTCTTTGACAAGATGCTTATTGCCGTGGAATGGGTTTCTTGTTCTTCCCGATGGTGATGTTTTGCCCTGTTGTAATTTGAATAACTACCCGATAGGTAATATTAATTTTCAGTCTTTTGACGAAATCGTTACAAGTGAAAGCGCCTCGTGTCTCAGACAATTACTCATTGCGGATGACTATCGATATTGCTGGAATAATTGCCGCTGCAATATGAACTGCCAAACTAGCATCAACAATCTGCAGGGAGGCTACCAGCAGGAAGCAACTGCGGCTTTTGAGCGCGGTGACTACAATAGCTTTTTGTTAAAAATTTCCGGATGGCCGGACCAGCATTTTTCTGCGACTCAGTTATATCATAAAGCGTTTGCTCTCCATTCTCAAAAAGAGCATGACGCGGCCCTGAAATATTACCAAGCTGCATTGGATAAAGGTTTTTCCGAATTCTGGGTACGCTACAATCGGGGTAGTTTGCTTTTGGATCTCGAGCGCCCGGACGAGGCCAAGGCCGACCTTGCGCGTGCCCACGAATTAGATCCCCACCATGAAGGTGCAAAACAACAGCTGGCAGCCGCTGTCGAGAGGATACAAGCCGAAAATCAGGCTGGGAAATTGATTAACTTGTTGCGTCGCTGAGAAGTGGTGTAATGGTATAGGAGGTGCCTATGAGATCAATAGTCATAGTTGGCTATTACGGCTTTAAAAATGTAGGCGACGACGCCGTGTTGACTTCCATGTTGGATGATCTGCGGACGGTTTTCCCTGAGGCCGCATTCACGGTGGTCGGACAGGATGTTAAGCAATTGGAAAGCCAGCTCGGGGTGCACGGGGTATATTGGGCCGATTTTCAAGCCGTCTGGATGGCTGTGGCCGAAAGCGACGCCGTCTTGCTCGGAGGAGGGGGCATCTTCAACGATTACCTTGAATATCCCGACAATCTCCTGCTCAACCAGTCAAACACCCCAGGCAGCTTCGGCATTGTTTACGGGGCGCCGCTCATGGCCCTGATCCACGGCAAGCCTGCCATGGTTTTTGCCGCCGGGGCCAGTTATATTAAATCCGATTTCGCCAAGAGGGATATCAGCTTGGGGGTCGCGGCCTGCTCGGCAGTGACTTTGAGGGATCATAAATCCGTTGCATTGCTGAAAGAGCTTCCGCTCCTTGCCGACAAAGACATGGAGGTGACGGCTGACCCGGCTTTTCGCCTGAACAATATCCACGGTGAACTGTTTACCGAACTCTTCGGGGGCGCCCGAACCCTGCCGAAACCCTGCCTGGCGGTTGTTCTGCGGCAATGGGATTTTTGCGGCGACCAGCCGGCGCTTGAAAAGGCCGTGGCCGAGGCCATCAATGCCTTTTGCCGTGCGCATGGCGGCTCGGTCTTGTTCCTGCCCTTCGATACCAGAGCCAGTGATGCTCTGGACGATGACGTGACCGTTTTACGGCGTATCGCCGAATCTCTTGACCCGCCTGTGCCCTATAAACTTTTGACGGATTATTTGCGCCCGGGTGAAGCTTCCGCTCTGATCGGCGCTTGCGACTTGGCTATTTGCATGAGGCTGCATCCAGCCATATTCGCGGTGAAAAACGCGGTACCCATGATAGGTCTGGTTTACGACCAGAAGATGTTCAACGTTCTCGATTCCCTGGGGTTGGGCGAATATGCCATGGACATTCAGGCGGTTGTTCCCGACATCCTTGTTGCCAGACTAAAAGACTTGTGGCTTCAGCGTGAGCATCATAGACGAGTTTTGTCTGTAGCGGCCAATCAGGCTTCAAAAGCGGCCTTAGGTAACATAACTCGCTGCAAACAACTGCTTGAAGAACCTTATCAAACGCCTCCCCAAAAGTATTCGCCGGAAATGACAGATTTTTTCATCAGCTACACTCGCAGATGCAATGAGTTCCACCAAAGAGCCATAGCTGACCACCAAAGCTCCATAGCTGATATTGCGTACAAGCTGGCCTATTCCTGTCATCAATTGAAACAATACGCTCAGGCACTTGAGTATTATCAGAAATCCCTGGAGGCTGGGTTTTCGGAATTTTGGGTCCGCTACCACAGGGGATGTCTGTTTATAGAAACGGGCCGTGTAAATGAGGCCAGAATGGAATTGAAACGCGCCAACGAGTTAGATCCTTCTCATAACGGAGCCAGACAACAACTGGCGGCAACTTTTAGCGAAAAGTGAGGTATCCATGTCACATAACATTCTCGTCACCGGCGGGGCCGGCTACATCGGCTCCATTCTGGTTCCGGACCTTCTGGCGGCCGGGCACAAGGTCACGGTTCTGGACAACTTCATGTACAAGCAGAACAGCCTGGCCCATGTGTGCGCCGATCCCAATTTTTCCATCGTGCGCGGGGATATCCGCTCGGAAGAAACCATGAAGCCCCTGCTGGTCAAGGCGGACGTCGTCATTCCTCTGGCCGCGCTTGTGGGAGCGCCGCTCTGCTCCAGAGATCCCATCGGCGCCACCTCCACCAATCGTGATGCGGTGTTTCTGCTGCTGAAGCTGGCCGGCAAAGATCAGATGCTGCTCATGCCCACCACCAACAGCGCGTACGGCAAAGGCGATGAGAACAACTACTGCACGGAGGAATCGCCCCTCAACCCCATTTCCCATTATGCGGTGGAAAAGGTGGAAGTGGAAAAGGCGTTTTTGCAGCACCCCGGGGCCGTCAGCTTCCGTCTGGCCACGGTATTCGGCATGTCACCGCGCATGCGCACTGATCTTCTGGTGAACGACTTCACCTATCGCGCCGTGTATGACCGTTTTGTGGTGCTTTTTGAAAGCCATTTCAAACGCAATTACCTGCATGTGCGTGACGTGAGTGCGGTCTTCCTCCATGCCATATCAAAACATTCTTCCATGAAGGGCCAAATATATAACGTCGGGCTGTCCGACGCCAATGTGTCCAAAAAGGAACTGTGCGAACGCATTCAAAAGCATTTGCCGTCCTTCGTGTTTCTAGAAGCGCCGTTGGGCAAGGATCCGGACCAGCGCGACTACATCGTTTCCAACGCCAAAATCGAAGCAACGGGCTTCAAACCGCGTTTTTCGCTCGACATGGGCATAAAAGAACTGATCAAGGGCTACACCATGATCAAAAACACGATCTACGGGAATGTGTAAGACAACCTGCCGTTGCTCCGGTCCGGCCGGGGGCGCGGAATACGCTTTCCTATCCTTGACAGGTGCGCGTCCATGACCACCCCCTGCGTCACGCAAGCCGTGGTCCTTGCCGGCGGTAGGGGAACGCGCCTGGGAAAGTTGACGGACGATACGCCCAAGCCGTTGCTCCCGGTGGGCGGCGTGTCTTTTCTTGAGTATGTGATCTGGAATCTCGTTCGCTGGGGCATACGGGACATC
>JAISZH010000174.1 GCA_031269345.1 Desulfovibrio sp. | reverse complement strand
AAACTTTTCCCCGCGGAGGATCGTCAGCCGAAAACGCGGTTTTCGGCTGACTTGCGCCGCTTTGCGGCGACAGCGGCCGCCGGGCCGCTGTTCAGATTTCCATGCGGAAATCTGTAATGCCGGTTCGGAAAATTTACTTTGACATCCTTCTTGTTTTCATCTATAACTGCTAATTCGCATTCAAGCTGTACGGAATGCGCAGGGACGGCAATCCGCCCGCCTGGCCGGGTCTTTTTCAGCCGTCCGGTACACGGCGAATTCCTTGCTTCCGCATGAGGCGGAGGCCGCTAAGTTTCCGCTGAACGCGGAGGCCGCGAAAAGCCCACAAGGAGTCTGCATGAGAAGGTTTGAAACCCTCCTGCTCTTTTCCCCTGATCTTCCAAGTGAAAGCCGCAACGCCGTTTTGGGCGGTTTTAAAGGCGTCATTGAACGTGAGGGAGGTAAGGTGCTGCAGGAAGACAACTGGGGGATGCGTGATCTGGCCTATCCGGTGAAAAAGCAGATGCGCGGCTATTATACGCGCCTGGAATACGCCGGACCCGGCGCGCTGGTCGCGGAGCTTGAGCGCAACATCCGCATCGCGGAGAGCGTATTCAAATTCCTTACAGTCAAACTGGCGGAGACCGACGAGGAGACCGGCGAGGAGGAGACGGCATGACGGTTTTCAGAAAAAAATTCACCTCCCGGCGCAAATTCTGCCGTTTTTGCGCGGACAAGGAAATCCCCCTGAACTATAAGCATCCCGATGTACTCCGCGACTTCATCAACGAACGCGGCAAGATTACCGCCCGCCGCATCACCGGAGTCTGCTCCCACCATCAGCACCGTCTGACCGTGGAAATTAAACGCGCCCGCCAAATGGCCCTGATGATCTATACCGCGACGCACGCTACCGAAGTGAAGAAAAAGAGCGTGCTCTAGTGTCGCGTGACGCGACACTAGAGCCATGTATCGCTTAAACCACGCATCCGCTTCGTTTTAAGCGACACATGGCATTAGGAACCTGTCGGACAAAAGGAATTTTTGATGAAAGTCATTTTGCGCAACGACGTGGAGAACCTTGGTCGCCTGGGAGACATGGTCGACGTCAGAGCCGGATACGGGCGCAATTTTTTGCTGCCCAAGGGCCATGCCATGCTCGCCACGGAGGCGAACCGCAAAATATTCGAACTGGAACGGAAAAAACTGGAGGCCAGGGCCACGGCCCTGCGTAAGGATGCGGCGGGTCTGGCGGAAAAAATAGCCGCCGCGCGCCTGCTCATCCCCATGCGCGTGGGGGATCGGGAGAAACTCTACGGTTCCGTCAACACCACGCTCATCGCCGAGGCCCTTGCCACTCAAGGCATAGAGGTGGACCGCCGGCGCATACTCCTGGACTCCCCCATCCGGACCCTTGGAGATTACGTCATCCGCATACGCCTGCACGCCGATGTGATTGCCGAGTTGGCGCTTTCCGTTGTCGCGGAAAAAACAGCGCACGCTGAAGAAGAAGCCCGGAGCGCGGCCGATGGAAGCCAAACCCCAAGTGCGGCGGAACCCGGAGAATAAAGCGGACAGTTCCGGTCAACCCGCCGGGTCCGCACGGCGCGGGAGCGAGGCCGCGCCGGATCTGATACGCAACGTGCCCCCACACAGCATTGAAGCCGAACAGGGCGTGCTGGGGGGAGTATTTTTACAGCCGGATTCCCTCTATGTCCTCGTGGAGATGCTGCACGAGGACGATTTTTATCTTCCCGCGCACCGGCAAATCTTTCTGACCTTCAAATACCTCTTCCAGAACGGAATTCCGGTTGACCTGATCACCGCCGCCGAACGCCTCAAAGGGGAAAAGAAACTGGAGGACGCGGGCGGGGCGGCCTATCTGGCCGAGCTTGCGGCGGCCATACCCAGCGCGGCCAATGCCGAGCACTACGCGCGGCTGGTGCGGGACAAATCCATGATCCGCAGCCTGATTGACGCCTGCGTCGGGGTAGTCGGCGCAAGCTTCACGCCGGGACAGGACGCGCAAAATCTACTGAACGAGGCGCAGGAAAAGATCTACGCCGTCTCCAGCCGCAACACCGCACGCAGTTACAAAGACGCAGGCGAGTTGGCCAGACTGGTCTTCAACGACCTGCAAAGCCGCGTGGGCGCGGAAGACCCCATAACCGGGATACACACCGGCTACTCGCAACTCGACTTGCTGACTTCAGGATTCCAGCCTTCGGACCTTATCATCCTGGCCGCCCGCCCTTCGGTGGGCAAGACCGCCCTGGCTTTGAACATCGCCACCCGCGCGGCCGTGCGCAGGCATGTGCCCGTGCTGGTCTACTCCCTGGAAATGTCCTGCCAGCAGCTTATGTCCCGCATGCTCAGTTCCTGGGCCAAAGTGGACATGCAGCGCATGCGCATGGGGACGCTCACCGAAGCGGACTGGATGGCGCTTGCCGATGCCGGAGAGCGCTTCAGCGAAGCCCCCCTGTATATTGACGATTCCGGCTCTCTCAGCACGGTTCAGATGCGCGCGCGCACCAGACGCCTGAAGGCGGAAAAAGGCATCGGCATGGTGGTCATCGACTATCTTCAACTCATGCAGTCAAACCGCAACACGGATTCCCGCGAACTGGAAATCTCGGACATTTCCCGCAACCTCAAGGCCATGGCCAAGGAATTGAACATCCCTGTCCTGGCCCTTTCCCAGTTAAACCGCGACATAGAAAAACGCGGCAACAAGGAAAGCGGCAAACCCGCCCGGCCCAAACTCTCGGATCTGCGAGAATCCGGGGCCATCGAACAGGATGCGGACCTTATCATGTTCATACACAACGAACAAGCCTTCGCCAAACCGGAAAACCGCGCCCCCACCGAGGAGGCGGAAATCATAATCGGCAAGCAACGCAACGGCCCCATAGGCATGATCCGGCTGCTCTACACTCCGTCCTACACCTCCTTTGAAGAGGCGGCTTTCACGGGCATGGCCCAACGCTATGAAGAGCGGAACTGACGCCAATCGCAAGCAAATTGCCTCCGGGCCGGCGACATCAAAACCGTGGCAGCGCATTTCGCGCTTGAAATGCTCTGCGAGAAGGCTTTGCCCCCTTACTGGAATAAATCAATGTTTCCTTAACGCATATATCAGTAGAAGGGCGGAACCAGGCGATTGACACCACGCTCATTTTTTCCTATTTTTCGCTCCACTCTGCACATTTCGCGGAAAATCACGCCTATTCGCCCCAACAACCGCGCGCCTGTAGCTCAGTCGGATAGAGCAACTGCCTTCTAAGCAGTGGGTCGGGGGTTCGATTCCCTCCAGGCGCGCCAAGAGTAATTCCGCATAAGCCCGCTTAGCTCCACAAAAAGCTAGGCGGGCTTGAGTTTTAGGCGGTTTTGCGTCCGCACAATTCCGCAACTTTCCGCTTGCCGCCGCGATACTTTGTGAGTAAGTTTTGAGTAACTTCCGATAGCCACCAAGAAGGTTACTCACATGCTCACAGACAAGGCCGCAACACAAGCAAAGCCCAAAGAAAAGCTTTACAGGTTGTCAGATGGAACGGGTAACGGGTTAAGCTTAGAGGTATCGCCGGAAGGCGGCAAG
>JAISZH010000124.1 GCA_031269345.1 Desulfovibrio sp. | reverse complement strand
GTAACCGCGTTGCCGAGTTCCGGCATGCCGTCAACAGTTCTGCAGCCGCAACACATGGTGTCTTTGCCGTGATGCTCCATCTCGACGATCCCGGTTCCGGGGATGGCGCGCAAAACCTGGCGCGCGCTAGCGGTATCAATGCCCATGCAGGCGTTTTTACAGGGTTCATCAAACCTTCTTTTATGGTCTGAACCCTCTCCCTTCAGGGAGATTTCCGCTTGACGCCAAGCGCCGCCGGGTGTGGATTGAAACATTTGTCGGTAATCAGCCCAATGCCTGCCTGAGCAAACCGCCCACCTGGCTGGGCTTGGCGGCGGTCAGGCCGCCGGCCTTTTCCAGGGCGGCCACTTTTCCCGCTACCGACCCTTTTCCTCCGGAAACTATGGCCCCGGCATGGCCCATGCGCTTGCCCTCCGGCGCCGTGCGTCCTCCGATAAAGGCCACCAGAGGCTTGGTGAAGATTTCCGCTTCCATGGCCTCGGCGACTTCCTCCTCCATGCTGCCGCCAAGTTCCCCGATAATGACCAGGGCTTTTGTTTCCTGATCCTGTTCATACAGCGGCAGAAGTTCGGCAAAGCGCGTGCCCGGTATGGAATCTCCGCCCACGCCGATCAGGGTGGAAATGCCGAATCCGCCCTTGACCACCTCCGCCGTGACCTCGTTGGTCAGAGAGCCGCTTCTGGTCATGACGCCGATGTCACCTTTCCTGTAGACCCGTTCGATCCAGTACGGGATGCACCCGGCCATGCCTTTGCCGGGCGAGATGACGCCCGAGGTGTTGCCGCCGATGACCATTGCCCCGCAGGAAAGAGCGGCTTTGCGTATCTGGATGAGCTCGTGCAGGGGAACGCCCTCGGCGATGGTGACGATTTTCCTGATGCCCGCGTCCAGGGCCTCGAACACGGCGTCTTTGGTGAACCTGGGCGGCACGAAGAGCATGGCCAGTTCCGCCGGGTGCGCCTTCATGCCGCGGCGGGCGGAATGGAAAACAGGCACGCCGTCCACGTCCTGCCCCTCCTTGCCGGGCGTCACGCCGAAAACCACCCGCGTGCCCATGTCTTTCATGTGCTTCAGCCAGTAAGCGCCTTCCTTGCCGGTCGCCCCCTGCACTTCCACGCTCGTGTTCCGGTCGATGAAAACGCTCATGCTCTCCTCCCGGCGGCGATATCCACGGCTCGCCGCACCGCTTCCTCGGTTTCGTACAGGGGGTCGAGCCCGGCCGCGCGCAGGGTGGCGAAGGCCTCTTCCTCGTTGGTGCCGCGTATGCAGGTTACAATCGGCACAGTGGGCCGAAGCGCCTTGATCGCTTCCACCAGCCCGTTCGCCATCACGTCCGCCCTGGCGATCGTGCCGAAGGTGACCACCAGGAGCACCTTGCTGGGGTTCTTCAGACAGAGCCGCATGGCCTGGACTGCCTTGGTATAGTTCGGGCCGCCGAATTCAAGATAGTTGGCCACGGTTCCACCCGCGTAATGAACGAGGTCGAACACCGTGGTGGTCAGTCCGGCGCCGGCGCACATAAGGGCGATGTCGCCGTCAAACTGGAGATAGGGTATGCCCTCCAGAGCGGCCTCGTATTCCGTTTGCGTGTCGAAGTATTCCGGCGCGAGAGGGTATTTGCCGCGCGCGTCGCCCATGTTGTCGTCAATAACGAGCTTGCCGTCCCCGGCCACGGTCCCGCCCTCTTTGGTGACGAAAAGAGGGTTGATTTCCGCCAGTTCCGCGCCGGTGGCCCGGAAGACTTTGAACAGATTTCCGGCGATGTCGCCCACCGCTTTGGCCGTATCCCCGGAAAGACGCAGGCCGAAGGTCAATTCCCGCACATGATGCGGCATGAGTCCCCAGTCCAGGTCCACCGGGACCGTGACGATTTTCTCAGGCTGTTCGGCGGCCAGGGTTTCGATTTCCACCCCGCCCTCGGCGCAGGCAATGAACATGGCCGTCGCCGCCACGGGATCAAGGGCGAGGGAGAGGTACAATTCGCGTTCAACCGCGATGGCGCGCTCGACAAGCAGCTTGCGCACGCCGTGGGGGGAAGCGAAAAGACCGGCCGCTTTCCGCTCCGCTTCTTCGGCGCTTTCCGCAAATTGGATGAGTCCCGCTTTGCCCCGTCCTCCCCGCAAGACCTGAGCCTTGAGGACGCAGGGGCTTCCCAGTCGCCGCGCGGCCTCGCGCGCTTCCCCGGCGTCTTGCGCGAGGCGTCCCTCGGGAATGGGAATCCCGGCTTCCGAAAACGCCTCTTTTGCTTGGTATTCGAAGAGCTTCATCAAACCTTCCTTTATGGTCTGAAACCTCTCCCTTCAGGGAGATTCCAGCTTGAGGCCCGGCTATGCCGGGCAGACCATCCCGGTACCTTCCTTCAGGGAGGGGGCAATCCACCCGGCTCCAATCCGCCGGGGCGGAGTCATCCGGCGGACGGAGCCGGGTGTGGATTGAAACATCAAAAATTCCCCGCTTGCCTTATTGTTTCCCCGGATACTTTTTGAAAAAAGGATCCCAGGCGCTTTCTTCGAAGGTCCAGGGGGCCACCGGTTCGTTGACCCAGGTGATATTGAGAAAATGTTTCCAATGGATGTTTTCCGTTGTGATGTTCCCGCCCCATGTCCCGCAGCCCAGGGTGGCGGTGGAGGGCATGCGGTTGAAGGGATGCCCGCCGTTGGCCGCGGCCATGGGCTGGCGCACCGTCACCCGGCTGGTGGACATTTCCCTGCCCAGGCGTTCGATATACTCTCTCCTGAAGGTGTGAATGCCGCAGGAATGTCCGGGACCGACGCGGCTTGTCAGGATTTGCAGGATGCGTACGGCGGCGTCCATGTCTTTGGCCCGGTAGGCGACCAGCACAGGAGAAATTTTTTCCTCGGCGAACTGGTCCAGGGCCGGCGGCGTATCGCTTTCCACCAGAAGCATGAGCGTGTCCGGCGCGACGTCAAGGCCCGCGCCTTCGGCGATGATCTTTGCGGATTTTGCGATGACGTCCCCGTTCAGGGCGAGTTTGCCTTTTCCTCCGGGCCGCCACATATGGTTTTTCAATTTTCCGGCTTCTTCGGGCGAACAGACGTGCGTGCCGAGCTTTTTGAAGGCGTCTACGCTTTGCGCGTACACGCCGTCCAGGATGACGACGGCGTTTTCCGATGAACAGGAAGTCGCGTTGTCAAAGGTTTTGCTGGCGAAGATTTTTTCCGCGGCGTCGGGCACGTCGGCGTCTTCGGCGATAATGGCGACGGCATTGCCCGCGCCTACGCCGAAAGCCGGAGTGCCGCTGGAATAGGCGGATTTCACCAGGAGACCGCTCCCGGTGGCGACAATCAGGTCGCAGCGGCTCATCAGTTCATTTGCGGCTTCCCGTTCCGGCAGTTCGATATATTGCAGCAGGTCCGACGGCGCGCCCACACGTTCAAGGCCGCGCCGCATCATGCGCACGCATTCTTCGGTGCAGCGTCTGGCGCGCGAACTTGGCTTGAAGATCACGGCATTGCGGCCTTTCAGGATGGAGATCGCCTTGCCGCCGCAAGTGGCCGTAGGGTTGGTGGCGGGCAGGACGGCGCAGACCACTCCCACCGGTTTCGCGTATTTGCTGATGCCCGTTTCCGGGTCGCTTTCAATACAGCCCACGCTTTTGGCGCCGATGATGTCATGCATGACGCCCCCGATTTTGCGTTTGTGCTTGGTCACCTTGCTGGCGTGGTTGCCGTATCCGGTTTCTTCAACGGCCATGCGGGCGAGAATGTCCACATTCCGATCGTTGAACACTTCCCAGCCTATGGACATGCACACGTCGTCTATCTGTTCCTGGGAATATGAAGATATCTGTCGTTGGGCTGTCCGGGCCGCTTCTACAAGCTCGCTTACGCTTTTCATCAAAAACTTCCTTTTATGGTTTGAAACAGCTCTCTTGAGGGGGATTCCCGCCGGAGCGGCTTACGGGTATACGCGTTGGAGCAATTCATTTTGAAGTTGCTCTGGCGAGCGCGGGAGCGGACGCCTGCGGAAATCAGTAACTGTGATAAAGATGAACCGCGTTGGCAGCGCGCACTTTATTTGCACGAAGAAGACTTTTCCGGAAGAAGCAAGATGCATGCCCGCCGCTCCGGGAATCCCCGGTCTGCGGCTGGCTTGCGAAAGAGGGCGAATGACCGGTGAAGTACTGTATGGAATTCCGGACAATCGTATGGAAAAGCTTGCGGACAAGACAGAAAGGGCCGGAGGAAGGGGTTTCCCCCTCACAAGAACCGCATCCCAGCGCGGCAGGGATTTACGCGGCGGGCGTCCGCTCTCGCGGCCGCCAGAGCGATTTCAAAGTGAAAATTGGTCCAGCGCCTTCAGCAGGGGCATGCCCGCAGCCGGTTCTCAAAATAGGCGATGGTTTTTTTCAGGCCTTCCCGCAGGGGAACGCGCGGCGACCAGCCCAGTTTTTCCCCGGCCAGGGAGATGTCCGGGCGGCGCTGTTTGGGGTCGTCGCGCGGCAGGGGCCGGAAGATCAGTTCCGATCTGCTGCCGGTCAGGTCCAGGATCAGATCCGCTATTTCCTTTATGGTGTGCTCTTCCGGGTTGCCCATGTTCATGGGGCCGGTGAAATCCGGGGGAGAGGCCATAAAGGCGAGCATGCAGGCGATGATGTCCGAAATATAGCAGAAGGAGCGCGTCTGGCTGCCGTCGCCGAAGATGGTGACAGGCTCGTTTCTCAGGGCCTGGATTATGAAGTTGGATACGACGCGGCCGTCGTTTTCGTGCATCCTCGGCCCATATGTATTAAAGATTCTTCCGACCTTGACGGGCAGGTTGTGCTGGCGCCGGTACGCGAAAAAAAGCGCTTCCGCGCAACGTTTGCCCTCGTCATAGCAGGATCGTTCCCCTATGGGGTTCACCCGGCCCCAGTAGTCCTCGCGTTGCGGGTGAATTTCCGGGTCCCCGTACACTTCCGAGGTGGAGGACTGAAAGATGCGCGCCCGCAGCCGCTTGGCCAGGCCGAGCATGTTGATTGCCCCGTGCACGCAGGTTTTGATCGTCTGCACCATGTCCCGCTGGTAATGGACTGGAGACGCGGGGCAGGCCAGGTTGAAGATTTCGTCCACCTCGATATAGAAGGGAAAAGTCACGTCGTGCCGGATGAGCTCAAAGCGCCTGTCGTCCATAAGATGTTCGATGTTCTCGCGTGAGCTGGTAAAGAAATTGTCGACGCCCGCGACTTCGTGCCCGTCCGCCAGAAGACGCTCGCACAGGTGCGAGCCGATCAGGCCGGAGGCTCCCGTAACCAGAATGCGTTTGCGCGTGTGCATTTAATACTCCTTGCGCGTTTTTCTCGCTGGAATCGCAAAACTTCATTTTTTGCGACAGTGGACCGCAAAATGGCCGCAAGAAGGCAGCGTGTTAACACTTAAAGTTAACCTGCTCTAAGTTGCGGAACCCGCGCGATGCCCTGATTGATTTTTTCGAGGACGGCATCGTAGTGCCGGACGATTTTCACGCTTGTGGCTTTTTCTTCCTGCAGAAGGCGGTAATTGTTCAGGGCCGCGAAGGCGGTCAGGCTTTTCGCATCCGCGAGAAGGCGGTTGGCCGTTTCCTTTTCGGAATACCGGGGCAGGGGCTGTGTCCCGGCTATGGCAAACATGTCGGAGGGGAAAATATTCGGCAGCCATTTGACGTGGGTAAAGCCGAAGCGGTGTAAAAGACGCGTCAGGGCTGCGCGCGAATATAAAAAAACGTGTTCCTCCGGAAGTAGCATGCGCGAAAAGGCGTGCCCGGCCACTTCCCCGTAACTTGCCCCGGCCGGATATTCCGGAAGTTGCAGGACTAAAAGTCCTTCCGGCTTCAGCAGCTTTCTGATTTTTTTCAGTTCCGCAAGGGGATCGGAAAGGTGTTCGAGTACGTCCATAAGTATGGCGCAGTCAAAGTTGACGCCGCGGAATACGCGGGCGAAAGCCGCCGGGGACAGAGCCCGGATGCCCGGTTTTTCCCGCAGACGGCGCCGCCAGGCCGGACTGATCTCCGTGCCCACGGCCGCATAGCCGAGATCGCAGAGCCAGCGCACCAATGTCCCCATGCCGCAGCCCATTTCAAAAATGCGGGCCGGGGGGAGAACGTGGCGGACGATATGCGAAAGCCAGTGCGCCGCACGCTCGTGGTAATGCAATACGAGAACCTCGTCCGGCGAGGCGCAGCCCATTTCCGCGTAAGCGGCGGACATTTTACCGGTCCAGTAGTCTTCGCCGTACAGTCCGCTCGCCTTGCGCCCTTCATCTCCTGCAAACGATGCGGCGTCCACGAGGGTTTCGCAATGCGGACAACGCAGATAGCCACCGCCCCAGGGGAGCAGTTCCCTGTTTCCGCACCAACAGCTTTTTGCCGGCCCGGCCCGGTGGTTTACGCGGCGCGCTTCGGTTCCGGAATCGCATCCGGCATGGGCGGTCTGCTCCTCCTTCTGTCCGGGACGTGTTCCAGGCAGTGCCTCTTTGCCGGTCGCGCCTTCCTTCAGGGCGAGGACTTTGCCGGTCAGCGCCTCCAGCCGGGTGAGGGCGTGAAAATCTCCGTAATGATCGCGCATGGCCGCGATCAGTTCCAGGTTGGCGCGCGCCTGCCCGTTTTCCAGTCTGCGCAGGCCCTCATTGATGAATATTTCCGGAGATTCCGGGATAAATTGCAGGCGCAGGGTCAAAGCGTCCGCCTCCCGGTTCTGTTCAACTTCGGCCGGATGGATGATTTCCGGCATGGAGCGCGGGCGGATCGCGCCCCAGATGCTTGGGCAAACGCAGTTCGTGCCGTCGCCAAAGCCGATGTTGCGCGCCAGATTCTGGTTCGGCATTACACACAGGCCGCCTTTTTTCAGAACCGCGTACGACCAGGGGTAATCCCAGGTGTTTGCCGTGTCCGCCGCCGTTTCAAGGCCAAGCCTGAACCGGGCCAGTCCTTCAGGTTCATCCGCCACACGCGGCAGCTCTGCATGTATAAAATGTTTCAGCCCCGGCATGGAAAGGTCAAAATGTTTCCAGGCCCTCGCCCAGCTTGCCCAGCCCCAGATGTGGGCGAAGCGGGAAAAATAATAGGAAGCCACCCCCCGTGTTATCCCAAGCTGAAAATTGTCGCCCGAAATGTGCATGACCTTGGGGTCGTCCCGGTATTTTTCCAGCAGTTCCTCGCAGAAAGGAAAAAAATCCGGATGGGGCAGGATGTCGTCTTCCAGGATAACGCCTTCCGGCTCCTGGGAGAAAAACCAGGTGACGGCGCTGGAAACAGCTACGGCGCAACCCAGGTTGCGTTTGCGGAAAAGGGTTTTGACCGCGCAGGGCCAGTCGACGCGCAGGGCCGTTTCCCGCGTTTTGGCGCAGAGTTCGGCTTCGCCCGGCCTTTCCGGGCGCGGACCGTCCGCGGCGATATACAGGCGCGGGGGGCGGGCCGCGCGTATGGCCTCGAAAACTTTTCCGGTCATGCCGGGGCGGTTGAAGATAAGAAAAAGCAGCGGGGCACGCATGATTCGGATCCTTGGCGCAAGGTTTTGACGCTTTTTCCGGCTTCAGCGGAAAATGCAATAATAATGCCAGGAAGCGCGGTGAAGCGGGCGGCGCGGAGTTTGCGCAACCGGGCGTTTCGGTTTACAAGAAAAATTCAATCACTCTTGCAGGCGGTAAATATGGCGCGCATAGCCTATGTAGATCATTCCTATCATCTGAAAACACGCTCCAATGAGTTTCTGGCGGAGTTGTTGCGCGGATGCGGTCACACCGTTGATGTTTTCCGGGACGAAGGCTGGCTGGGCGGAAGGCGCGTGCATTTCAAGGAGGTGATCAACCACGATATCGTAATCATGTTTCAGGCGCGATGCGCGCCTGACGGCATCACTTACGCGTCCCACCATCCCAACGTCGTCTATATCCCCATGCTGGACGAATTTTTTTTCCACACCGGCCCGAAAAACAATTTAGCGGATTTTTGGAAGTCCTTCGCCGGGGCCAAGGTGCTGAGTTTTTCCCGGATTGTCCATGCTATCGCTACGGCCTTCGGCGTCTATAGTTTCCCGGCGCGTTACTATCAGCCCCCGGCGCCCGTGCGCCGAGGACCGGCAAAGGGCTTGCGCGGTTTTTTCTGGCTCAGGATGGAGCAGCAAATTTCCTGGCCCGTTATCCGCCATCTGATCGGGGAGGCAAAATTCGACAACCTGCACATCCATTACGCGCCGGATCCGGGTTCGTTCAAGCCCACGCTTCCGGATAAACGGGATTTCGTCCGTTACGGGATAACGACTAGCACCTGGTTCGAGGACAGGGCGGAACTGTTGAAGATTATGCGCTCCGCCAACGTATATTTCGCCCCGCGCCTTGAAGAGGGCATAGGGCAGTCTTTTCTGGAGGCCATGGCTATGGGGCAGTGCGTTGTCGCCGTCGACAACGGCACCATGAACGAATATATTTTTCATGGCGTGAACGGGCTTTTGTATTCGGAAACCCGCCCCGCCCCTCTGGATTTTTCCGATGTCGCGCGGATTGGCAAAATGGCCCGGCTCTCCGTGGAAAAGGGTTATGCCGCCTGGAAGGCGCGGGAGAAAGATATGGCGGATTTCATCGCCCACCCGGCGGCGGAGTTTTATCCTTCCTGAACCGAAAAAAACTTGTGGTCCAGAAAAGCCTTTTCCAAAGCCCAGTTACGTGGCAAGGGCACGACTCTAAATCCCGCGCGCGCGAATTTTTCGCGCAGGCCGGACAGAGGCGGGCGCTTCAGGATGACGTAGGCGACCAGTTCATAGCCGCGTTCCCCTGCCGCGCTCTTTTTGTCCGCTTCTTCGAGAAAATTCCGCACGGCGGCCAGTTGTGGACTGCCTTCCGCGGCTTCCAAAGGGTCCAGCTTCGGGTCGTAGCAGTCGTTGAATCCCTTGCAGGCCAGAAAGGGCAGGCCCATCCCCATGCAGAGCTTGGCGATTTCCCTGTCCATGAAAGAGTATATGTAATTGCCGACGCCCTCTTCAAAGCCGTGCCAGGCCGGAGGGGCGGAGTCCGGGGGAAATGAGAGGTGCGAATGCCAAAAGGCATGATCGTACGGTTCTATGAAACAGACGCCTTCGCGCGCTGTGCGCAGCATTTCATGGATGCCGATCCAGGGTTTGGCGCAGTGGTGCAGGGCGTCCTTGGCCAGAACGAAATCATAGCTTCCGTCGGCCGTGCCGAGTTTTTCAAAAAATTCTACGCGATAGCGGCTGATAAGCCCGGCCTCGACATCGGTTTTCAGCACATGATCCGTAATATCGGCAGGCGTGCCCCGCCCGCCGCGCGCTTCCACATATCTGGCCTCGATGGCGTGCCGTCCGTCTCCAAGGCTCAGCCATTCCGCGCCGGGGAATGATTCCAGCAAGGGGTCGATGGTTGACAGCAGGCGCATCTGACGCCAGTAGCCGATGCTCCGCTCAAAGCGCAGGCGTTCTTCATTGTCGATTCTTGCGGGGTCATGCCAGTTTTTTTGCTCCATATACCGGCGGCAGGCCATAATATTCCGTATGTCCACGCCGTCTTCAAGCATGGCGGAATATATTTTCAGCATACGCGCGCTGTCCTGCATGCCTTTGACGTCTCCGGACCGCTTGCGGATGTTGAAGACAAGGTGGCAGCACGTCAGGGGGTCCGCTCCGCATTGCAGTTCCCAGCGGGCGCTCTCCTCCACTTCCTTGAGCGTTTGCCCGATGTCCCCGCTCCCCGCGCCGCTCAGGATGGCTTTCATGTTCGCGTCCGCGCATTTGGCGTCACCGGCGCGCAGGGCTTGTTTCAGGCCGTCAAAATATTGGTCGCGTTCCTGCGTGGCCTTGTCTTTCGAGGACGCGTCAGTTGTTTCCCTGGTTTTCATAAACTCCTTTGGGCCGAAGTTTCAACCGCAACCCAGCAAGGGGACGCACGCCGCCGCAGGCGGCGGAGCGGGCCGGAAACCGCCCGGTCGATCTTGAGCGAAGCGAAAGGCGACGTTATCTCGCAAATCGGTGAAGCGATCTTCACGCCTGAGACGCCCGTGGCGGCTAGTGCCATCTATCGCTTAAAACCACGCATTCGCTTCGTTTTAAGCGATAAGATCGCACGGCAAAAAACGCGGTTTTTGCCGTGCTCACGCCGCCCGGCGGCGCGGCCGGTACGCTGTTCGATATGCATTTTCAAGTGATACAGCGTACGAGCACCGACTTGGGAAAGGAGCGAACATGCTTGAAGGACTGATGATCGGCCTGCACAGCGTTGC
>JAISZH010000050.1 GCA_031269345.1 Desulfovibrio sp. | reverse complement strand
GCCACGGGTTTTTGCAGTTCAGTATAGGTCTGCTGGAGCATGACAAACTCCTCCTTTGTGCCGGAGGCCAAAAATTTCAGCCAGGGCCAAACTTTCCGGCCATCCTCCGTCACAGGTATTTTGCACAATTCCAAAATATGAAATTCAAGCGCGTCAGTCAAGACGAGGCTCCCATCTTCACTGCGCAATTTGAAACGGGAATGGTAATCCGCCGTTTGCTTAAACAGGGGGAAATCCGTGATCAGCACAGAAATTACCCAGTTGAGGCTTTTATAGTAGTCACCGGATCTGATCTGCTCCCCAAGCATCTTAGCGCCGTACACAGCCATACGCTCGCACATTTCCCCCGTGTCGTCGCGCTGGACTTCAACATGAATAATCTTCCCCGTTCGGGTGCGGAGCTTGAGATCCAGCACACAGGCTTTGCCCTCTTTGATATCAGGCAGAAGATTAGGGTCTTCTATCGTCACATCGGCGTATTCCTCATCCGGCAATTCCACAAAAGTCTTCAGGAAAGAAATGATCATGTCCACATGATTCTGATCTCCGAAGAGCTTGCGGAAAACAAAGTCGTCCTTGGGCAGAAGCGGCGGCAAGGCCGTCATGGTGTTTTGTGTGCCGGTCAAAATCGTATTCTCCTGATGATTCAGACTATCCCATTCCGTCCAGAATGTCATGCGCCGCGATGGGCGTGAAAAGGAGAGATCTATGGCCGCTGAAAGACTTGACTTTCCTGAAAGCTTATTGAAATGTTCAGTCGATAAAAAATATCCTCCTGCCTGTCGTTCTGACAGCGGCCCTGCCAACATCCGCCTTCGCCCACTGCGGCGGTCCTGACGCATACGGCTGCCATAATGACAGAAAAAACGGCGGATACCATTGCCATAAAGGGCCGCTTGCCGGAGAGGAGTTCGCCAGCCAATCCGAAATGCTGAAGGCACTGAAAGCGTCCGGAACCCCCACGGCAAGCCGGCGCAAAAACAATCCACTGAAAAACAACCCCGGAAACGGTGGGGTGATTATTACAAGCAATCATGAGAGAAACGAAAGCAACTCCTGTAAATGCTGCCAAAGCGCCGGACGATGAAAACCGTGAGGGCCTGCCGCTTTACCTGTCGCCAGTGGCGGCGGGTTTTCCTTCCCCCGCTGAGGACTATCTGGACCGAAAATTGGATTTGCATGAATATCTTGTCCGAAACCATTCATCGACATTTTTCGTCCGCGCTGCCGGGGATTCCATGATTCGAGCGGGGATAAATGACGGCGATCTGCTGATTGTGGATCGGTCCGTTACCCCTGGAAACGGGAGCGTCGTTATCGCCGCCGTTGAAGGGGAATTGACGGTAAAATACCTCTTTCGCAAGAACGGACGTGTTTGGTTGGTACCAGCCAATGACGAATACCCGGAATTTGACGTAACAGACCAGGAAGACACCCTGATCTGGGGAGTAGTCACCTATGCAATCCACAAGCTCAACGCCGAAGCTTTGGGCGCTCGTTGACTGCAATAACTTCTATGCAAGCTGTGAGCGCCTTTTCCGCCCTGACCTTCTGGGTAAGCCGGTAGTTGTACTTTCCAATAATGACGGTTGCATTGTGGCCCGCTCGAATGAAGCGAAGTCTCTTGGCATCGGAATGGGGGAGCCGGAATTCAAGGTCCGCGATTTTCTGAAACGACATGGTGTAGCTGTATTTTCAAGTAACTACGCCTTGTATGGAGATATTTCCAACAGGGTCATGCGGACGTTGGAAACCCTTGCGCCTGTGATCGAACAATATTCCATAGACGAGGCTTTTGTGCCGTTGTCAGGCCCTCTGGCCTGTAACGCGGATGAACTGGCTATGTCCGTGCGTGAGCGCGTCCGCAAGTGGACGGGCATCGTTGTTTCGGTTGGAGTTGGCACAACCCGCACCCTTGCGAAACTGGCAGGTGAATTAGCCAAGAAAGGCGAAGGGGTATACCGGTTGGACGCCGGAACAAGCGAAACAGAAAAAACTCTGTCGAAGATGCCGGTTGAGGACGTTTGGGGCATTGGACGGCGTTCAGCCGAAAAGCTGCGTCTGCGCTCTATCCACACCGCAAAGGATTTGTGTGACGCGGACGGAGGCGTGATCAGAAAGCTCCTGAGCGTCACCGGACTGCACACAGCGATGGAACTGCGCGGTATCCCGTGCATTGACCAGTCTGATGCGCCAGCGCCAAGGCGGACAATGGTTTCATCCCGCTCCTTCGGGGAAAAGGTAACGGAAAAGAAATATCTGGCCGAAGCCCTTTCCATGCACGCTGCCCTGGCTGGTGAACGTGTGCGCCGGGAACATCTGGTAGCTGGCGGCATAGCCGTCCATATCCGCACGGCGCGGCATGGGCAGGGGCCTTTTTATGACAAAACGGCGGAAGTTTCTTTTTCCTCCCCGACTGCCAATACCCGGCAACTTATCAAGGCGGCGCGAGAAGGGCTTGATACCGTTTTCCTGCGAGGGTTCGAGTACGCCAAGGCGGGCGTTATGCTCTTTGATCTGGTTGATCGGCATAAACGGCAAGGAAACCTTCTGGATTTTGCCAGACCTGATGCTCAAGCGGCAAAAGACAAAAACTTTATGTCGGTCCTGGATATGGTCAACAAACGCTTTGGGCGTGGCACGGTTCGCTTCGCAGCGGAAGGAGCCGAGACGGCGCTCTGGCACACGAAGCATACCAGAAGATCGCCAAAATATACTTCGGCTTGGGAAGACCTACCGGTTGTCCGCTAGCATTTTACCTTTGAGATGATGCACCCTGCTCTCTCACAAAACGTCCGGCCCTGTACCCTTCGGGAGACAGCGATGTTTCGCCGTTGTCGCCGCATTCTGCGTTCCCTCCCGTTTCACCTCAACTTCCCACAAGGAGAAGCATCATGAAGATAATTTTTATGTCGTTCGCTCTGGCAGCTTTGCTACTGGTCCCGGTTCCTCTTTCTTCCGCCTGCGGCATTGAAGGCAAAGCCACCCGTACGGGCGGCTCAAAAGTGGACGGCACGGCCAGGGTAAGCACCAGTTGGAACAGCAAGGACGCTTATCCGCGCGACGGCTATTACAATCTGGATTTGGGAAGCGGGGCCTGCGGGGAAAACGTGGAAGTTTACGTCAACGGCAACAGCATCGGCAGGCGCTCTATTCCGCGCGACGGCAACGCCCGCGTGGATTTCGTCCTGAAAGGAACAAGCGACATGCCGGTGCGCTGACGGCGCTGTGAGTAATCTTGAACATTCTACTGACAGGAGGATTTTCACTTATGCGTTTTGTTATGATCCGCTTTTCCCTTTTGTCGCTGCTTTTGCCCGGCGGCGCGTTT
>JAISZH010000125.1 GCA_031269345.1 Desulfovibrio sp. | reverse complement strand
TTTCATGACAACAACGCTGACTGAAGAACAAAAACAACTCTTCGGGGAGATTGGAGTAAAGCCTACAGCACCCTTGCTTTCGAAGAAAATGTAGTACAAAAATCAGGTCTGTAACCTTGATAACATGCTGATATTATAATACTTGTCTGAAATTAAGTGTCAAAGTCGGGCTTCCTTTCCGGGAAAGTAAAAAAACTGTATAACTATCTGCGGGGGAGGCCATAATCCCTTCCACTCCGGAACCGAACCGTGGAAACAGCGGATGCCGGACAGCCCCTGATCCTATGCCGGCCTGACCACCCTTCGGCATCGCTCCAGGAAGTCACGCGCGAGTCCGGGGGGATACTCGGACTGTGCCATAAGTATTTCCCATCCCGTGGGATTCGCCCACCATACATCGCCGTTGATAACGGAGCGCTTGATGCAGGGAACGCGGAAAAGCTGCACCAACTGTTTCCAGCATGCGTAGGCTGGCCCGCCTTTCAGCCACGGCATCATGTCCCAATGGATATAGGCCCCCGGCGTAAGCCCGTGCAGGGCGAACCAAAGCGTCTGGGATTGCTCGAATCGCCAAACCACCGTCTCTTTGTGCGAAGAGGTGTCCACGCCATCCCAAAAAGTTTTAAAACAGGGATGTTGCAGGGTCCTTTGCCGGCATACTATGTAAAAACTAGGCATGGCGGGAAGCTGGTCGCGGCTTTCCATGAGTCCCCAAAAGTCACAGGATACGGAATCCATTGCAGCATGTACCCGCCCTATATCCGCAAGCGGGGCGAAAACACTGTCATTGGTGAATACCAGTTCTGCGGCATGGCGCAATGAAGGGAAACATTCCAGCGCCCCTTTCCAGCTGGTAAAGTCGTATCCCCCGCATGTGCGGTGGACAACCGCATCAGTGTGGGCGATATCGTCATCATCCGCCGCCAGCGGAGCGGCGGACGCCAGAACCGTCTTGAAACCAGCCTGGCGAAAATGGCGCAAGTAATAGGAAACGAACGGATCAACCTTGTTTTCAGGATCCCAGTGCGCCATCAGTGCAACCTTCTCGCCGGAAAAGTCTTTACCCTCTCCCTTGACCACATGACAGTGTTCCAGAATTGAATATATTCCTTCCGGTTTATGGGGCAACAGCTCCCAGGCTTTTTTTACGGCTTGCGGTTCACGGGCGTTCAGCCCCGGTATCAATTCCAGTTGCTTTCCCGGCGTCCCTGTGAACCACTCAACGCATGTTTCCTGAGACAGCAGACGAGCGGACGCTATGAGGCCGAGCCAGGGAACCATCGTCATGTGGCGGCATACAGACAAGGGAACAAGATACACAAAAGTTTTTGCGGCCCAGCGGATAAAGGACCAAAGAGGCGTTGTTCTCAGCCGCGCCGTGAGGCGCTTCGCCATCGTTGTCATTCTCCCAACGCCTTCTTTTTTGCGGCACGCAAAATTTTGTGAACCAGAATGATCACTTTGTTGCTGAAATTTTGCGACAACATGTCCACACGCTGTTCGAGTTCATGGATGCGAACACGGAGCTCCAGGTTTTCCCTTTTCAGCGAATCAGCATCGACAGCCGTCCAAAATGTCGATTCGGCCTTTGTCGCGGTACTGTAAAAAAGGAGATCTTCATCCATGACGCCTCCGGTTTCGTACCAGGGAAGATGCCGGGCGGCATAGGGCGGCGCCAGGCGAATTCCTTCCAGCCAGCCGGGATTGTCCGGCGTGATGCCGGGGCGGTAGAGAGCGAAGGTCGTGTCGATTGGCGCGAAATACCCCGAAGCATCCGGGAGGGGAACATTCCAGTAGGGTCTTTCCACGGCCATGAGGGATTCCCGTAAAGGGTATGCCGCCGGAATATCGTCCAAGATCAGGCTGAAACCGCATTTGGCGATATGAGGGTATGCAATCAAGCGGTTGTAGAACTGCAAAAGAACATCTTCAGGACAATCGTTCATCGGTAAAATATCCGGGTCTGTTACGATAAAATACACTCGCGAGAGTGTATCCGCAAACAGGCCGCATTTCCAGATGGCCAAATGCCCGAGGTTTTCTTTGAGCCTGACCACATTGTACGGCAATGCATCCAGGTAGGCAAGCAACGGGGGATAAGAAGAGTTGTTGTCCACCACTATAATATTGCTGAAGCTGTTTTTCTCAAGCCATGCAATGAGCTTTTGTAAGTAAGTGAGTCGGTTGAAAGAAATAATGAACACAGGCGTATTGGACGGCGAAAAAGGCGGCAGCGGCCTGTTCGCGACAGGCAGAGGGCGCTTTCCTCTCAATTTGCGGATCATGGCATGGAATTTCTCCGCATAGGCAGGGAATCGGGCATACAGGATGCTCAAAATCCGGGTGCGCAGATAGTGGTGACGGTTCTCGGGCGTCCAACCGCTGGAAAAATATTTTTCGGCGGAATCGAATTTTTCTTTGCAGCACAGCGCTTCATGCGCCTTTTGAGTGGAGAGGCCGCCATCAAGCATAGAGGTTACCAAAAAGGGCAGCTTTAGCGCATGGGTGTCGTCCTTCCACGCCCGGCATAAAAAGTCATAATCGCCTGCAATTTTCAACGCGGGGTCAAAAAAGTCGGCCGCGAACAGAGAACGATGGATAAACAAACCGGGAAAAGGAGTGGGCATGGCCGCAACGCGCAAACAGGCTGTCACTCCCCCGGCCTTTCCCGAAATATACCGCAGCGGAATATTTTCAGAAGAGACGACTACCACGCCGCCCGCCGCGAAAGACAGTCCGCCGCCGTTTATGTTGGCCTTGGCGCTTGTGAGCGCGTCTTTGACCCGGAGCAGGATGTCCGGCCCGTAAAGGGCATCATCCGCGCCGAGAAAAAGAAACCACTCCCCTTTCGCCCGGGACGCGGCCTTGTTCCAGGCGTCATAGATGCCGTTGTCCAGCCCGCTCACAAACGAAACAGCCGGTAGCGCGTCTTGAAAGGAGGAGGCGACGGCGGCGGTTGCGTCACAGGATGCTCCGTCCTGGATGAGCAGCTCAAAATCCCTGCAGGACTGGGAGCGGAGCGACTCCAAAAGCCTCGGCAAAACCTGTGCCTCGTTACGGGTAGCGGAGACAATTGTAAAAAAGGGGGTCAAGGGTACTGCACCACAAGAGTTTTTTTATACCATTCTTGTATGGTCATTTTTGCTGTAGACAGTGGCGAAATGCGCCGCCCATCCCCGCGAACGCCGACAATAGTATTTTTACCCAGAAGGCGTGAAGCTGTTTGTTCCGCCAGGAGGTATTTTTTCGCATAGAACGCCAATACCCGCCGCTTGCCGGACGATTCAAGGCCAACCCCGTACTCAAGCAAGCCCGAAGAGTAAAACGGCCCCAAGATGCGTTTAAAGCCTTGCGCATGATAGAACACTAAAGGAACTCCGCAGGTGGAGAAGCCGCCTTCGCCTTCTTCGACTTGCGCGTCCGACATATTCCAGGGAGCGAGTCCCGCGCCGGGATGGCGTATGGCATGCGTAGAGCCGAAGCGCCCGGGGAAATGGTCCAGATACTTCTGATCGGCGAAGCGGCCATTTTCAAGCCTATCCCCACACCATGCAAGGCAGGCGTCTCTGTACCACGCAAGGCAGGCCCGGCCGGATTCGGTGTTGCGGAACGTCAGCCAGCTCACGTTAAATAATCCGTAAACTTCAAGGTGTTTCAAGGGATCGGGAAAGCGATGCGGAGTGAGTATGACCGAAGCATCCCCGGCTTCATTAAACAGGGGTTCCGGCGAAGAAAAAAACAGCATGTCCGCATCAAGGTATGTTATTTCGCTCAGCCCCTGAACCGTAAGCAGATGCCAGGGTAAACAGGGTGTGATGGTAAAGTAGTATTCTATCAGGCTGCGCGTATTCTTGACCGCAAAAAGTTCCTTGTCCGCGGTTTCCAATTCTCCCAGCCGGTTCAGCGTCACATGCGGATAATCCAGCTTCGCCAGGGCCGTGTGGCATTCCTCCGAGAGGCAGAGGACATGAACATGGGCTTGCGGGCAATACTCATGCAGGCTCTCCAACATAACCATGCCCCGGGGCAGATAATTGTGGTCAAAATATGTACAAAAATGCCGGGAGGTCATAAATACTGTTCCAGCCTGGGCGCGAAATACTCCAGAGTTCGCTGCAAGCCTTCTCTCAAGGCGACTTTGGGACCCCATCCCAGATCTTCCCTGATGCGGGCATCGTCGGAGTAATAGTCGCCGATATCAATTTTTTTCCGTTCCGCCGGAAACTCTTTCAGGATAAAGTCGCCGCCGCCGTGCGCCGCGATCAAATTTTCAGCCAGGGTCCGCAAACTGACTACGCAGTCGCCGCCAAGGTTGTAAACCCGGCCGTCCGCCCTGGGCGATGCCGCCAGCAGCATGGCGTCAACGCAGTCGTCCACATAAGTAAAATCGCGCAGTTGCCCGCCTCCCCAGACCTCAAAGGGGCGCCCTTCCAAGAGCAGACGAATCCAGATGCCCACGAAGGTCTGCCGGGCATCCTTGATCCGCATGCGCGGCCCGTAGGTATTTGTCAGGCGCAGCACCGTGGAGCGGATGCCGTATACCGAGTGATACAGAAGGTGGTACCATTCCCCCGCGACTTTGTGGATGCCGTTAATATCCACCGGGCGGACGGGATGGTCTTCATCCACAGGAAGGTGGTCCGGGCGGCCGTAAATCTGCCTGGTTCCCGCGAAGATGATTTTCACGCCGGGGTTATGGCCGCGGCACGATTCAAGAATGGAAAGCTGGGCGCGGGCGTTTATTTCAAGATCGGTGAACGGATCGGCCATGGAATCCATATGGCTCGTCTGCCCGGCGAGGTTGAACAGAAAGTCCTGTCCCCGCACCAGGTGGCGCATGGCGTACGGATCGCGGACATCCGTAATGTTCAGCGTTACGCTATCGCGGATGCCGTCCAGATTCGCTTCATTGCCGCCATATTCCGGGATGAAGCTGTCAACGAGGGTCACCCGCGCTCCCTGCCCCACAAGACGGCGGGCAAGGTTGGCGCCGATGAATCCGGCTCCGCCGGTGATAAGGATATTGGCCCTTGAAAAATCCATCGCTCTTCCTTATTCGAATTCCAGATAAAAATTGCGTCCTGCAATTGTAACCGCTCACAGGGTATCAGCGATGAAGAAAGGCAGTATCAGGGCGTTGCCCTTGGAAGAAACTCTTGAAGGCGTCTACAAGCACCGGGTAGGTACGTTTTTTTTGGATGCGGCA
>JAISZH010000032.1 GCA_031269345.1 Desulfovibrio sp. | reverse complement strand
TGCGACGCTGATGCCGGAAAGAGCGCCGAATCCAACGCTCACTATCCCCTGTGAGCCGGCGGTCAGCACGGCGCTTTGGGTTATGCTGTTAAACCCCAGCGCTCCGCTTTCCCGCAAGGGGGATTCCGGCAAGGCCCCGAACGCGCCCGAAAACGCGCTCAGATCCCAAGCCGCGGCGACGTATATCTCGGTCGCGACCGTCGTCCCGAGCCCCCCGCCCCCACGGGAGGTATCCCAGGTATCCGTGCCCAGCGTGCCCAGACGGTCCACCGAATCCACCAAAGAGCCCGCATCGTCCGCAAATTCGTTGACGCCGGCGCTGCTCGGCGCGTAACCGGCCGCGGTTGTCATGTCCAAGTCGGGATTGTTCACGGTGATGAAATCCGTGGAAGCCACCACCAGCCCGTCCGGCAGAACCATATCGGGCAAAGGATGAGTCCCTACTTCAAAAAATCCGCTGATGATCAGACGTCCGCCGCCGTCTATCTCAAAAACCAGGTCGTTGCTGTTTTCCGGCCGCGAAACCACGGCCGAGGACGGATCAAAAGCGAACTCCAGCCTCCCTCCAGGCGAGGACTGCACTACGGCTTCTTCTCCGGTTCCCGGCTTGGGAACTCTTACTGTTTGTCTGATTTGTCTTAAGGCTGCGGCAGGATTTACGGTACCGGACTGAGACATGACTTCCCCCATAATGATGTTGAATTAATTAACATTAAAAGAGAAAGTGCAGAGGAGCAGGCGTCACAGTGCCACCCGCGCTGCTCGCGCGGGCGGACCGCCAAATTAGAAATGCTTTGCTTGTTCCCCCTGAAAGGCAGGCAGCAGGATTGAAAAATCCTTGCGATTCCGGTAAGTGCGGAAACCCACCGGAAGGCCCCCGAAATGCACTTTAGGATGAGAATAATCTTTTCAGAAAAAAAATCAACATCTTTTTTAAAAAAATTTCAATGTTTTTAAAAATACAACGTCAATAATGGATAATTTACAAATTTCGCGATTGTCACAAAAAGGCGGTTTTTGCTATAACAAGCGTGCCGGTCGCTTCTCCGGAAAGCGCCGTTTCCGGCCCGATCCTCCATGCCCTTCCGCTTCCTGTCGAAAACGGATGGGCATGATGCGGCGCATCAGGGACGAAGGAATTTTTATGAAAAATACGCTTGAACGCGGCGGTCCCCTGACCGGGATCAGGGTACTGGAATTCACGGGCATAGGGCCGGGGCCACATTGCGGGATGCAGTTTGCGGATCTCGGGGCGGATGTGCTTCGCGTCGAACGAAAGGGGGGAAACGGCTGGCCCAACCCTGTCGCGGACCGGGGCCGGCGTCTTGTGGAAGTGGACATCCGTTCGGACGAAGGCCGCGCTTTCTGTCTGGACGCCGCCGACGGCGCCGACGCGCTGATCGAGGGCTTCCGCCCCGGCCCCGCGTTTTTCCCGCACCCCCGGGACCATACGGGATTCCACGGTCCTTCCTCCGGGATCAAACCCCTGGGAATAACGCCTTGATACCAAGTCGCATTCAAACGAGTTTGAATGCAAGACGCCAAAGTTTTTGAAAAACAAGAGCAGAGTCTGATGGAAGCGGTGTCCGGGCCGGAAGGGGTGTTGAACTCCTCTTTGGTCTCGCACGACGGGGAAAACTTCATCCAGAGCATTTTACCTTTGAGATGACGCACCCGGCTCTCTACAGCCTAGCCCGCTCCGGCGTTTAACAGCGCAAAAAAATTGCGCTTACCCCTTAGATGGTGTCGTCATACGATTGATAATACCGTGAAATTATTTGAAAATTTCTGTCCCGCAACACTATAAAATATTCAAATATTTTCAGCGTGTTATAGACGTAGTGACGACGCCATCTAGCGGACGCCAGAGCAATTTCACTTTGAAATTGCTCTGGCGTCGCGTCACGCGCCCGGATAAAAGAGGGCGCAAACGGGAGAGATATGCGCTGCCTGCCTTTGGCCGACGATTGCGGCATAGGAGAAAAGGAAACGGAAGACATTCTGCGCTGCATTGACGCAAAAAGCCTGCGCGGCGCGTCTTTGCTCGCCAACGGTTCCTTTACTGAAAAGGCGGCCGCCCTGATGGGGCGGCGGCTGGCGGCCGACCCCGGCCTGCGCGCGGGCGCGCATCTGAACCTGCTGGAGGGGAAATGCAGCGCCGCGCCGGCTTCCGTGCCTCTGCTCGCGGACGCGTCCGGGCGGTTCCGCCATAGCCTGGGCGGCCTGTGCGGCAGGCTTCTCTTTCTCCCCGCGGCCGAAAAAAAAGAGTTCATTGAACAGACCGCGCGGGAATGGCTGGCCCAGATCACGCGCATCCGGAATCTTCTTTGCGAGGCTTCGGGGCTTGAGGAGGTTCCCCTGTACCTGGACGGGCACCAGCACGTCCACGCCATCCCCGCCTTGCGGCCCGCGCTTGCGCGCGTGCTGGACGCTTTTCGTTTCGTCCACGTCCGCTCGCCCGAGGAACCGCGCTACGCCTGCCCGGCCCCCCTCTCCCTGCGTGTCGTCGGAACGGCCAGACGCGAACTGCTCGCGCACTGGGGCGCGGGCTTGCGCCGTTTTCTCACGGCGCGCGGCGTGTCGGTCCCGGATTTTTTCATCGGCGGGATGTGCAGCGGCAGCATGACCGGCCCGCGCCTTGAGGCGGGTCTTGCGGCGGTTTGCGCGCGCGCCCGGTCAACGGATCTCGTTGAAATCATGTTCCACCCCGGAGGGGCCGACTCCGGCGGCGGCGGCAAAGACGTCTTTTCAGCCTTCTACGCCGCCCCGGAGCGCGCTGTGGAGAAAAACCTGCTGCTCTCGCGGGAATACCGGGAACTGCTCGGCCTCTACGATCCGCAGTGGAGGTGAGGCGTTTTCGCGGACGCAATCTTCCTTATTGCTTTACACTGCGCAGTTGCGAAACCAACCCCAGCAGATCGTCGGCTTTCCTGACCAGACCCTGCAGTTGCGCATCGGCCTTGACGACCAGTTCACCGTTGGCCGCGGAGATGGTGTTGACCTCACCGACGAGCTTCGTCACTTCCGAACTGGAAGCCGACTGCTGCTCGGCGGCGGCCGCAATGGCCTGCACCTCTACCGAGGCTTCACGCACGGTGCTCTCCACTTCGCCGAGTGCCGATACGGTTTCATTCGACAGTGCGTTGACCTGGGCAATGGCGCTGACCGCTCCGTCCATGCCGGAGATGTTCACCTGGGTCAGATTCTGCATGGTTACGATGGAACCGTGCACCTCATGGGTCGCTTGCATGGTTTTTTCGGCCAGCTTGCGCACCTCATCCGCCACCACGGCAAAGCCTCTTCCCGCGTCTCCCGCCCGGGCCGCCTCAATGGCCGCGTTAAGGGCAAGGAGGTTGGTTTGATCGGCAATATCGTTGATGACGTTCATAATCTTGCCGATGTTTTTGGAGTGTTCTCCGAGTTTATTGATATTGCCGGTAAGATCGTCGGTCAGGGTACGCAGTTCGTCCATGGCCCGGCCGGATTCCCCGGCCATGCGCGCGCCGCTTTCCACTTTCAGGCGCGCCTGTTCGGACTTGTTCGCCGCCATGCCCGTGCTTCTGGCGATTTCCCGCACGCTGGAGTTCAACTGCTCCATGGCGAGCAAAATGTCGTTGATCCGCCTGCCCTGGACATCCGCGCCTTTTCTGATCTCCGAAGTATTTCCGGAAATGGCGGCTATAGTCGATTCCATTTCATGAGCGGCGTTTTCCAGGCGCGAAGCCGCCTGCGTCATGTTGTCGGTTGCTTCGTCGGCCTTGACCATGGCCTGCTTCGCTTCCTGCGCGGCTTTTTTGGCGGATTCCGCCTGGGCCAGGGCTTCAACCTCCTTGGCCTGGATTTCGGCGAACCCGTTTTGCAGGTTGCGGGCCATATTCAACAGGGATTTCTGCAAGGCGGTGACTTCATCCGCTCCATCGGCGGCAAGGACCACCTTGAGATTGCCTCCGGCTATTTCCTGGGCGGCGTCGGTAGTGTCCCTGAGCGGGCGGGATATGGATCGCACAGTGAAAAAGCACAAAGGCAGCAGGATGAAAAGGACCAGACCGAGTACGCAACCCACGATGATCAGCATACGGCTGAACAGATTGCCGGACATGCGCTCTACCATGTCAGCCCTGTAGGCGTCGATATTGTCGATGTAAACGCCTGTCGAAATCCAGAGGTCGGTGCCTGGAATCATTTCCACATACGCCAGTTTGGGAGCGTTGGACACGCTTCCGTCCGGCCGGGGCTTGCCGAAAATAAAGGAGACGAAACCGCCGCCTTTCCGGGCCTCCTTGTTCAGATCGCTGACATAATACACGCCCCCCGCATCCTTCGTCTGCCCTAGATCTTTGCCGACCAGCGCGGGCTGCACGGGATGCACGAAAACGACCGTGCCCCTGTAGACGAAGTAATAGCCGGACTTGTCGGTTTCAAAGCGGATATCGTTGATATAGCGGCCGATAATCTCCGCCTGCAGAGCGGGATCCTCGATCCCCGCAAGCGCCGTGCCGAGAGCCGCGGCAATGGTGTGGGTGCCGAGCCGCAGCTTGTTTTTTTCCCCTTCAAACATCACCCGCTCGGCGTCGGCAAGCGCGCTGTCCTGCACGCTTTGAGCCGTAAAGATGATGGTGGCAATCAATGCCGCGATGCATAGCAGCAAAAGGCTGATGATGGCCGTAATACGCGTTCCGATTGAATATTTCCGAAGCATATCAGTCCTGTGCTTCGCCCTTAAAACGCCAAGTCAAAACAATGGAGATCATAAACTACCCTTCCTTCATGGTTAAACGTGGAGATCATAAACTACCCTTCCTTCAGGGTAAAACGTGCGGCAAACTATCGAAAATGGAATATATTGTCCAACATTTTTGACCGAAACTTCCTTTATGGTCTGAAGCCTCACCTTTCAGGGAAATTTCGCCTGACGCCCGGTTTT